>CALHGQ010000313.1 GCA_938030175.1 uncultured bacterium | reverse complement strand
AAGATGAGGGTACCTGGTTCGGACATATCTGGGAGCATGTGGCAATTGAGTTACAAAACTTAGCAGGCTCACCTGTAACCTTTGGTCGCACTCGAGGAACTGGCCAAGAAGGTTGTTACAACGTGGTGTACGAATACAAGCAGCGAGATGTTGGCATAGAGGCAGGTAAATTGGGGCGTAAATTGCTCGAGCACCTCATGCCAAAAGAAGTTCAGGAAGCAATTGATGCCGATATCGAAGACGATTTTGACTTTGCCGATGAGCTACATGCCTTCGTCCGCATGGCGCAACGCAAAGAGTTTGGGCCGAGTACTGCTTCGTTAGTAAAGGCCGCCGAAGAAAGAGATATTCCATGGTTGCGTTACGATGCCCGTCCGGGGGAGCCCCGACGATGAGAATGTTGGTTGCATTCATCGGGGCTGCCTTCGGCACGTGGTTCCTCAGCCACATCGCCCTCCGTGTTGGGTGGATCGATCAGCGCAGCGGGCAGGAGCATCGCAAGCTGCGGAGCCAGCCCGTGGCCCTCGTGGGGGGCGCGGCGATTCTGCTCGCGGTTCTCATAGCGTTGGTCCTCGCTGCGATCGATTCACCGTTACCGATGGACTCGTTCCTCGCGGACATCCGCGGCGTGGCGTGGCCCGGGCTGCTCGGCGCCTTTGCGCTTGGATTGCTCGACGACCTCCTTCCGCGCGGGCTCACCGCGAGGGTCAAATTCGCCGGGCAACTGCTCGTAGCAGCCCTTGTGGCGCTCTTCCCGGGCTCCGCCTTCGTGGACGCTTCGGCCACCGAGTGCATCGGCCTCGGCGCCCTTGCCCTCGTGGCGATGAACGCGGTCAACCTCTTCGACCATGCCGACGGGCTCGTGGGGCTGCTTTGCACGATGGCGATGGCGGCTGGCAAAGCGCCGCTGGCGCCGCTCTTCGCCGCGGCCGCTGCGGGCTACCTGCCGTTCAACCTGATCTTCCGTCGCAGCGCGGATCACTCGCCGAATGACGTAGGGGAAGAGAGCTCTCGCTCTGTCCCGTTCGCCATGCTCGGGGACTCGGGTAGCCATGTCGTCGGCGTCCTCATCGCGACCACCCCGGGGGCCTGGTGGTTCCTGGCGCTGCCGCTCCTCGACATGGCCCGAGTCGTCGTGAAGCGCGTCCTCCAAGGCCGCGCTTTCTGGCGCGGTGATCGCACCCACCTCGGGCATCTGCTCCACGGCATCGGGTTCTCTCCCGTGACGGCGGCGCTCCTCGTCGGCACGCTCCTCTTGCCACCCCTCGCAACGGTCGTGCTCATGGACGGGCCGGCCACGCTCTTCGCCGGCCTACTGGCCACGGCGGCGCTCTACTTCGGCATGCTCGTCATGGCCGACCACGCGATGGGGGATGGACCCTTGGGGGAGGGTGGCCTCGACGCTCTCGGCGAGGCCAACATGGCGGCGCATGAGCGTGACCGCCGGGCCATGGTTGGGCCTTCGGGCCGCTCCTCGGGGGACGAGGAGAGCTCCGTTTCCGACGTCTTCGCCCGGGCGAGCGGCGTCGAGAACGAATCTGGCCTCTCCAGCCGGGTCCTCAAGCCCCAAGCCCGCCCCGGGCATACGGGGGCGCGCCGGGGCCATTCTCAGCCGTCAGATGACCCGGCGACGGGGTCCTCGTCGGACAACGATGGACGGCGCGATGATTTGCCAGCGGAGCCCTTTGCACGCCCCCCAGTGCCTCCGGACGCCTCGTCAGGGCCCTTTGCTGGGCCATTTGCGGGCCCTGCTCCCACCCCTCCCAAAGGCGACGTCGACCCCTGACCACTGCGCGTAAGGCGCTGCTACTCCCGGGCCCTTCGGCGATTGCGAAGCGTCTGGGTTCCATTTTGCGGTCGGCATCCCGATACTCCTGGGCCAAAGTTCGCGCACACGAGCTTCTCCTACCTTGACCTACCCCCTGACAGCCGTCATCAGCGACCTCCATGGCAACCGCCCTGCCACGGAGGCTTGCTTGGCTGACGCTGAGCAGCGCGGCGTCGAACGCTTCGTCTGCCTCGGGGATGTCGTGGGGTACGGAGCCGAGCCGCGGGCGTGCCTCGACGCCGTGATCGCGAGGATCGCCGGCCGAGAGGCCACCGAGACGGCTTCGGCTCTCCTTCCCGGACTCTGCCTCCGCGGCAACCACGAGGAGGCGCTGCTCTTCACGGCGGAGGACTTCAATCCCAAGGCACGGGCCGCCATCGAGTGGACCCGGGCCGAGGTGGGCCGCGACCCCGACCGCGCCGACGACTACTGGGACTTCATCGGAGCGCTTCAACCCAGTGTTTCCGACGAGCGCGCGATGTTCGCCCACGGGAGTCCGCGGGATCCGCTCCGCGAGTACGTCGTACCCAGGGATATCCGCGACACCGACAAGATGGAAGCGCTCTTTAGCGCGATGGACCGCGGCGTCTGCTTCATCGGCCACAGCCATGTCCCCGCGGTCTTCTTTGCGGACGGCACCTACTTCGTGCCGCGCGGACCTGACGCCGTCCACGGTCCCTACGACCTCGGCGACCTCGAGACCACCCGCGCCATCGTCAACGTCGGATCCGTGGGGCAACCCCGCGACGGGGACCCGCGCCTTTCCTACGTCCTCTACGACGGGCAGAACGTCACGTTCGTCCGCGTTGAGTATGACCACGAGGCTGCTGCGGAAGCGATCCGCGCAGTCGACGAACTCCCCGCCTTTCTAGCTGATCGGCTCGCCGCTGGACGTTAGTCCTCGACCCTGACCCCTCCCTGAACATGGGCCCGGAGAAGCGCCTACCACTGGCACTCTTCCTCTGCATCCTCGTCCTCTTGGTGGTGCAGTTCCGCAACGCGCCGGAACTACAGCCAGAAGAAGCGACGGACCCGAGCAAGATCGAATCGGTCACGCAAGACGCGGCCCGAACGGCTGACGCTACCGCTGCTGGTATCGCCGCGCCCGACGGTGTCCAACCCGCCGTTGGCCAAGGCGACGTCAGCCCGCAGAACGGGGCGAGCCAAGCCGTCGCAACGCCCAGTGCGCCCGAGTCCATCGTCCCCGCCTGGTCGGAGTGGCGCGAGTTCGGCGCCAGCGGCGAGACGGGCCACATGTGGGTCAAGTTCGACAGCTATGGCGGCGGCATCGCTGAGATCCGCGCGGCCGATCACTTCGTCACCCTCGGGCTGACCGACGAGGAGAAGCTGGAGCGCACCAACATGGTGCCGATCGTCGAGCCGACCGTGGAGCAAGGGCGCACGCTCCATTCGCTGATGCTGCGGCCTGGGTACGCGGCGAGCGAGGTGTTCCAGCAGAACCCCTGCCAGGTGCACTGGACCCACGCCCCGGTGGACAGGGGCTTCGTCTTCACCCACGAGGATCCCTCGGGGCTCGTGCTTGAAAAACGCATCGAGCACGTCGCGGGACAGAACCACTTCGACGTGGAGATCTCGGTCCGCACGACGAATGCGGATCATGCGAACAAGCGGCTCGCCATGGGCTTTGTCGCCTCGGCGGGCATGCCCCAAGTGGGGGACGACAGCTTCTACATGGAGCCCAAGGCCGTCGCTGCGCTCGTGGGCAAGGACATCAAGGACGTCGCACCCGACCTTGACGGCACGCCGACCACCGAGAGCCTGCGACAGGGCAAGCTCGAGTTCTTCGGCACCCACAACAAGTACTTCGCGATGCTCGCGCGGCCGGTATCGGACTCCGCGAAGCTGAACACCACCGAGGCCAACCTGGAGCGCGTCTTCGACTCGGTGTGGGCGGCAGACAAAACCCCGGAGGTGTACGTCAAGGAAGGCTTCCGTGACGTCCTCGTTGAAGGGCACCTGGAGATGATCTTCCCCACCGTGGGCGCAGGTGCGAACAGCTACCTCTACACGGTCTACGCGGGCCCCAAGGACCCGCTGCAGTTCACGCCAGAGGACGAGGCCTTCAACAAGATCATCGACGAGGACCTTGGGTTCTTCGACGGGATCGCCAAGCTGATCCTCGGGTTCCTGCGCTTCCTCCACGGCATCCTCGGCAACTGGGGATGGGCGATCATCTTTCTGACGTTGACGGTGCGGCTGATGCTGTTCCCGCTCAACCGGCGAATGCAGACTTCGATGGCGCGCCACGGCACCAAGATGAAGCGCGTCCAGCCGAAGATCGACGCGATCAAGAAGAAGTACAAGGACAAGCCCCAGGTGCTCCGCCAGGAGCAGGCCAAGATCTTCCAGGAAGAAGGCGTCATGCCGCCGCTCGGCGGCTGCGCGCCGATGTTCTTGCAGATCCCGATCTTCTTCGGCCTCTTCAGCGCGCTACGCGTTGCCTTCGATCTGCGTCACCAGCCGTTCATGGGCTGGATCAAGGACCTGTCCAAGCCGGACCACCTCGCGCGCATTGATCTCAACACCCATCTGCCGTTCATCGGCACGATCGAGTGGTTCAACCTGTTGCCGATCCTCATGGTCGTCCTTTGGGTCGGGCAGCAGCGCGTCATGCCGAAGCCGACCGCCCAGGACGATCAGGCGAAGCAGATGCAGAAGATCATGATGTGGATGCCGATCATGTTCGGCTTCTTCCTCTACAACTACGCGGCTGGCCTGTCGCTCTACATGATCACGACGTCCGCGTTTGGCATCTTGGAGTCGACCGTGATCCGCAGGATCTGGCCGATCGACGACACGGAGCAGCCGCGCAAGAAGGGCAAGTTCATGCAGCGCATGGAAGAGCTCCAGAAGCAGGCTGAGGCCCAGCAGCGCCAGAAGGCGAACCAGAAGAAGGGCAAACCAGGCGGCGGCAAGCGCAAGTAGCGTGGGCGGCGGGACCATCGCCGCTGTGTGCTCGGCGGCCGGTCACGGCCCCCGCGCCGTGCTGCGCCTGTCCGGACCGCGGGCGGCGCAGATCGTTCGAACGCACTGCAGGGCGGGCGGCGCATCCAGCGCCAGCCTGCCGGCCCTCGAGGGTCGGGCCCTTTTGAACGTTCACTTTGACGACGGAACGGGCCTGATTCCCGCGCGCCTTCTCTGGATGCCGGGGCCCCGCTCCTTCACGGCCGAGGATGTCGTCGAGCTTCACATGCCTGGTCACCCCGAGCTGGTGCAGGGCGTCCTGGAGCGTCTTCTGTCGTCTGGCGCTCGCCTTGCGGAGCCCGGCGAGTTTACGCGGCGTGCCTTCCAGAACGGACGGATCGATCTCACCCGCGCCGAGGGGGTCGCTGCGCTCGTCGCTGCGCGCTCCAGCGAGGAACGCCGCGCCGCGACAGCCCTCTTGGTCGGGGGCCTCGGGCGCCGCATCGACAGCATCCGGGCGGAGCTTGAGACCGTGCGCGCGCTCTCCGAGGCCAGCCTCGATTTCGATGAGGCGGACACGGGTCATGTCCCGACGGAGTCCATCATCGAGCTCGCCGGGAGCGCGCTGCGACGCGTCCACGAAGCACTCGGCTGGGAGCGGCAGCGGAGCGCTTCGGATCGTGTGGCGCGGGTCGTTCTCGCAGGGGCGCCGAACGCTGGCAAGAGCACGCTGTTCAATCGATTGGTCGGGGCGGAGGGCGCCGAACTCGCGGGACCCGCCATCGTGAGCGATCTTTCGGGGACCACACGGGATGCGAAGCGCGGGGACTGGGCCCTTGGCAATGGTGTTCGGGTGTCGCTCTTCGACACGGCGGGACTCGGTGCTACGGCGCCCACGGGATCAGAGCCTGACCGATTGGCGGCCAAGCGGGCGGCCGAGCGAATCGAGGGTGCGGATCTCGTCCTCTGGGTCGTGGACGGAACCCTGGCGACTCCGGATGTGCCTCCGCCAGAAGTGGCGGCCGCCGCCGCGGCAGGGCGCGTGCTCACCGTCGTCAATAAGGTGGGTCCCATGGCCGCCACGGCCTACTCCGGTGAGGGCTGCGTCCAGGTCTCCGCGAGCAGCGGCACAGGGGTCTCCGATCTCGTCGCCGCCACCCAACGTCTGCTGGGGCTCTCGGTGGAGCCCCCGTCTGCACTCGGGGGCGGCACGAGTCTCTCCTCGGGTGCCTCCTTCGGCCTCGGCGCGAGGCACCTGGCGGCGCTCGGGGATGCGGCGCTGCACATCGCGGCCGCCCTGGAGGGGATCGAGGGGTCGCTGCCCCTCGACCTCATTTCCGAAGACCTCAGGATCGCGACGGAGAGCCTGGATCAGATCACGGGGACCACCGTGCCTGAGGACCTCCTGGATCGCATTTTCGCCCAGTTCTGCCTCGGAAAGTAGACGTGGGAGCCCAGCGGGATGGTGAGTCCCCGAGAGACGTCGGGCCCTGTTTGACAGGCCCCGCCCAGCTTGCTCCACTCCTCTACCTTGAAGTGTCCCCGATGCGAAGCAGATGACGACCGTGTGGTCGACTCTAGGACCTCCGCTGACGGGATCGTGATCCGTCGGCGTCGAGAGTGTCTGTCGTGCTTCATGCGCTTCACGACCTACGAGCGCATCGAGGAAAGCCCGCTGCGGGTCATCAAGAAGAACGGTGACCGCGTGCGCTTCGACCGTGACCGGATTCTTTCCGGCATCCTTCGAGCCTGCGAGAAGCTGCCCGTTTCGGCTCGCGATATCGAAGAGGCCGCGATGCGCGTCGAAGCGCGGTGTCAAGGGGAGTACGACCGCGAGGTACCGAGCTCCGTGATCGGCACCCTCGTCATGGAAGAGCTGCGCTCGCTACACCAAGTCGCGTACGTTCGGTTCGCCAGCGTCTACCGCGAGTTCAAGGACGTCGGCGAGTTCATGTCCGAGCTAGAGACGATTTTGGATGAGGACGCGGAAGAGGCGAAGGCAGCGCGCGACGGGGCGAGCGTTGATGACGTCAGCGTGACGGGCGACGGGGCATCCTGAGTCGGACTGAGTCGATGGGCGAGGATCTCTTCAGTCAGCCAGAGGACCCGGTGAACGCGCTTGTGGAGGGGGAGGAGACTCCCTTGCCCGGCGCCTTAGAGCTGCCCTACGTGCGCAACTCTACGGGACAACGCACGGCGTTCGACGAGCAGCGGTTGAGGCTGAGCATCGAACGTGCTCAGCGAGAAGCGGGTGAGACGGTCTCGTCCCTCGCGAACGAAGTGGCGGACATCGTTCGCTTCACCCTCGCCTCCCGCGGCAGCCAGTCCGGGGCATCCAGTGCCCGCGGCGGCGCCGACAGTGCCCCAGTGGCGGGGCCGCCCCTCCACGTCGACGAGATCGGCGCGCTCGTGGAGCGAGCACTCTTGGAGGTCGGCGCGACGGGCACCGCGCGCAGCTACATCATCGCGCGCGACCGCCGTATGCGCGCGCGCGATCTCGGTCACCCGAACGCCGTGCCGAGCCCCGTGCGCGACGGATCCGGAAGCGTATCGGCCGGGGGCCGGGGCCCCCGACTCCCATCCGTGCGCGGCGCAACCGGCGCGGAGCCGTTCCAGGCTCGCCGAATCGTCGCGGCGCTGATCGAAGAGGTCGGACTCCTTCCGTCGGATGCCGAAGTGGTGGCATCAGGCGTGCAGGCAATCCTGGCCGGTGCTGGCCTACGCGTTGTGTCCACGGGCCTCGTGCGCGAACTCGTGAGTAGCCAGCTCCTCGCTCAAGGACTGGGCGAAGCGCAGCGCCGCCACGAGTCCGTCGGTATCCCGCGCCACGATCTTGCGCAGCTCTTCCAAGCCGCCACGGCGGAGTCCATCGAAGGCGGGCGCGAGCCCCAGCGCTTTGAGGACAGCGTTCAGCGCGGACTGCTGCGGCGCTGGTTCCTGGATGATCGTTTGGAAGCCTCGATTTCCCAGGCCCACCGCACCGGAGACCTGTTCGTCGGCGGGCTAGAGTCGCTGCATCGCGTACGGTTCCGCTCGATTCCCGCGCAGCTCTTGCTCAAGGGGACGGGGCACTCGGCGTTCGCCGCGCTGGGGCGCATTGGCCGCCTGGCCATGGACACATCGGGGGGGCTCCTGATCGAGGACCTTGCGTTGCTGCACCGCGCGCTCGGCAAGGGGCAATCACCAGAGTCTTTCGCGTTGGCCCTTGGGGCCCTCGCTGAGTCGTCAGGCAGGCGCATCGACCTTGCGACGAGCGCGGCCGGTAGCGCCGAGGCCCTCGCCGAATTCATGACCGCCATGGTGCACGCGCTCCCTGGCGATCCTGCACTTCCGAGGATCTTTGGCACGCTAGAGTGCGTCGCGGCGGCCGTGGCGCAGGGCGAGTCGGTGGCGGATGCCGCTGAGACGCTGCTTTGGAGCGGGCACTTGGTCCCCGTGTGGACGCGGGCGGATGGCACCTGGTCCGGACTTGAGCGCCCCCCGGGCGAGCGAGGGTCGATGGCGCTCGGCTGCTCCGTCGCGATCAACCTCCCGCGCCTGGCGCGCCGTGCCGGTCCGTGGCGGGAGGACGTGTTCCTTGAGGCGGCGGCCGAGGCCGTCGAGTCGGTCGCCGAAGCGCTCGTGAACATCTCCGCCTTCCAAGCCCACGCCCGTGGATTGCACGGGACGGCGGCGTCGGATCGAGTCTCGTACGGGGTGCTTCCCGTTGGTCTCGTCGATGCCCTGCGCATCCTCGGGGACGGCATCGCTCGGGCGGATCAAGGTTCGCGCATCCTTGGCTTTCTGGACGAAGCGACCCAGCGCATGGGGGCCGCGCGCGGCCTCGACGCGCGGCTCAGCGTCGGATGCACGGCCGGCGACGCCGAGGCAGCCGCCGTCTGGTTTGCGCGCTGCGATGCCCGGGCGAGTGGCCCGGGGCAGCCCCGCCTCTTCTCCGATCTCCCTCGCCCGGAGGAGGACCGTCCGCGGGCCTACCGGGCGACGGTGGGGGAGCTCACCGCCAGGGATGACCCCCGGCGAATCCGCGAGCGGGCAGAGGGCCTCGGGACGCTGCTATGCACCGTTCCATCGGGGGCGCTCGTCCCTGCGACGGGCCCGCGAGGGGATGCTGCCAGCTCGGCCGCTCGACTCGCTGACTTCCAGGAGCTGCTGGCGCGGGCCGCTGTTCCCGCGTCCGGGTCCAAGGCACGACGCCCGAAGGGGGCGTCCCAGGGCAAGAAGGCCCTCAGCCAGCCGGAAAATGAGGCAGAAAATCTATCTCTGAGCCCCGTGGAGGCACTCCACCAGAATCGCGCTAGATGGCCGAGGCTGGCCGCTTGGGCGCGATTCGCGCAGGTCCGCTCCGCGGGCACAGCTCCGCTCTCCCAGGCCGCTGAAACGACGCTCTTTTGATGGCCCCTCGAATTTGTCACCCTAGCGGTTCGCTCCGCCTGGCCCTGCGACTGTCTCTCCGCGTCGCCCAAGACTTCTCTGCCCCATGCGCCTGAAACGCCTCGAACTTTTCGGCTTCAAGTCGTTCGCCGACCGGACCGTGATGGACTTCGGTCAGACGACCCTGACGGGCATCGTCGGGCCCAACGGCTGTGGCAAGAGCAACGTCGTGGACGCCGTGCGCTGGGTGCTTGGCGAAACGCGGCCCACCTCGATGCGGGGCTCGGGGATGACGGACGTTATCTTCAAGGGGTCAGCGAGTCGGCCTGCCATGGGCACCGCCGAGGTCACGATGGTGCTGGACAACAGCGGCAACGTGCTCCCCGAACGCGGCCCCGAGGTCTCGATCTCCCGTCGCCTCTACGCGAGCGGCGAGGGCGAGTATCTGATCGACGCCCAGCGTGTCCGTCTCAAGGACGTCAAGGATCTGCTCTTTGATACGGGCCTTGGCAGCCGGGGCTACTCCGTGCTCGAGCAGGGTCGGATCGATGCCGTCCTCTCGGCGAACCCGGCCCAGCGCCGCGCGATCTTCGAGGAGGCGGCGGTCATCAGCCGCTACCGCCAGCGCAGGCACGAAACAGAGCTGCGCCTCAAGCGCTGCGAGCAGGACGTCGAGCGCCTCGAAGACGTCATGGGGGAGCTTCGCAGCCGCGTTCGCTCGCTCAAGATCCAGGCGGGCAAAGCGGAGAAGTACGTCGTGGCCAAAGAGGAGTGGACGCGCGAGCGCACGCGACTCCTGAGCCACAGGCTCGTGGGCTACGACCAGACCCTCGGCGAGTTGGCCCCGAAGGTCGAGGAGCTGGAGCATGGCCTCGGTGAGCTGCGCGAGCAGCGCGCCGAGTGCGACTCGATGATCGAGGAGCGCGAGGCCGAGCGAGGCCAGGTCGTGGAATCCCTCCGATCCGTGGGCGACGACGCCGCGCGGATCTCGGGCGACCTCAGGGCCCTTGAGGAGCGCAAGAGCCAGCTCGCCATGCGCATCGCGAGCTGGGCCGCCAGTGCTTCCGAGGAGGGCGATCGCGCGACCGCGCTGGAGGCCCAGCTCCAGGAACGCGAGGACGAGCTGAGCACCCTCGGCGCCGACATCGAGGCGCTGCGGGAACGCGCGGCCCAGGCCGATGAGCGCGCGCAAGGCCTCGCTGGCCAGGCCCGCGAACTGAACAAGCGCTACAAGGAGCTGCGCCAGGAAGTCCAGGAACAGAACGACCGCGTCCTTGAGCGACTCCACGAGCGTACCGCCGCGGAGAACCGTGTGGTGCACCTCACCGAGGCCCTGCCGCCCAGCGAGGAGCGCCTCGCCCGCGTGGTGCAGCGTTTCGCAAGCGCCGAGGCGCAGATCGCTGAAGTGACCGCTTCCGTCGCAGGATCGGAAGAGGGGCTTGGGCTACTGGCCGAGACCGTCAGCGAAGCCGAGTCCACGCTGGAAGCCACGCGGGACGAGCGCGTCTCCGTGGAGAAGGCCCTTGACGAGCGCCGGAAGGCGCGCGCGGAGCGCGATGTCCAGCGCGCTGGGCACCAGAGCCGTGTCGAAGCGCTGCTCGACCGAGAGCGCGAACTGGAGGACCTCTCCGGCGGCGCGCGCCGCGTGCTTGAGGCCGCAGACAACGGCGACGGTCCCTGTCGCAACGAGGAGCTGCTCGGCCTCGTGGCGGATCATCTCAAAGCTGACGTGCGCCTCGCGCGGGCCATTGACGCCGTGCTGGGGGACCGTGCCCACGCCCTCGTCGCCCGTGACGCCCATGCGGCCCGCAGGATCGTTGACTGGTGCGCTTCGGAAGAAGTCGGCCAGGTCGGCGTCGTCATCCCACCGGGCGTCGGCGCTCCGGACTGTCCGCCGCCGTCGGACTACGCGCTCTTCGCGCGCTTCGGGGCTGGCGTCGAGGGCCGACTCGGCGACCTGGTGCGCTGTGACGATTCCATGCGGCCGCTTGTGCACGCGCTCTTCTGTGACGTCGTTCTGGTCTCGAGCCTCGACATCGCGCTCGACCTCGTGGGGCGCGAGCCCGGCTGGCGCTTCGTCACGCCGCGCGGTGAGCTTGTGGACTCGGCGGGCATCGTCGGCGGCTACCGCGACGTGGCCCACGGGTTCGTGGGACGTCGCTCTAGCGCGGCCGATCTTGAGCAGAAGATCAGCGAGCTGAGCGAAGCGATCGACGCGGACGACGAGGCCATCCTCGGGTCCCAAGAGCGGATCGGCCAGCTGGCCCTGATCCTCAAGGCCCAGGGCGAAGAACGCGATGCTGCGCGCCGCGCCCAAGCGGAAGCCGAAGCAACCCTGTCGGCGGCTCGGGCTCGTCTCACCGATCTCGCGGCTGCCATGGCGGCCCAGGCGGACGAACGCGCGAAAGCCGATGCGGACGTCGAGCGCATGAAGACCGAGCTTGAGGAAGCCGCGACCGCCAAGGGGGTCGCCGCCGATGCCTTCGAGTCCGAGAACGAGCGGCTGGAGCAAATGGAGAAGGGGCGCCGTCAACTGGAGACGGAGCGCGAAGACCTCCAGCGCGAGGAGGCCCAAGCCCAGGTCGAGCTTAGTTCGGCGAAGGCAGAGTTCACTGGGCTAGAGCAGCGCATCGCTGGCCTCGAACGGCTTTTGGTGGAGACTCGCTCAGAGATCGAGCGCTCCGGCACGCGCGCAGTGACCTACGAGAACAGCGCCCAGGAGGGTCGCACGGAGGTGGCCGGGATCGTCGTGGAGGCGGAGACCCTGGAGATCTCGCGTCAAGAGATCGAAGCCTCGCTGGAGGAACTCCGTGAACGAGAGCGCACAGGAGCGCAGCGCATCTCGGAGACGCGCCGCGCGGCAGAAGCCGTGCAGGGCGAGCTCGACAGTCACAGCGAGCTTCTCGGCAAGCATCGCCTGGACGCACAGAAGGCCGACCTCGCGCGTCAAGAAGTGGTCGGTCGCGCGATGGAAGAGCTGGAGCTCGCCGAGCACGACCTGCGCGAGTCGTTCGCTGCCCTCGAGGAGGAGCTTGCGGAAGAGTCGACGCTCAAGGAACTCGACAAGCATGTCACGAAGGTCAAGGCCGAACTCGATCGCCTCGGACCCGTGAACGTGGAGGCGGTGCACGAGCTTGAGGAAGTCGGCGGACGCCTGGAGCACTTGGAGACCCAGTCGGGCGACCTCGCCGAGGCGCGCAAGACGCTGCTCGACACGATCAAGACCATCGACGAGGAGAGCCGCCGGCTCTTCGTGGACACCTTCGAAGAGGTACGCGGGAACTTCCAGCGCATCTTCCGACTGCTCTTTGGCGGCGGCAAGGCAGACGTTCGCCTCGAAGAGGGCGTCGACGTGCTCGACGCGGGCGTGGAGATCGTGGCGCGCCCGCCGGGCCGCGAGCTCTTGGCGATCGGCCTTCTCTCTGGTGGTCAGCGCACGATGACGGCGCTCGCCCTTCTGTTTGCGGTCTTCGAGGCACGGCCTAGCCCCTTCTGTGTGCTCGACGAGGTGGACGCGGCGCTGGACGATGCCAACGTCGACCGCTTCCTCGGCATGCTCGACGGCTTCCGCAAGTCGACGCAGTTCATCGTGGTGACCCACAACAAGGGAACTATGGCCGCATCCCAGGCGCTTTACGGCGTCACGATGCAGACCAAGGGTGTGTCTCGATTCGTCAGCGTTGAGCTGGACGAGATCGATGAGTTCGCGCCCGAGACCACTGGAACCGCCAAGCGGACCCAAGAGGGCGTCGGGGGTGCAGGTGACGCAGCCTTGCCCGGGGATGCCCCGGGCTCTCCGGCGGAGCCCCGTGACCCCGAGAGTGGGGAGCCCATCAAAGAGATCCCCAGCCAGCGCGCTGTGATCGAGCAGGGTGTCGAATCCGAGGCAGCCGAGGAAGCTGCCCCGTTGTAGGGCGCGGAACCTCGGTTCGGAGACCCCGCGTGTCTCATTCGCGGGAGCCAGCGTCCCGATGGGGGCCTCAGGCCCCTTCCATTCAAGGAATGGGTCCTAGGACCACGAAACGATAGGAGATCGTATTGCCGCTTGGACGGCGTGCGTTCCTCCCATGATCGTTTCCCCCTCGCTACTCAAGCGCCGCTCCGGCGTGTCGATTGCACGTGCACTGCGTGCTGGCTGCGCGTGGCTCCCCTTGGTTGCGGGGGTTGCATCGGGTGCGGTGCTTCCGGTGAGTGGTGAGGCGTTGAACGGAGCCGCCCCGACGGGGGACGATTCCACGGCGTCGAGCTTTCAGGTTCCGACGCGGGGCTACCACGACTATCAAGAGGTCTGCGCTCTGGTGGACGCCTGGGTCGCAGCGGACCCGCGGGTCACCTTGGTGGATCTCGGGACCACGCGTGATGGGCGTCGCGTTCCTGCGCTCCGCTTTCAAAACCGCCACGAAGCGGACGAGCCCAGGGCCAGCGATCCAGTACAAGAGCGGAAGGTGCTCCTGCTAGGGGGGATTGACGGCCTGTCTCTGGCTGGCGCGGAGGCGACTCTTTGGAGCGCCCATGGCCTGCTCGATCAGCTGGACCACTTGAGCGGCGACCTCGTCTTCCTTGTTGTTCCCTGGGCTTCACCCGATGCCTTGGCGCAGACGCTGGATGGTGGGGACGTGAGCGGTCGAAGCGCAGCTCCGGTGGACGACGACGGCGACGGGCAGTTTGGAGAGGACGGCCCTGATGATCTCGACGGCGACGGCCTCGTCCTCAACATGGCCGTCCCGGACGCCGAGTTCGGGGAGTGGTGTTTCGCGGAGGACCATCGGTTCCTCGTGCCCGCTCGCCCAGGCGATGCACCTCGCTATCGGTTGACCCGGGAGGGGCGCGACGACGACCTCGATGGTCAGTTCAACGAGGACGACCGTGGAGGGGTGAACTACAACGCGCACTTCCCGATCGGTTGGGCGGCGCAAGGTGACCCCGGCGCTTGGGGAGCCTGGCCCCTCTCCGAGAGCGTGCCGCGCAGGCTGGCGGACCTGTGCCTCCAGGAGAACGTGGCGCTCTGCGTTTCCTTCGCTGGCAGCAGCGGCGGCATCGACTTTGGCCACAGCCCCCAGCGAGCGCTGGGCGCAGACGGACGTTCCACTTCGACACCCCAGGAGGTCACCGACGCTGAGCGCCGCATCTTGCTCGCGTTCGAACGCGTGACAGGCCGGATGGGGTCGCCCACGGGCATGACCCAGGAGCCCACGGGACGCGCCGTGGACTGGCTTGCTTCCGTGTTGCCCTGCGTGGCCCTCGAGGTCGCGGTTTGGGGACCGAACGTTGTGGGCGTGGACGGTCGGCCGTACACGGCGAGACCGTCTCGGCTCGGCGCGACTTCACGGCGCATCGATCGCTCGAAGGAAGCCTTGGATGCGGGGCGTCCCCTGACCGGCATCGATGCCGCGTGGGCCTTCTGGCTCGACGACGTTCGCGGCGGCGCAGGCTTCCAGGATTGGCATCCGGTGGACCTTGGCCAGGGGCGCACGGGCTGGGTGGGCGGCTGGGAGCCACAGACGAGGTTCAACCCGCCCGCAGACTGTCTACTCAGCGCGCTGGAAGGGATCCCGCGATTCGTCCATGAGCTGAGCGCTGGCCTCCCGCGACTCGAGCTTGAAATCCTGTCCGTCGAGCGCATGGGAGACCTTGTGCAGATCGAGGCCCGAGTGACGAACACTGGCGGCCTCGAGACGGACCTGAATCGTCAGCCGAGGGCTGGCGAAGTCGTGATTGAGCTCACCGGTGTCGACGCACAGAGCGTGGTGGCGGGCTCGGCGAGCACGACGCTCTCGAGGCTGGGTCCGGCGGAGTCATCGCGAACGTTGCGCTGGATGATTCAGTCCCAGCCCGGCAGAGTCATTGAAGTACGCGCTACCTGTTCGACCGCGCCCACCGTGGTCAGAGAGGTGCGTTCATGAGCTGGGTGTCGAGATCCAATGTGCTCTTGGCGCTGACGGGCGGAGTGGCGCTCGTCCTATTGGCCGCCTTTGGGGGGGGCCTTCCTGCGTTAGCTGGCGAAGCCCGCTCGAACGCTGCGGCTGCGACGAACGCAAGCTGGCGCGCATTCGCGGCCGATCTGGCATCGGCCTCCGGCTGCGTGGTGCATTACGAAGCACCGATCCAAGGCGTCCGCGCGGATGGGGAGCCCGTCCCGTCCTGGGCGGCGGAGCTCGGGGGCATTGGCATGCTTCGGGTGGGGGCCTCTGATGGGCCAAGCGTCCTTGTGATGCCCGAGAACCTCTTGGGGAGCGGAGGGATCGCGTCCGCCTATGCGAACGTCGGCCTCAAAGAGCCACGCCGTTTCGCCCAGGAGCTCGTGGCGAGCGCGACGTTCGGCATCGCCGACGAAGCCAAGGGGAGCAGCCTGTCGGAGCTCCTTCGCGATAGCTCTGTGTTGATCCCAGTGGTCCTGCAGCACGGCGCTCGTCATCGGCGCTTTGATGCGTCGTCGGTTGGCTCTCCGCGCCGGAACTTCCCCGTGCGATGGGAGGAGGCGGCAGCGGCTGCGCCGGTGGCGGCGGGTCCTTATCCGGCTAGCCACCCTTCGGTGCGCGCGCTCACCAGTTGGTTCCACGGCGCGACGGACTGTGCGGGCCTTGTGATGGTTCGTGGGAAAAAGCCGAGTACCAAGCCCAACGCATCGTTCGAGTCCGGTTCGCTCGAGGCGTTCTGCGACGAGGTGCTGATGTTGAAGGTCGAGGAATCCACGGAGCAAGGCTGTGGCGTGGCGATTCAAGACGCTCTGCAGTCGGCGCCGAGGCTCGCATTCAAGGATCCACTCTGGACACGCCTTGGCAGCGCGAACTGGTCGCTCGAGATCACCGTCGAGCGCCATGGCGGCGGGAAGGCCACGGGCGAGGCCGTCCTCCTTGCGGCCACCCCGGTGGGGGGAGCGGTCGCGCTCACCGCGGCCGCCGCATCGAGGGGCACAGACACGCTGGAGCTTCTGCCGCTGAGGAGCCGCGGCGTCCTCCTGGAGGACATGGCCCCGGGGGCATCCCGGCGGATGCGTTTGTTCTTTACAGAAGCCCCCCAAGAGGACGGGTTGGGGCGCCGCGAACCTGGGACTTCAGGTGGCGCTACCCACCCCACGGTGGATCTAGAGGCGACCGCCCCACGGGCTCGAAAGGCCCTTATGCGGTCCCAGAGCCCGGTTTAGGGGGCAGGGACGACGGGATTCCCCGGAGACGAGAGTCTCCTTCAGGGAGGGAGGATCCAACGGTCGAAGAGGATCCTGGGCGGTGATGCACCCTCTTTTGGAGGGCCGTGAGCGCCCCTGGGTGCCCTGCGAGCGTTCGTTTGACTACTGGTTTCCGCTAGGACAATCGGGCGAGCACTCCTGGGCACCGGGACGAGCGCCCGCCCGCGGATCCAGCACGCAGCCAATTTGATGAGTGAGTTCAGCCCTCAACCCAACGTCGATTCCCTCAGTGACCTCGTCCGAAGGTCTGCCGCGAACGGAACGTCCGCTGCAGTGCGCTGGTCAGGCTCCTTTGATGAGTACCTCGGACTCGTCCAGAAGAATCCACTCTACGCGCGCAATGCTTGGCAGCGACTGAGCGACATGATCGAGTCCCACGGGACCCGGCAGCAGGTCGAACTCAAGGGGCAGCGACCTGGCTCTAAGTCGCCGGCGACGACCCGCTGGCGCATCTTCGACGATCCGTTCACCTTGCTGCCACATCAGCAGAACGAGACCGGCGACGAGCCAGTGCTCGGCTCCGACGCCGTCTTTGGGCTCGACGCCACGTTGCACCAGCTTGTCATGACCTTGCGTGCAGGTGCGCGCGGACTGGGACCTGAGCGGCGACTTCTGCTGCTCCATGGACCCGTTGGGTCCGCTAAGAGCACCATCGCGCGCATCCTCAAGCGAGGTCTTGAGGCGTATACGCGCACGGACGACGGGGCGATCTATACCTTCGACTGGATCATTGACGGCGAGACGATTCCCTCGCCGATGAACCAGGACCCGTTGCTGCTCCTCGACGCGGCTGCGCGCCGTTCGGTGGAGGAGCGCTTGAACGCTTCCCACGGTCGTGACTACCGACTGGCCATTGAAGGGGAGCTCGATCCCGTTTCGCAGTTCTGGTTGAACGAGCTGCTGAGCCGCTACGAGGGCGATTGGAGCAAGGCGATGGGCCACGTGGCCGTGCGCCGCTTCACCTTCTCGGAGTCCCAGCGCCAAGGCATCGGGACGTTCCAGCCAAAGGACGAGAAGAACCAGGACAGTACCGAGCTCACCGGCGATCTCAACTACCGGAAGATCGCCGAGTTCGGATCGGACAGTGACCCGCGCGCCTTCAACTTCGACGGCGAGTTCAACGTCGCGAACAGGGGCATGATCGAGTTCATCGAGGTGCTCAAGCTGGACGTTGCATTCCTGTACGACCTGCTCGGCGCGACGCAGGAACACGTCATCAAGCCCAAGAAGTTCCAGGCCACGAGCATCGACGAGGTCATCCTCGGTCACACCAACGAGCCGGAGTACCGCAAGCTCCAGAGCAACGAGCTCATGGAGGCGTTCCGTGACCGGACGATCCGCATCGACGTTCCCTACAACCTAAGCGTCAGCGACGAGGCCGCGATTCACCGCCGTAGGTTCGGCGCCCTCGGTTCGCCGAAGCGCCGCCTCGCACCCCACTCCTTGGAGATCGCCGCGCTCTGGGCTGTTCTCACGCGTCTGGAAGATCCGCAGCATCCGACGCTGACGCGCCTTCAGAAGGCGCGGCTCTACGACGGAGACGAGGAGACTGGCTTCACGAGCGATCAGGTCGATGAGATTCGGGCCCAGGGGCCGCGGGAAGGCCTCGATGGCATCAGCCCACGCTTCGTCCAGGATCGCATCGCAGCCTGCCTCGTGGAGGATCGCCCGTCGATCGGGCCGCGCGAGGTCTTGGACTCCATCGAGAAGGGGCTCGGTGTCCACTCGATGGTCGCGACGGAGGAGCAGCGCAAGCGCTACCTTGAGCTCGTGGCCGTCTGCCGTGATGCCTACGATCAGACCATTCGCGAAGAGGTCGAGGCCGCGATCGCGTCCGACGGCGAAGCCCTCGACCGGCTCTGCGCGAAGTACCTCGACAACGTCCGCGCCTACACGTCGCGGACCAAGGTCCAGGGGGGCAGGGGCGACGCTGTCGAACCTGACGAGCGACTCATGCGCGGCATCGAGCAGCGCACGGACATCCCGGAGTCTCGCAAGGACGACTTCCGGCACGAGCTCATGAACTACATCGCCGCGGTGCATCTGGACGGCGGACAGTTCGACTACCGCGAGAACCGCCGCTTGCGTCGCGCGCTTGAGCTCAAGCTCTTCGACGACCAGAAGGACTCCATCCAGCTCACGAACCTCGTGTCCTCGGTGATCGATCCGGCCACCGAAGAGAAGATCGCGGTCATTCGTGATCGACTCTGCGAGCGCTTTGGCTACGACGAAGCGTCGGCCAACCTGGTCCTCCAGGACGTGGCGAGCCTCTTTGCGCGCTCCGATCCGGCGGGCGGGGCAGAGGGAAGCGGTGAAGCGACTGCGGGGGACGACGAAGCGGCTTAGGCCTGCTTCGGAGGAACCCCATGGGCGGCCAAATCTATCGAATGCAGGCCGACCGCGCCCGCTTCAAAGAAGTCGTGCGCGGCAAGGTCCGCCGCGACCTGTCGAAGTACATGGCGACCACCGAGCTGATGGGCCGCCAGGGCGGGAAGACGGTGTCGATACCGATCCCGGCCGTGCAGCTCCCGCGCTTCCGCTTTGGATCCAACGAGGGCGGCGTCGGCCAAGGCGACGGCGGTGAGGGCGACGAAGTAGGCGAGGGGGGCGAGGGCGAAGGTGAAGGCTGCGGCGCCGCGGGTGAACTCGCCGGCAGCCACGTTCTAGAAGTCGAGGTCGAGCTAGAAGAGCTCGCGCGCATGATGGGCGAAGAGCTGGAGCTACCGCGTATTCAGCCGCGCGGTCACAAGACCATCGAAACGGACGCGGGTCGCTGGACCGGTATCCGCACCGAGGGACCCGGATCGTTGCGTCACTTCCGCCGAACGTTCAAGCGAGCCTTGACGCGGACGATCGCGGCCGGGGAGTTCGACCCACAGAACCCCGTCGTGACGCCCATCCGGGACGATGAGCGCTTCCGGGCGCGCAAGCCGTCCCCGCGGCCGGATTCATCGGCGGTCATCTTCCACATGATGGACGTGTCGGGTTCCATGGGAGCCGAGCAGAAGGACATCGTGCGCATCGAGGCGTTTTGGATCGATACGTGGCTGCGCAGCCAGTACAAGTCGATCGAGGTGGTCTACATCGTCCACGACGCCGAGGCCAAGGTCGTCGACCAGGACAC
>CALHGQ010000312.1 GCA_938030175.1 uncultured bacterium | reverse complement strand
CGTCCATTGGATCAGCGGTCGCGTCGATGATGGCTGGCTGGCAAGTGCTCGAAGGAAACTTCAAGACGCTTATCGAGGGCGAGAACATCTCTGCCTTCAACGTCTTCACCCAGGATGTGCTCGCCGGGATCAAAGCCGACTGGGACAACCTCGCGAGCCAGGCAAGATGCTTGGGCTAGAGAAGCGACGCTAGCGGCTGCTCGACGGGTCGCTCGCCGACACGTCCGCAGCACCTCATCTCTTGCGTGTTCGGGGAGTCGGCGCGGGTGATGACTTTGGACCACGCGGGGCACGTCCCTGCGTGGTCCTCCTCGTTCGTGACGAAGTCGCACCAAAGTGGGGACGGCGACGTACTCAAGAGTCCGCTGTGAGCACTTAGAGGCGGTACGCGCCCGAAGGTCGCCCGTAGCGGATGGCAGATTCCAAGGAATCGAACCGCGAAAAGCCGCAGCCCACTGATGAAGAGACGTTGCGCCTCACAGGGGGAGTCCGCGAGACCCCCTCGAGCGCTGTGCCCGCCCCCCTGGTGCGAGAGCCCCTCACACCACAACCCCGTATCGGTCTTCTAGCTATGCAAGGCAAATTTGTTCCCGTAACGAACGTCACCGTCTGGCCCCACGTCAACTGGCCCAAGAACGGTGGAGTCGGTCCCGTCATTCCTCCGGTCATCTGCGATGCGTCCGGTCAGTACGCGGTCGGAACTCTCTTCACCAACATCTTCTACAACCTGAATCTAGACGACGTCACGCCAAAGTACCCGCTGCGAGCGGGCGCTCTGTACAGCGCGACGCTCACGACCGCGAGCGGTGCGACCATCAACACGCCGGCGATGATCTGCACGAACGACGGAGAGGATCCAAAGTTCGGCATGACCGTCCACGGCCTGAGCGAAACGGGTGTGGGTGGCCACGGGGCCGCCGCCATGGAGGCCGCCGTCGTGGAATCCCCCGGTGACCTCATCGACCTGGCCTCGCTCACCGATGTGACCGTGACCCAGACGCTGGCACCGCCGGCGATAGGCACCATCACTCGGGCCTCGGGATGCAAGGGCGAGCTCGTGGCGACACGCACCGGGACGCCCCACCTCACGGGTTTTACCGTCGACCTAGGTAAGTCCGGCACGCGCTTCGAGGTCGGCTCCACGGGCTACAGCGTCTCAGGGAAGCGCGCCGACACGGGTGATCACGTGTCCCTCGGCCGCCTCACCTGCCGCGCCGGCGGCGCGAATCCACTCTTCCTTCAGTCGTTCCCCGCCTGAAGAGGTCATGTCCGAGTCTCCAAACCCACAACCAACACCATCAAGATGACTACTACCACTGCCCCCCGTACCAACGCCGCAGGTCTCTACATCGTCGACCTACTCGTGGGCAACGCCGGGACGCCCGGCGCACCGACCCTCGACTTGGGCCTCGCCGTGAACGCCTCCACAGGAGCCGTGACCGGCCAAGGCAAGATCAAGCAGGCTGTCCAGTCGCCCGGGAACGAGATCACGGTCCAACACTTGACCGGCCAAGTTCACTTCACCGGCCTGGGTAAGGCCACGAAGATTGTCGCACTGCACGGAGAAGCGATCATCACTCCCGCCCCGCCACTCGTCATGCCGTACGTTCTCCAGATCTCGATCTCCCTGGCAGTCGACAATGACTGGAACGGAACCGGCGGCTGGGTGCTCGGCGGCGACCAAGTGAGCGATCTTCCGGTGAAGAACACTTCGCCGTCCGTGGACTGAGGCCGAGCGAGCGTACAGAGGTCACCCGGTCAAGGTGTCCTTCGAAGGGGCTCCGTCACGATCACTCGTGGCGGAGCCCCTCGGCGGTACCGATCCGCAACCGGAGCCGCCACCTTTTCGTGTTCGTGGAGTTGTTCGCCAACAACGATGACAAGCGCTCGCAGTGGAGGGCTTGAGGGCGGGCCTGCGACCCGTTGAGATTGCGACCGGAGTCGGACTGGTGGAAAGGCGGCGGCTTCAGTTGCGGTTGCGTGCCGCCTGTACCGCCTCGGTCCGTTCTCTTGAGCCGAAGAACGACGCGAGGACCGGGCCACCCGTCGATGAGCCCGCTTTGAATCACGTGTTCCAGCCCGCCGTCTTTGACCGATTTTCCCTGTCGAATTTCGCCGCGATCGGCCCTGATGGTTCGTGACGCCGTGAGGAGCGCATTCCCCATGCTCCTCTAGTGGCCGGCCGGTTCCTTCCTCGCTCCTCTCGTTGCCTTTCCCATGTTCGCACTCGCTCTCTGTCTCTGCGCTCCTCTCCAATCCACCTGGTACGTCGACGACGATGGGACGGCGCCCGGCACCGGCACCCAGACGGATCCCTACACGCGGATTGACTACGCGGTGGCCCAGCCCAGCACGCTGGCCGGGGACACGGTCCTTGTGCGCTCGGGCACCTACCTCAACGAGGCGATCGACTTTGCGGGCAAGGACCTTGTGATTGAGAGCGTCTTTGGCCCCTTCGTCACGCAGATTGAAGCGGCGAATATGCCAAGTGGCCCCACGCCCATCGTCCGTGCATCGAGTGGCGAATCCCTCGCTTCGGTGCTGGAAGGATTCACGTTGAACGCGAAAGGCGGGGAGCCCTTCGGAGCCTTCGGCGGTACCCGCGGCGGGGCTGTCTACTGCGCGGGGTCGAGCCTCTCGCTTCGGAACTGCCGCCTGAGAGCGAGCACGATCCAGCCGACTGTCACGGCCTCCCTAGGGGCAGGGATCTACATCGAGAACGGAACGATCTCCGTGGAGGACTGCGTCTTCGAAGACCTCGGCGAGGAGGCCGGAGGCGCGCTTGGTGGCGGATTGTACGGAACGGAAGCCGCGATCCGTATCAAGAGAACGACCATCCGGCGCTGCAACGGCAACGCAGGACTTGGCCTGTACGCCGTCGACTCATCGCTCGTTGTCGAAGAGTCGAGCTTTACAGAGAACGTTGGGTCCCTCGGGTTCGGCGGCGCCATGGCGCTTCGCAACTGCACGCTCTTCATGTCCGACTGCGAGGTCTCCCATAACCGTCCGGGCACCCGAGGCGCCGGCATCCACGCGTCGGAGGGCACCCAGCTGACGGTGAGGAACAGCCGCTTCGAAGGAAACAGCTACGGTGCCGACGTTGCCAGCGGCGCAGGCATCTACATGGACAGCACGGCGAGCGCGATCGTCACGGACTCAGTCTTTCAAGCCAACCTCGGGCAGTTTGGAGCCGCCATCTTTGGTACCGCCACAATCGAGGGTTGCCTCTTCGAAGGCAACCAGGTCTGGGGGTCTGGGCAATTCCTACTCGGCGGTGGAGCCCTCTCCGGGCAGGGTTCCGTGAGGCGCTCCATCTTCAAGAACAACACGGCATCTGACCGATTCACCGTGGGAGGCGGTGCCGTGAGCGGAGCCTGGGTCCTCGACTACTGCACGTTCGTTGGGAACGAAGCGGTGGTTTCGGGCGGCGGCGGCTCGGTGCCCTCCACGGCGCAAGGACCCATCGCCATGTCCAACTGCATCGTGCGCGGCGGCACCGCACCTCGACTGGACATGATGTCCGGGTCGGCTAACCACACCAACATCGAGGGCGACTTCCCTGGGGTGGGGAACTTCGATCGTCCCGATAGCCTTTGGTCGGACCTCGCGCTGCTCCCGGGGTCTCCATCCATCGATTCGGCGGACGCCACGGACCCGCTGGACGCCGACGGCACCCGCGCCGACCGGGGCGCCATCCCGTTCGATCCGTTCTACTGTGGGCCGGGATGCTTTGGTGTGCTCGGGTCGTCGACCTGCGTCGCTAACGTCAACTCCACGGGACTCGACGCCAAGCTCACAGCACAGGGCAACCCCGTCGCGGACGAGAACCGTCTGGTCCTCAACGTCACAGACAGCCCTTCGGGCTCGCTCGGCTACTTCCTTGCGTCGCGTTCCGTCGGATCGCAAATGCTAGGCGGGGGGAGCCAAGGGCTGCTCTGCCTCGGCGGCAGCATCCTCCGTCTCAGCAACGCCGTCCTGGACGATCGCGGCACGGGTGTTGTCTCGTTCCAGGCGCCGCTCAATGACATGCCCCAGGGCAACGTCGTCCTCGCGGGCGAGACATGGGCCTTCCAGTACTGGTTCCGCGATGCGAACCCGGGTCTCACGTCGAACACGTCGTCGAATGTGGTCCTGACGTTTCTCTAGGGATGCGGGTTGCTGGAGGAGGAGCGTCAGCGTCCGATCCCCACGGCGAACTCTCGGAAGGGCGGGACCGCACGGCTGTGATGGACTTCGCGTCCCGGCGCCCCCCCTACCGCTCTGACTCGCCCCTAGGGCCAACTCGCCGCTACCGTGGTTCAGGGACTAGGGCGCTGGGTCTCCTCGCGGTGCGCAACCACTCCTGAGGGCCCGTGCTCACCAGCACCCATTGACTGCATGGGGCGGGCGGACGCATGAGAACGAGGGTCGGAGCGCCCTCGCTCGAAATTTCGATGCAACGCGTCACAGTTGAGCGGGTACCGGAGCTGGGTTTGTAGTGGAGAACCATCCGTCCATAGAAGAGCGCCTTGTCGCCGAGCTGGGCTGGCTGCAAAGGCTGGCTCGATCCCTTGTGCGTGACCCTGGCGTGGCCGATGACGTCGTCCAGGACGTGATGGCGGCCGGCCTTGAGACTCGCCGTGTGGCCGGGGAAGGGGACCTGCGAAGGGACCTCTTCAACAAGCTCAGATCTAGGATCTTCAACAAGCGTCGCGAGTCGGCTCGCAGGGGAATCCACGAGGCGAACTACGCCGAGACCATGGCGCAGCTCTCCCAGAGCGGCGCCGCTCGGGTCGTTTCCGAAGCGGATACCGCAGACCTGTTGATGACGGAGGTCATGGCGCTGCCGGAGACGCATCGCGCGATTCTTCTTCTCTGCTACTTTGAAGGTCGCTCTCAGCGTGAGATTGCGGCCACCCTGGACCTTAGCCACGAGGCGGTCAGGGCGCGGCTCACGCGCGCACGCGCCGCCCTTCGGCGGCGGCTCGACGCTACGTCGAAAGACGGGCGCAAGGCCTGGCTGCCGGCCGTGAGTGCGCTGGCGAGCCGAGCGCCCACCACCCAGGGATCCGTAGGGCTTACTACGTGGGCAGCCGTCCTCGGATGGAGCGGAATGAAAGTCGTTGTCGCAACCGCCATCGCGGTGCTAGTGGGAGCCGCTCTGTGGCAGCTTCCGGATGAACAGTCCGTGATGGCACCCGTCGTCGAGCCGGCCCAGAGCGACAGCACGGTGGCGCTGACGGGCCCACCGGAGCTCTCCAGCGTGGACGCCGCCGTCGAACCGGACCGTCTCACCATCGGGGAAGCCCCTGCAGTCCGCGCCCCTGGCGTCAATGACTGGATA
>CALHGQ010000311.1 GCA_938030175.1 uncultured bacterium | reverse complement strand
AGATGGGGTTGGTGGTCGCCTCGCGTGAGCTCAGGAGGGTCGATCCGAACCGTCCGGGCAAGGTGATCAGCCTGGAGCCCGCGTCGGGCGAGAACGTCCGCAAGGGAACGCCGGTAGTGGTGACAGTTGAAGCTCCGCTTTGCACCGTTCCCAATGTCCTAGGGCGACCGATCGCAGAGGCACTGGCGATGCTGGAGGAGGTTGGGCTTGACTTCACGTTGACCACGCAGACTGTGGATCCGTCGAAGGGCGGCCAGGTCGTATCGCAGTCCCTTGCTGGCGATCTTCGGGTGCAGGAGGGCGCGACCGTGCAGCTCGTTGCCGAGGCGGGCAGGATCGCAGCGCCGAATGTCGTGTCCCTCGCGAAGCAGCGGGCACGCGAGCAAATCGAAGGCGCGGGCCTAAAGTTCGCTCTCGGTGGAACCATAGCACTCGAAGGGAGCTCAGTGGGAACCATTGGGAGGCAGGTACCTGCGGCAGAGACGCTGTTGACCGAAGAAGCCGTCGTGACCGTGTTCCCAGTGGGAAAGGGAGTCAAGATCCCAAGCGTTGTCGGGCGAACCAAGGCTTCCGCGGTGCAGGCCCTCAAGAACGCAGGGCTCAAGGTTCGCGTCCAGAGCCAATTCGACAAGGCACGGTCAGGCAAAGTCATCCGCCAGGACGTACTCGGCGCGTACGTACTGCAGGGATCAGAGGTGACGGTCTGGATTGGTACCGACAAGCTCGTCGTCCATCCTGGGCTGATCAAGATCCCGCCCGTTGAGCTCATCAAGGGGCCCGTCGGCCGATTGAAAATGAGCACGGTTCATAGGGCCACGGCCGGATCGACTAAGCCCAGTGGTACGACGAGAGATCGGTGAAAGTGGCCGTCGTTTTCGCCGTGCTGCTCATCGCCCTCTTCGCTAGCGGCTTTGCATGTCGCAACGGTGGCGGTGGGGCGCTCGAGCTTCCTCCTTGGCTCGATGAAGCCGCTGGTAGGTGGATCAAGCCCCGCGATCTGACGAGAGGTGAGCTGCGGCCTGACGTGCCAAGCGACGGCGTGGTTCGATTCAGTAGCCGCGGCGAGCGTGCGTGGACCGTCACGAGAAGTGAGACCAGAGTTCGCGGCTTGACGCTTCGGTGGCAGGGTGGTGCGCCCGTGGATGTGCGATTCGAACCTCGCAGCTCGTCGGAGGTGACGACTTACGGCCAACTTGAAAGAGACAGCCACGAACTCGTCCTCTCGGTGTTCGAGAAGGGAGGCAAGCTCTACTTGATGCCCGTCGGGGAGAGCGATGGAACCTCCGTGCTGTTCGACCTGGCGAGGGGGGACTAGTGGGAGAGCTACGCAAAACTCCCCTGGCGATAGCCGTCTTCTTGCTTGTGCTGTCTGTGGCAGTCGACTTGGGAGGGGCGAGGGTCATCGCGGAGTTCATCCCATCCGGTGACGGGCCTCTGGCTGCGATCGAGGCAGAGCTCGCTGAGATGGATGAAGATCAAGCTGAGTCTCTTCGCTCAGAAGTCGAGGGGCTACGGCCCGACTCGGGTAATCCGGGGATCGCCCTACCGACGCTCGCGATGCTCGACGGGCTTCTCCTGCTCACCGTCGCTTTGATGGCGCTCGGGAAGCTGAGTGGAGATCGAATCTCCGGGATGGTCCATGGACCGGCTACGTTCTTGGTGAGCCTCATCCTTGTCATCGTCGCGATCGTCGTGTTGATCGTGTCGATCGCCTTGCTGCTTCAGATGCTCGCGCTGCTTCTCGCGCCTCCGTTCGGAACTCTCGCATACCTGGGACTCTTCGGGTTCTTCGCCAGAGGAGCAGCGTCGATCGCGCTCTCGGTCTCAATGGGGCTGAAGCTCGGTGCCGCGGTCGCACTCGTCGTAGCGCAGCCCAAGATTCTGGCCAGCAAGGGACTGATACTGATCACGGCCACTGCGCTGGTTGCGGGAGTTCTAACGAATTTTCTCCATGGCTTCGTTCCCATCGTCCTTGTGAGTGTCACCGACGCCGTGGCGGCGATCCTCGTGTGCATCCTGACGCTCATCTGGAGTGTGGTTCTTCTCATCGGGTCCATTCCCTCCATCGTTAAGGCGTTGACGCCCTGATCGACGTCACGGCAAGCAGGGGACGCGTCAATAGATGCAACCCTGCCGCCTACGGCGCCCTTTATCGGAAGGGGCGAGGACCCCAATGGAACCATGCGGATCGTCGCCGCGGGCCTACCCTGCGACCAGGCGGCCAGCCCGCTCCAGAGTAGCTCCCCTCGACCGACCACTTCGCAGGGAGCGAGCGTGCGTGATGCCCCGAAGGATGCCCCGACGGATGCCCCGACGGATGCGATGGGGGAGGGCGCTCGGCGACAGTCAAGTGCCTCGGTTTCGCCGTTCTGGATGCTCGTACGGGTCTGACGAGCGAGAGCCGGACCGTGCTGAACCGGAAGAGTGCAGCGGCCAGTGCTGAGAGCGTGCGCATCCGAAACTCGCTTGCGTGAATCAGTGCCGCGCGAGGGGGGGCAGGGTTGGCGGTCAGCATGAACGAAGGCAGCGCTCAACGTCTTGGTGGAACCTGCCTTCGACCGTGGACGCAACGCTTTTGTGGATCGTGGTTCGGTCTCAGAGTTCGAAGGCACGTGACCGTTCCGATGATCGCTCTTCTATACCCACACGTGACACGTAGGGTAGGTGCCAAAATCTCAACGGCACGACTTCGCCACCGCTTCATCTCCCTATGCACCATTGCCCTAACGAGGCTCCTAAGTGGCGCACAGGGCCGTGCCCAAGTCTTCGAGCCTGAACCGGGAGCAGCCATGGTTTCATCGACGATCATGAGCGTTGAGAACCAGCCGCTCACCGCACTCTCACTCACCTCGAGTGCAACCCTAACCCAGCCCTTCAGCGTTCGTTCCACTGCGCCCTTTTCCCAAGGCACCAACTGCTGCGAGTGAACGAGCCAGAGGATGAATGGACTGAGACGCGGGCCCCTATCGCCGGCCCTTGTTAGCTACCGCTCGGCGGGTACGTTCATCCTCTTTCTCACCCCTTGCTGGCGGACTCTACCTGCTGGAGAAGGATCTCGACGCCGTCCGCATATCATTCCCAATGGAGAACGGATAGGGGCCCCCAGCCTCCGATTGCGCGGGTGGGCGAGTGCGACAAGGTGTGCCCTCTCGCTGTACCCTCAAGAGAGCGAGTGCATAAGGCTCTTGCTGATCGTTGGCGAAGGCGTCCGCTCCGAAGTAGAGTGTTGTCCTCGATTCCTTACTTCGTTCCCCGGGGTTACTGCCGTGCTGGTTCTTCTCTCTCCCGCCAAGTCCCTGGACTGGTCCGCCGCGCCCAAGGGGCTATCCGGGACCGAGCCTACGCTCCTGAAGGAGAGTCGCGTTCTTGCGAAGACGATGCGGACCAAGAGGCCCCGCGCCCTCTCGAAGCTGATGGAGATCTCGGAGGCGCTCGCCGAGCTGAACCATCAGCGCTTCCAGGACCTGACCGCAGAGGTCGACGCCGAGCGTGATCGACCCGCTGCCCTCGCCTTCAACGGCGACGTGTATCAGGGCTTGGACGCCCGCTCCCTGAAGCGAGCCGATCTCGAGTGGGCCCAGGATCACATCGCGATCCTCTCTGGGCTCTACGGCGTGTTGCGGCCCCTCGATCTCATCGAACCCCATCGCCTGGAGATGGGGACGGCGCTCAAGACTCGCCGCGGCGGATCGCTCTACGACTTTTGGGGTAACCGGGTGTCCAAGCACCTCAGCGAGCGGCTGGCGGAGCAGGGCTCCTCGACGATCGTCGATCTCGCGAGCCAAGAGTACAGCCGCGTGGCTCGCCTCAAGGGCCTCGATGCATCGGTGATCACGCCTGTGTTCCGGGAGGAGTCAGACGGCAAAGCAAAGACGATTAGCTTCTACGCTAAGCGGGCGCGGGGGATGATGGCGCGGTTCGTCATCGAGAAGCGCCTCACCGACGTCGGCGGGCTGCGCAAGTTCCGCGCCGGTGGCTACCGCTTCGACGAAGAGACATCGACGACGGGAAAGTGGGTCTTCAAACGCCCCAAGCCCGAGCCCGTTTCTTGACCCGTACACTCAGTATGAAGCTCATCTTCCCGACGCTCTTTCTTCTCAGTCTGCCCGCCGTGGACGCCTTTGCCGCTCCGACGCGTAACGCTCCGAGCCCCGCGTCTTCCCTGGTTCTGTCGACATCGGATAAGAAGGCGGATGCGCTCGTCAAGCAGCTACGGGACGGCAGTCCAGAGGACAAAGTCGCCGCGCTCAAGACCATCGCGAGTCTTGGTCGCAAAGCTCCATCCGAAGTGCGCAGCCTCCTTGTACAGGAACTCGCGGGCCCGACGGCGCAGGGCGTTTCAATGGCGATCGACGCGATCGAGGCTATCGGGAAGCCCATGACGAAGACGCTCAAGACGACCCTGGAGGAAGGGGCTTGCGAGGGCGTCCCCGTGCCGCTTCGCAGGGTCGCCCGTGCCACACTTCGGCTCGACCCGTCAGGCAAGCGGTTCCTTGCTAAGTACCTCGAGTCCCACCCCCTGACTCCTGGAGTCGCGACGGAGATCCGAGAGTATGCGGAGCCGAAGGCGGGGCTCCGGCTCCTGGCCAGCCAGCTCGGGGTCGAGTCGAATCGGTCCGCAGCGATGCTCGCGATACGCGGCATGCGCCATCGGAAAGAGCTTGCCGACAGGGAAGCCGTCAGCCGCATCTTGGACAGCGCCATCAAGGGCTCGGCGGAGGAGATCGATGGGTCCATCGCGCTTATGGCAGAGGACGCGCTTCTCGGCATCGACGCCGTGAAAGATCGAGCGCGCATGTCGGATTGGCTCGGGTCGAGCGACCCTGTACTGCAAGAGTCGGCGCTTTGGTCCGTCGGGCTCACGGGGCGCCCGTTGGTTGACTTGGCTCCAGTCGTCGGGAGGCACCTCACCTCGTCCGACCCAAAGGTTGCAGGAGTGGCTCACTGGGTTATCGGGAGCCTCAAGGAAGACGGCGGCACCTGTCACGTGCCCAATCTTTTTAGCTTGTCGAATCGGACCATCGGGATAGCAGGCGGCGCCGGGATGAGACCGAACGCTGTACACACCATGCGCCTGGTCGGGGTCATCAGCCAGGTGGAGGACGGTGTCCTGCGCCGACCACCTGTGTCCGCGACGAGCTCGGGCAGGCGACTCAGGGCCAAGTTGGGCAGGGGAAAGACTCCTGCGGAGCGCGAGCTTCGGGAGCACGCCGTGGAGATCTGGAGCTTTGCCCCCGGATGGATCGATGACTACAGGGGCTCACGTGGGAGCGCGCCTGCACCGGGCGACGTGGAGCAGCCTGAACCCATCGAGATGTCACCGGCCATCGAGGCGCTCATGCCCACTCTGGTGGCATCGCTTGGGTCCCCGGATAAGAGCGTCAGCTTGGCCGCAGGAATGGCACTCCTGGAATGGAACGCCGTGTCCGACGAGGTGCTGGCATGGTGCTTGGATGCCTCCTCGCGTCCTTCGGAGGAGCTGGCCCTTTCGCTGGTCCAGGACTTCCTCATGCGCCACGCGAGCCATCCCTTCCTCGGCTCCGAGGAGAGCGTCCAGAAGCTGGTCGCCTGGTTCGCCTCTTTGCGGGCGGCCGGGTCGGCATGGGACGCGTCGACCGTCTTCACGATTCTCTGCCGCACTCCCGGTGTCCACTCCAAGGCGGCGATCGATCGCCACTTTCGAGGGATGGATCCGGCTCGAGCATGGGGGAGCAGCCGCGAGTACTACGACGCCTGGGACGCACTCAACCAGGGTCACGCCGACATCGAATCGCTTGTCGCCGTCACCGGAGCCCGGTTCGTAGCCGGTGACTACCGCATGGCACCGTTCCTTGTTCGCGCCGGCGACCTGGCTCACCCAGCGCTGGAGAAGGTCCTTGCTTCCGGCACCCTTGACCAGCAGATGACCGCGGTGGCGATCCTTCAGAAGCAGGGCGCCAACGGGTCTGCGCTACTCCCCAAGCTGCAGTCGCTGCAGGTTTCGAAGGACTATGCGCAGGCGTTCCTCAGCGCCGCGGTGAAGGAGCTCGCTGCGAAGTGATCGTTCGAGCGTGCCTTGACGTGGCTGCGACGTCTGCTCCTACCAAGGCACTCTCGGGCATTGGGGCGAGCTCGGAGCCGGATCGAGCTGGCTCCCCTCGCTAGGCACGGGGCTCCGCAGGGTTCTTTGCAGGGTTCTCTGCAGGGTTCTCTGCAGGGGTCCCAGGGCAAACGCGGGCGCTATCGATCCTCGAGTTCGACAGCGCCCGCGTTTCGTTAGACCTGCACGCCCTCCAGGGGGCGAGCGCCCATCTCTCTCATGGGGTCCAGGTCACGCGGACTCCCTGGGAGAAGTTCGACGAAGGGAACGAGGTGTTCTCTCGAAACCACAGTTGGAAGTGGGAGGTCGTTCCGGGCATGGCGCTGTAGGGCGTCATTGGATGCGGAATGTTTGTCACTGACCACTGACCTGTCAGCGTCGAGATCGTGATCTCACCATCGGCTCCAGAGATGGCAGCTAGTTGTTGGAAGCGGCCGATCGCTCCGCCCAGGCAGAGGTTGCCATTGCTTCCACCGGCGTTGGGGACGAACCCAGTGTCCAGTGACGTGAGGAAGAAGCCCACCGTGTTCTGAGGAAGGTAGGCAGTGACCTCAACCTCGTCCGCCACGACTGATGTGCTGCCGAATATGGAAACCGTCGACTGGACGCCGTTGGTGCTGGGGTTGGACTGGCAGTAGGGCGTCGAGATCTGAGGAGGAGGGCACTCCTCGAGCGCGGCGCTAATTTCCATGAAGCGCGAAGCGTAAGGGTTCGAGGGGCCGCCGCATCCGACGTTGTTCGAGTAGCCACCAAAGAAGTGGCAGTAAGAGTTCGCCGGGCTACCGAAGTCGGTAAAGCGGCTGAAGTCTTCAGTGCCGTTGCCCGTTGAGACGCTCTCCCCTGACGCGATCGTGCAGAGCGAACTAGGCCCGTAGTAGGTGTTGGTGCCAGCTGACGGCGTATCACCCTGGGCCCAGCCCGGGTCCGTGAACTGCGGGTCGCCTGCCAGGTAGAAACCTGCGAGGGCTGACCCATCCGACCCGATGTACTTTGAGCCCCAACCGAAGCTGTCTTCGTCTTGATTCCCTTGGAAGCCGTCACCGCCGTCGCCGACGAGGCAGAATTGCTGGCTACCGCCTAGTTCCAAGGTCACGATCCAGCAGCCGTCGGCCGGCAAGCCAGTCACCGCAACGGTGGCGTCGGGGTTCGTATTGATCGTGCAGGGAATGTACGAGTTGTAGAAGGTGAGTTCCCACCCGGAGGTCTGGGGCGGATTGAAGTCGCAGTAGCCGATCGTGAGGCAGTTCACTCTGTATGAACTACGATCTGCGGCCGGGTAGTTAGGATTCTCCATCGTTGGGATGAGACCCTCTTCCCAGGTCGTGCCACCCGCTGCGAAGCCTCCCGCTGCCGCAAGGGAGCTGTAGTACCCCGACATCGCCGTGTTGGAGAAGATCACGTCCGGCCCAAAGTTCGCAGCTGCACTGCGGGTGCGTGTCCAAGTCCCCGTCTCGAGGTGATAGATGCCTGCCGATCGCGGCGCGGAAGGGATCTTCTCCGCTTTGAATTCTCGGAGGGCCTCCGTTCCTTGTGGGAAGGCGACGGAGACTGTCGCGAGGGCGAGGAGGGAAAGTGCGAGCGGCTTCATGGAGGTGGGGGCGAACGAGATGGGAAGGAAGCGACCTTGCGGCCGAGCGCTACCGTAGGGGATGGGGGGAATTCTGGAAACGTCATCCCCCGCCTTTCTGGTGGGTGTCGTCTCCTCTCCCCTGGCCCATCCCACGCCAGCCAGCTCCGACGGATAGCCGTTCGGTCCGTCTCGATCGAAGCGCCTGCGTCGCGCCCCTTGGGAGATCTTCGGCGAGGAGAGGGCGAACCTGAGTTCCCGTCGCCGGGTTAGGGGGCCCGCACGAGCCTTCCAGGCCGAGCGAGACCCGAGCCGCCAAGCCGGCTGCTACTTCCCGGGAGTGATCGCCACGTCACCGAACGTCACATCGACGTGGTGCGCCACGAGTGCCACGCCACCGGTGCGGAGCGCAGAGTCAGACGTTTGTTCGATCTGGAAGTCCCAGCCCTCGGGTTCATCGCGGTCCGCGGGCCACACACGTAGGCGGTAGGTGGTCGTGCTCGGGTCCGTATCGGAGGTCTCGCACTCCGCTGTCATACCGTAGGTCTTGCCGAGCGCGAATCCGGAGAGAGGTCCTCCATCTTGGAACTCATCGCGGTCGCCGCGGTAGAACTGGCGGGTCGGATCCACCGCGGGGGCGCCCTTCTCCCAGCGGAGCCAGCAGATCCCGCCGAAGGGCTGGTAGCCCCACTTGGGCTGCGCGTCGGGGAAGCGGGGCGGGGTCACGCTATGGCCCGCGAAGCGCAGGATGAACCCGACGCCGGAGCCGCCGCTCTTGGGGCCGTTCTCCTCCGGGATCCCGTGGAGGGTGACCGTGGTGGTGATGCGGTAGTCGGTCCACGTACGGTTGCCGAAGAGGAACAGGCGGTCATAGAGCGCCTGTTTAGACCGGAGGCCGACCGGCTCGATGGCCCAGTGCCCGTCGACTACTTGGCCGACGTCCTGGAGGTGGCCAATTTCGCTCCACTGCACAGCAAGCGGTAGCGGGCTCTCGCCGTCCGCGGCGCGATGGAGCTTGACGCTCTGGGTGACTTCCTTCTCGCCGCCCTTCGTGTGGACCTCGACGACGTTCTCGCCCACGTTCAGCGACGAGATCGGGATGTCGGCGTTGAAGTGGCCGGCTTCCCCGAGCCTCCGGAAGCCGAAACGATCGAAGGAGACGCTGAGCGGAACGGGCGCGCCGCCGTTGACGGAATAGCTGAAGTCGTTGCCGCTGAGAACGCCCATCAGGTTGAAGTCGTCCTGGGCGTCGCCGAGGTGTCCGACGCGTTGCTCGGCGCCGTGCCAGATCTTTAGCTCGGCCGGGCGATCGGGCTCGCCGCAGCTAACGGACGCGACGCTGGCCGCCATGATGAGCAGCGCGGAAGCGGATCGGGCTCGAACGGCGGAGGGCAGGATCATGGCGTCGATTCGGTGGCTGGGTCCGCGCTGGGCGAAGGGGGATCGTTGGCGAAGAGGCCAAGGATCCTCGGGCAAATGAGCGCGCCCACGATGCTCCCGATCATATTGAACGGGGCGTGGAAGAGGGAGGGATGGCGTCCGGGGAACGAGACCTTGATCAGCTGGAAGAGCGCGCCGAGGACGAGGCCCGCGAGGCCGATCTTCAGCAGAGTGGCGGCGCCCTTGCGGCGCGTACGCAGCCACAGAAGCGCTCCGAACGGCATGAAGAACAGCGTGTGGAAGGCCTCGACCGGAATGGCGTACGAGGGGTCGATCTGGAACAGGCGCCGTGTTTGCTGCGGGATGTGCCAGAAGGTCTCGGGCTCCTCCATGTTGGGCGCGGTCAAGAGATCGTAGGTGGCGCCCTTGACCGTCGCCGTGGCCGAGCTCACCACGCCGTCCCAGCCGCGCGCTCCGTCCACTTCGTCGCCGATCCCGAGGCGGTACGAGGTGTCCCACAGGTCCAGGCTGCTGCGCTTGAGCACCTCGCGGTAGCGGGGTTCGCCGTTCACGAAGATCTCGATCACGCGGTCGCGGAACTGCACCTCGATGCGGAGGTCCTCGGGTGTCTCGAAGACACCGTCCACCTTGAGTGGGGGGGCGCCGTTGTCGTCGGCGCCTTCCCTGCGTGCTCGCACGAGCAGGTCCTTGCCCTTCTGCGACACCATGAAGTTGCGGTGGAAGGGACCGTCGGAGAGCGTAACGATCCGAGCGGGGCCCCTCTGGTTCTGGTCCTTGGAGCGGATCCTGAGGTCGATGTCGAGCTGGCCAGAGGCCACCGCCGACTCCACCCACACGGGCGCCGTCTTCGTCCTCAGAACGGACGGCCCGTCAAAGCGAACACCGCCGCCCTCAAGCCGCTGCAGACCGTTCTCTACCTTCTTGGGCCCTTGGTAGTCGAAGCGGAACGGGAACAGCATGAACCCGGTCGCGACGAGGAGCCAAAGCGTCAGGGCTTGGCGGACCTCGGCGGGCCCGGCCTTCGACAGCCAGTTCGCAGCCTTCGCGAGGACCATCAGCCAGCCTTAGAGCCGGAGGGCACCGGGTCTCCGAGCGGCTCGTTCGGCGGCATCTTTTCGTTGATGTCGCCGACGCGCGCGCGCCCGACGACTTCCCGGTACAGCGAGCCTCGCTGCTTCATGGCCCACTTGGTGATCTCGGCCTGGCAGCGCAAGCGCTGGCCAAGGGTCAGCTCTGCGCGCGCGACGGCGTCGCGCACGGCGTGCAGGCGTCGCCAGTTGGGACGGAACTTGGCCGAGCGGCGACCCGACGCGAACCATTGGTCGCGCGCGGAGTCCGAGCGCATCCGGATGGAGCGCTGGGGGTGCTCGCGGGACTGGAATAGAACTTCGTCCACGCGCTCCAGTCGACCCTGCAGCGCGAGCTCGGCGAGCAGCACGCGGTCAGAACCGAGGTAGGGAGCGATGAGCTTGGTCTTCTCGAGTGCGGCCTTGCGAATCAACCCAAAGACATCGAAGCACCCGTGGCTGAGATCGATGGCGCCAGCGAAGCGCTTGATCGGGTCGCGATCTGCGGCGTCCGCGATGGGCCAGCCGAGGTCGCCGTTGATGCAGCCCCGCTCGTCGATCTCCACCATCTCGGAGTGGACGAGGACGATGTCTGCATCCGAGCGGAGTCGCTCGACGCAGCGCTCAAGGTACGTGGCCTCGGTCAGGTCATCGTGGGCGGCCCAGCGGAAGTACTGGCCGCGCGCGAGGCTGAACGTTCGGTTGAAGTTGCCAGCCGCGCCCGTATGGACTTCGCTACGGGCCCAGCGAATTCGGCTGTCGGCCTTGGCCCACTGCTCGCAGATCTCCGCCGTGCCGTCCGTCGAGGCGTTGTCGCCAAGGATGAGCTCGAAGTCCTCGTGGGTCTGCTCGATCGCAGCTCGGATCGCGAGATCGAGGTAGGCCTCGCCGTTGTAGACGGGCAGCCCGATCGAGACCGACGGGATGGGCTTGGGAGCGGCAGACATAGGGCTCTAGACCACCGTGACCTCAGCACTCGAACCCGCTGCTTTTGCCATCGAGGCGATCTCGGCCTGATAGATGGGGTTCATGACGACGATTTCGTCGAGGTCTGCGTCCCGAAGGGCATCAGGCGAGATGATCTCATGGCCTGTACCGGGGATGTATCGTCCGACCTTGCGTGCGTTCACGTCCACTGCGTACAAGATGACGTCTTCTGCCGAGAGATTGTTCAGGAAGGTCGTCCCTTTTGACCCGGCGCCCCAGATGGCGAGTCGGCGACCCTCGGCCGCAGCGCTCGCCAGGTGCTCGCGCCAGCGGGTTTCGATCGATGCGAAGGTCTCGCCGAATCGGGCGCGGAGGCCAGCCTCCTCGGGGTCTGCGGAGTACTGGGCGGGATCGAAGTCGGCCTCTGGGCCCACCTTCGAGGTCTCAGCGCTGAGGAATTGGCCGCCGTAGGCCTCTCTGGGCTGTGTTTCGGCTCCTGCTTGGGCCATCAGCGCGCGCAGGGCACCCGGCGTGAAGTACGAGCAGTGTTCGTAGATCACGTCCCAGACGCCGAGATCCCGGAGCGTCCAGAGTCCGTTCGGGACCTCCACGTAGACGCCAGCGTCCACTTGGCGGGCCGCGTTCGTCATCAGCCCGACGAAGTCCTTCGGGGCCTCGACGTGCTCCAGGACGTGGCGCGAGAGGAGCAGGCGCGTTGGATGTTCGCCGGCGGCGGCGTCCTCGGGCCCAAAGAGCCTGCGCTCGATGCGGAGGTTCGCGGAGTTCACAAGCGAGTCGTCCGGCGAGCTCGGGTCCATGACCAGCCCTTCGCTCAGGCCGGCTTCCATGAGGAGGCCCATGAACTCGGCGCGACCGCCGCCGATCTCCACGGCGCGAGCGCCGTTCAGGTTGTGCCGCTCGACCAAGCCAGACGCGAGCTCGTCCGCGAACGCGTTGAAGGTCGGCGATCCGTGCAGCGAGTTCTCATAGCCCGGCGCGTAGGCCACCAGGTTCGGGTCGAAGTCCACGTTGTGCACGAACCCGCAGACGGGGCAGCCACCCAAGCGGATGCGCCCCTTAGGCGCGGCGACCGCTTCCTCGCGCGTGTCATAAAGCACGTTGGCGAAGACAGGCTGCACGCCGGCGTCGAAGAAGACGTCGAGGTCAGCGGAATGACATACGGGGCAGCGCAACAGAAAGTCTCGTGGAGCTAGCTAGCAGAAAAATAGGTGGCAACCCTTCGAGGGAAGGGGCCGGGCACAGAACTCAGAGCGCAGCGATCGTGGGGGACAGGTTCATTGCATGAATGTCCCGGGTGATCTCGTCCACGTAGATCGCGTTCATGATCAGCACGTGGGCAGGGTCGATGTCCTTCAGGGCTTCCGGTGCCACGATCTCGTGGCCGGTGCCCGCAAGGAACTTGCCGTGCTTGTGGGGGTTGATGTCGACCACCGCGGACACCTGGTCCGTGATGCCGAGGGTCGTCAGGTAGCTGACGGCCTTCGAGCCCGAGCCCCAAAGGACCACGGGACCGCGGGAGGCTGCCTCGGCGAGCTCTTCGCGCAGCGTGGCGAACTTCGTTTGGATCGAGTCCTTGAAGTCTTTGACCATGGCGAGCGTCGCCTCAAGGTCTTGCTCGGCTTCGAAGCATCGCCCGTGGCTGGCGTCGCCGGTGCGCGCTTCGATCAGCAAGTACTGGTCGTCGTAGCCCTTGTAGAGGTCGAGCAACTGGAAGCCGTGACGGCGGAAGAGCCGCGCGAGGCTGCCGAGCGTGAAGTAGGAGCAGTGCTCGTAGTAGATGTCCCAGAACGCGCGCTCCTCGAGGATGCGCTCGGTGCCGGGCAGTTCGAAGCAGAGGATCGCGTCGTCGCGGCCTTCGACGGACTTCGCGACGATCTCCATGAAGCCCTTCACGTCGCCGATGTGCTCGAGCGTGTGACGGCAGGCGATGTAGTCCGCGCGCAGTGACGCGTGCTCGGGCGAGTAGAACTCGTTGCGGAACTCGATGCGGCTCGCGGCTTCCGAGGTGTTGCGCTCGGGGCGATAGCCGGGGTCGATGCCGATGCCTCGACCGCCGCTCATCTCGCAGAGCTCGGTCAGGAACTCGCCCTTTCCGCATCCGATCTCGAGGACGAGCTTGTCCTCAAGGCTGTAGCGCGCGACCTGGTCGCGGCAGAGCTCGGTTTGGAAGGCGCGGAAGGTGCCCGAGAACCCCTGGGTCTCTTCGTACTCAGGGGAGTAGTTCTGGAGGCTTGCGTCGTACTTGCGGTTCTGGATGAAGCCGCAGTCGTGACAGACGGCAACGTCGAGCTTGCCGGCCGGGAACGCAAGTGCGTCCTCGCGCGATTTCACCATCAGGCACGAGTGCACCGGGATGGAGGGGAGCGTGTAGAACGTCTCCAGCGACGTGGACCCACATGCCTGGCAGTGGGTGAGCGCGGAGGTCTGGTTGACCTCGCCGGTCGATGCGGATGCGGGGGATGCCATCAGCTGGCCTCTTTGGTGATGGCCTGTGGATTCAGAATCTGCGGTGTGGGAACCGGCACGATGAACTGTCCGCCGGACGCGGAGTAAGCGGCTTGCTGGGCCATGATCTCGTCCTTGAAGTTCCAAGGCAGGATCAGGAGGTAGTCCGGGCGATCCTCCATGATGCGGTCAGGGCTCACGATCGGAATGTGGTTGCCGGGCATGTGGCGACCTTGCTTGTGCACGTTGCGGTCGGCGATCCACATCAGATCGCCGGTGCCGAGGCCCGTGTACTCCAGCATGATCGCGCCCTTGGCGGCGGCGCCGTAGCCTGCGATGGTCTTGCCTGCGGCCTTGAGGTCGGTGACGATCTCGCGCAGTCCCTTACGAACAGCTTCCACTTTCTCTCCGAACGTTTGGTAGTAGTCGATGTCCGTCATGCCGAGCTCTTCTTCTTCGCGAAGCAGCTCGGTGACCGAGGATTCGGGCGCGTGTTTGTGCCCAACGAAGAGTCGGAGTGACCCGCCGTGGATGGAGAGACGCTCCACCCGGTTGAGGTGCAGGCCCGAGCGCTGGAACAGCTCCACCAGCGCGTGGGCTGAGAAGTAGCAGAGGTGTTCGTGGTAGATCGTGTCGAACTCGGCGTGCTCGATGAGGTCGCGCAGGTAGGGCACCTCGATCACGGCGACTCCATCATCGGCGAGGATCGACTTGATCCCGCGCACGAACCCGTTGGTGTCGGCCACGTGGGCTAGGACGTTGTTGCCGTGGATGACGTTTGCGCGGACGCCTTCACTGGAGAGCCGGACGGCGAATTCCTCGGTGAAGAACTCGTGGTGCGTGGGGATGCCCTTCTCACGCGCGGCTTCGACCGGGCCCTTGGCGGGGTCGATCCCCTGGACCTTGACGCCCCGCGCAGCGTAGTGCTGGAGAAGGTAGCCGTCGTTGCTGGCGAGCTCGATCGCAAGGTGGCTGCCGTCGAGGCCCAGCTCGTCGATGCGCGCGTCCACGTTCTTCTTGGAGTGCGCGATGAGCGCATCGGAGAACGAGGAGTAGTAGGGGTAGTCGTCCGCGAAGAGCACCTCGGGGGCCACGGTGTGCTTGATCTGGACGAGGGAGCAGGTGAAGCAGAACACCGTCTCAAGGGGGAAGCGCTCGTCGGCGTTGCCCACCTCGTCCGCATTCTTGAGGCCGTCGGACAGCGGCATCAAGCCGAGGTCCAAGAACGGCATCATGTCCGGGGACTCGCACGACCGGCACTGCGAGATCTCGTGCACACGCGGTGCGCCGCCTGTGTCGCCGCTCATGCTACGCCACGCTCCTTGAATCGCAGGTTGGTGTCGATCTGGCCGCCGTCGATGAGATGTTTCACGTGGCGGATGCGTACGTAGCGCGAGCTCGTGAACTCCTCGAGGGTCAGTCCGTGGGCCTTGTAGGCCTCGTACAGCTCCTCAACGCCTTTGCGCACCGTCCACTCACACTCGAAGCCGAGCTCGCGGGTGATGAGGTCGCAGTCGACGCGATAGCAGCGCTTGTCAGGGCCAGCGCCCTCTTCGATGCGAATCTTCGAGCCCGGGACGACGTCCGCGACGATGTTCGCCACGTCGATCATCTGATAGTTCTCGGTGGTCGCGCCGATGTTGAACGCCTTGCCGTGCACCTTGCTGCGGTCGGCTTCCATGATGGTCAGGAACGCGCGGCTGATGTCGCGGATGTGCACGAGCGGACGCCACGGGGTGCCGTCGCTCTTCAGGAGCACCTCGCCGGTGGTCAGCGCGTAGCCCGTCAGGTTGTTGACCACGAGGTCGCCGCGGAGGCGCGGCGAGACGCCGTACGCCGTCGAGTTGCGCAGGAACGTTGGTGAGAACGTGTCGTCGGCCATGGGCGTGACGTCGCGCTCAACGAAGACCTTGGACTCGCCGTAGGGCGTGACCGGGTTGAACGCGGCGGTCTCGTCGATGGGGGCGTCGCCGGCGGCGCCGTACAGGCTGCACGATGACGAGTGGATGAAGCGCGGGACGCCAGCGGCCTTAGCGGCACGCGCTAGGCGGACGGACGCTTCGTGGTTGATGTCGTACGTTCCGCGCGGGTTCAGGTCGCCCAGCGGGTCGTTGG
>CALHGQ010000310.1 GCA_938030175.1 uncultured bacterium | reverse complement strand
CCCTCGCGGTCGACAGGATCGGAACCGGCCGTGAGGCTCTCGCCGAGACCCATGAAGGATGCCGTGCGAAGATTGACGCGACTCTGCCTCGACGTGGCGAGATCCGTGAGCGCTTCGAGCGCTGCGCTTCGCACGTCGAGCTCCGCATCTTGGACCAGGCGTCCGAGGGCGAGGGCGGCGTGGGTACGCACCACAGGCGGAAGGCCGTCTGTACCCCGTCGCTGCGTTGCCAAAAGCTCGGTGAACCACCGCACCTGGGCGCGCCGCGACACGACCTGGTAGGCGAATGGAGACTGCCTGGTCGCGCGATCCGGGACGCTCAGCTTGTGGGGGAGCGGGCACAGGCCAAACGCAATCACCGCGGCGGTGGGCAGGTCGTCGGAGCTGTGCCTTTGGCTGAGGACCTCGCACAGGGCGGCCGCGATGCGCTGCCTTACCTGGGGATCGTCGCTCCCGTGGGCCATCAGCCCAAGGCCGAAGGCGGCGAACGCGCGGGTCCGCGTGGGCACGGTCCGCTTGTTCACGAGCTGGGCGCCCTCCTTGCTGGAGGCGAGCAGCGCGATGAGCGGCTCTAGCGCGGTTCTCTCCCCGAAGATTCCGAGGCTGAGCGCAGCCGTCTCCGAGATCTCCTGGGAGCTCTTGTGGAGCTGTTCTTTGATCAGCACGCCGATGCGGAGCGACAGGTCACGGCGCCCGCCGCTTCCGATGCGCGCAACGCCGATGAGCGCGGCAGAGATCATGCTGTCATCGCGCTCGGTCTCGAGGACATCGAAGAGCGCGGGCAGGATCGACGAGTCTATGAGGCTGCGCCTGGGCACGAGGGACAGTCGTGTGGTGGTCGTCTCCTTGCCGCCTGAGATCGGACCCTTGAGCTTGAGGTCGCGAAGCCCGAGGAAGCGCTCGCGTTCGAGCCTCCACCAGCGAGTCCAGTCGAGCTCGCCCAGCCCCGTCATACCCGCCGAGACCGCTGTCCCCACCCCAGGGGCGGGGACACGCATGCCAGGGCTCGTCGGTGCCATGCCCGCAGGGCCAGGAGGGGAGTTGCCGGGGGAAGGCGGGGCAGGTGCGGGAGGGGCCGGCGGCGTAGGGAAGGCGCCCCCGTGGAGTGCGGCTAGCGCAGCGATAGCAAGACTTGAGAACATAGGGTGCGTGGTGGGCGGGATGCCGCGGGGTGCTCTATCCGTCCCCAGCACCATTGTCTCTCATTTTGTGGACGAATAAGTGTCCCGGAAAGGACGCGGGCGCGTCCGGCGTACCGCCCGCGCAGTCTCCGCTACGTAGGAGTCGGGTCAGCGCGTCTCGGTTCTGTCAAATGCCCTGATTTGCCGGTAGCGGATTTCAGGATCCAGGTGACGATGGGGGCGAGACCTTCCCTGGCTCTGATCCGTTCTTCGCGGATTCTCTCCTGCCCCAATTGACCCTACCTGCACATGAAATCACCCACCTGTATTCTCGCTCTCCTCGGGCTTACTTCGATCGCTGCGGCTCAGTCGCAAGTGGTCGGCGTCGACGTTCGACAGAACCAGTCCTTTATGAGCGAGACGGTCGATTTCGTCCCCAACTGGACGAACCTCGCCGCAGAGACACGCAACCTCTACGGACTCGACTGGAACGCTGACAGCACGGTCCTCTACGCGATCGACGACGCGAGCCTTGAGATCGTGACGATCGACCCCGTCCTCGGCATCTCGACGCCCACTGGCGCCTTCCTGCAGGGCAGCCCTGATGGCCTGACGGGTCTCACGGCCGCTTCCGATGGAACGACCTGGTACCTGAGCGAGTACGACGGAGTCGACACCTACCTTCTCTCCGGTGACATCACCACCGGCGTGTTCGCGCGGGTCAGCGCGATGCCAATCCAGTCCGGCATCGTGATCGATATCGCCATCAACGACGCTGGCGACCTCTACGGTCTTCAAATCGGTACGGACTCCCTTGTTTCGATCGATACAACGACCGGAGTCGGCACCACCATCGGCCCGATCGGTCTGAACGCGAACTTCGCCCAGGGCATGGACTTCGATCCCGCGACGGGCGACCTCTACGCTGCGGTCTACACCGGCGGCGGCACCGGCATGTTCTGCACGCTGGACCTGACCACGGGCCTTGCGAACCAGCTGGAAGACACCTTCTCGCTGAACGCAGAGATGGAGATCGCGATCCGCGAGATCAGCACCGAGATCGGTTCGCCCTACTGCATGGCAGCGCTCAACAGCACGGGCGTCGCGGCTGAGATCTCCGGCGACGGCTCGACCGTGGTGGCTGACAACGACGTGACGCTGACGGCTTCCAGCCTTCCGTCGAACGCCTTCGGCTTCTTCATCGCCAGCACCCAGCAGGGCTTCGTGATGAACCCGGGCGGTAGCTCGGGCAACCTGTGCCTCTCGGGGGCCATCGGTCGCTACGTCGGTCCTGGCCAGATCCAGAACTCTGGTCCCGGCGGCGCCTTCTCGCTGTTGATCGACCTGACCGCTATCCCTCAGCCGAACGGCGCTGTGATGGCGAGCCCGGGCGACATCTGGAACTTCCAGGCTTGGTACCGCGACTCGGGCCCGACGGGCGCGACGTCGAACTTCACGCCTGGCCTCGAGATCATGTTCCAGTGATCGAGTCGAAGCGCGTTGACTTCGGTTGACGATCGCTCACTAACGCAGCGACGCTCACTACCTAGCTAGGTAGCGAGCGTCGCTCTTTTTGTGAGCAGTACGGTACCGTACTGCTTACTGGAAGATGACGGATACGGCGTCGGTGAAGTTGGAGGTG
>CALHGQ010000309.1 GCA_938030175.1 uncultured bacterium | reverse complement strand
CTCGCGGATCCCCTCGCGGAAGTCGCGACCGTGCACGTAGATCAGAGAGAGCGGCTGCACGATGGCCATCGCCCCTGCTGCGGCCACCGCGCCCACAAGCTCGGGATTGCTGCACGGGTACATCGCGCCGCATATAAGCGGGATGTCGACGCCTGCGAGGCGGCAGAACTCGTCCGCTGGGTGTTCGGTGTTCGCGCTCATTGGGCACCCCCTACGTGAACGGCGTCCGCTGTGTTCTTGGTCTGACCCTTCTGGGGAATCGGGCCGACGCGCCAATTCACATGAACGGTCGCGACCTCGTCGCCATCCGCGTCGCGAATGTGCGCCACAACGGTCACGTCGCGCTCTTGGTTGTCCGGGGGAAGGTCCGCCGCGCAGTCTGCGACGAGTCGGCCACGCGCCTTCTTGAGGTACTCAATGCTGAGCCCCTTGACGATGCCGCGGGCATCGCTTGGCAGTCCGGTCAAGAGCGCCAATCCGCTCGAGATCTCCCCGAGGTTCACGAGTGCGATCGCATGGATCGAGCGCAGGTGGTTGCGCACCCGCCGCCGGTCACGCATGGCCACCCTGCAGCGGCCCGCTTCGAGCTCTACGATCTCAGGACGGATCGTTCCGGAGTACGGCACGGCGAGGCCGAGGGCCTTGCTGAAGAGTGCGCGCTTCAGCCCGGAGTCCTTCGCGCGATCCCACCTGGCGAGTATGTCTGCTCCTTGCATAGATCCACTTTATCGGCCGCTCGAGCAGATCCGATGAGGTGGACATCCTCAAGTGGTCTTTTTCTCGGCTTCCAAGAGGCGCTTTTCGATCTCCGCAGCCTCCTCCGACTTGGCTGCGAAGCCGCGAATGTCCCCCTTTCGCTGCAGCTCGATGGCTGCGGCCATGCAGGCCTCGTATTCCTTCCGGAGCTTGGCCACTGGGTCTTTCTTGGAGAATCCGAACATACCCTCTCCTTCGAGGGGGGATCGCCCGCGGATGCGAGGGGCATAAAGCAAGGCGGAGCGCCCAGCACGAATCGTGCTGGGGGCCCCGCCTCTACCCGTCGCTAGCCCGGGATTCTCAGTTCACGGAAACGGTATCGATGGCGAAGCCATCGAGGGTGATTCCGTAGTTGTCGTACTGCTGGAACTTCACAACGAAGGAACTAGTCAGTGCTACGCCTGCGTTGGCCGCCAGCTGGTCGAGGTCAAGGGTCACCGTCTGCCACGTGTTGTTGGTGGTCGAACCGCCATTCAAGTTGTGGATCTTGGTGAAGCTCGCACCGCCGTTGCTGGAGATGTACACCCCGTCTTGGGAGTGCGTTTCATCGCCGAACTCTTTCCAGCGGAACGAAAGCGTCGCCTGGTTCGTGCTGCCCAAGTTGAGCTTGAGCCAAGCTTCGTTTTGGCTGAACGAGCCACCGTCGACTTCGTCATCCATGGTGAGGTGGTGCGATCCGTTGCTCGGGCCGTTCGCGGTGGTCACCAGGATGCGGCCTTCCACACCTTCGGTGATCTGCCAGAACGAGTCCAGTGATCCGGAGTCGAAGCCTGTCGAGTACGGCAGGTTGGCGTAGCCGGGGTTGCCGCTACCTCCGCCAGCCGTCACCGAGATCTCGTCGAAGGCGAAGCCGTCCGAGCCGATCCCGTAGTTGTCGTACTGCTGGAACTTGATGACGAAGGTGCTCGAAAGAGCGACCCCGGCGCCAGCCGCCAGCTGGTCGATGTCGAGGCTCACGGCCTGCCAGGTGTTGTTGGACACCGAGCCACCGTTCAGGTTGTGCACCTTGCTGAAGCTCGCGCCGCCGTTGCTGGAGACGTAGATGCCGTCTTGGCTGTGGGTTTCGTCGCCGAACTCCTTCCAGCGGAAGGAGAGGTTCACCTGAGGCTCGCCCGAGAGGTTGAGCCGCAGCCAAGCTTCGTTCTGGCTGAACGAGCCACCGTTGACTTCGTCGTCCATCGTCAGGTGACGTGCCCCAGCGAAGGGGCCGTTGGCTGTCGTGACGGCGATGCGTCCTTCCGTGCCCTCGACGGTCGACCAGTACTGGTCGAGCGACGTGGACTCAAAGCCCGTGCTGTACGGAAGCGCAGCGTAGGCCGGGCCCCCGCCGCCGCCATCCGCGGTCACCGAGATCGAGTCGAAGGCGAAGCCGTCCGAGCCGATCGGGTAGTTGTCGTACTGCTGGAACTTGATGACGAAGGTGCTCGAAAGCGATACGCCCGCGCTTGCGGCGAGCTGGTCGAGATCGAGGTTGACCAGTTGCCAGGTGTTGTTGGTGACCGAGCCGCCGTTCAGGTTGTGCACCTTGCTGAAGCTCGTGCCCCCGTTGCTGGAGAAGTAGACACCGTCCTGGGAGTGAGTCTCGTCGCCGAACTCCTTCCAACGGAACGACAGGGCGACCTGGGACTCACCGGAGAGGTCGAGGTGCAGGCGCGCTTCGTTCTGGCTGAACGAGCCACCGCTCACCGAGTCATCCATCGTCAGGTGGCGCGAGCCAGCGAACGGCGCGTTGGCCGTCGTGACCTGAATACGGCCTTCTGCGCCGAGGACCGAGGTCCAGGAGTCGTCAAGCGAACCGGACTCGAAGCCCGTGGAGTAGGGGAGCGAGGCGTAGGTCGGGCCCGAGGGGCCGCCACCGCCGCCGGCCACGGCGGCCGACGCGTTCACCATGCCGTAGCCCGAGTAGCGGTCCCAGCCCACACCCGACTCGACGTTCACGACGTCGTCGCAGGTCGACACGAGCTGTGCGCGGACCTGGGCCGGCGTGAAGCTCGGGTTCTTCGAGATGATGAGCCCGCAGACGCCGGCCGCATAGGGCGTAGCGCAGGACGTGCCGTTGAAGTAACCGCTGTAGTTGCCGGGGTCGTAGCCGGCGGAGCCCTGAATGTCGGTCGTTGGGAGAATCGTCGCCGCGATCACGTCCACCGAGCCTGCACCGTCTTGGACGTTGGGGCCGTAGTTGGAACCCCACCAGCGCTCACCGTCGCAGGTGTAGCTGTTCGGGTCCGCCGAAACGCCCGGGCTAAGCTCGCCCGTGTTCGACGATGAACGCTTGCGTCCGCCGCAGGGCGCAGCCGCGCCGACGCCGATCACCAGCTGGTGGTTCGCCGGGAAGTCGAGGGTCGAGTTGTTGCTGTTGGCCGTGGCCGCGAGGATCGTGACGCCCGAGTTGTAGGCGTAGTTGATGGCGTTCGAGGTCGTCGGCTCGTTGCTCGTCGCTGCGCCGAGGCTCAGGGACGCGATGTCGGCGCCGTTGTCGGCCGCGTGGATGAGAGCGTTGGCGATCGAGCTGAAGCTCATGCTGCCCGCGCTGTTGGCCACCTTGAGCGGCATGATGGAGCAGCCACCGGCTGCACCTGCCGAGCCGAGACCGTTGCCGTTGATGGCAGCGGCGACGCCGGCACAGGCGGTTCCGTGACCCGGGTCCGCTGAGTTGTCGGTGGGGTTAGAGTCGTTGTCGCCGTAGTCGTAACCGGCCACCTGGCGCAGGTCCGGGTGTCCGGCGTCCACGCCGGAGTCGAGGATCGCGATGACGACGGAGGCTGATCCGTGCCCCTGCGACCCGTCCCAGGCAGACTGCGCGCTCGAGTCAAAGCCCGGCGTGCCCACGGGCGAGCCGTTCGGGTGCCCGCCGCAGCCCCAGCAGTAGCTGAGGTGCTGTCCGGTGTTGTTGTGACCCCAGTGCGTGGAGTGCAGCGGATCGTTCGGAACGTCCTGGGCGAAAGCCGTGAGGTCGGGGTGCGCGTTCTGGATGCTGCCCAGCGCGGACAACCGAGCGCTCAGGGCGCGGATGTCGGTACCGGGGGACACCTCGGCGATGTACCAGCGGTCGAGCCCAAGCTCTTCCTTCAGCGCCTCGTTCTTGGCGTCGATCAGTGCGCGTCGAACGTCGGTGACGTCCGCGGCGGCGAGAGCTCTGTCGAGCTCGAGAATACCCGTGACCGGGGTCGCCGAACGGTTGTTCGGCTGGTACTGCTGTTCAAGCAGGGAGGCGTCGTGCGCGCGGGCCGTCACTTTGAAGACGACTCGACCTGGCGCGAAGAGCTGCACCTCGGTTGAGGGCGCATTGGGTCCCGCCTGGACCGGCGCAAAGGTGCGCGTTGGGATGGGTGCTTGCGCGGAGTTGGTTTGCGCAAAGAGAGATTGACTGCTGGCAGCGCCGCTGGCGATGAGAATCGCTAAGGGAAGGGAGGCCGCACGAAGTGGCTGTCGAAACATAAGCTCCTGAGGAGAGGGTGAGAAAGAGCGCCGCCGACCCACATCAGCGACTACCCCTCGACGCTAGATGACAGGTTGGATAGTCGCAAGGGTTGATTCTTACGCAGTTCTTCATCGCGCCTTTCCAGGTGCCTTAATTCGCGCTTCTTCGCGGACGCTGCGCGGAGATCTTGCACGCAGAGAATTTTCTCCGGCCGTCGCTTTCGTGGCGCTTGACTCCGCGCTCGCGCCGAAGTCCCAAATTCGGGACGGTGTTCGTGAGTGCGCCGGTGCTAACGCTCAGCCACGGCCAAGTCGATGAACTTGATCGCGCCGTTCTTCCACGTCGCCACCCGCACGGTGGAACCGTGTGCGACGGACAGTCGCCACCATGCGTGAAAGTGGTCAATGGACTGGAAGTCCCTTTTGCCCTCGGTCCCAAGGATGATCATGTCGTCGCGAATGCCAGCGACCGCGGCGGCTTTGCCCCAGCGCTGATTCTCGCCCCACGTCACGAGGTAGTTGACGCGGAAGGCGAAGCTGTCCTCGGGGAGTCCGAGCTTCACGAGCTCGGCCCTTTCCAGCACGGGTCCGCCGAAGCCTGGAGCTGGGGCGAGTCCCCACTTGGAGGGCCGCCACGCGAACTCTTCGGAGGAGTACGTTTTCCAACCCTTGGGCAGCGTGACTTCTGCGACGTCGGTGGCCTCCTCGCTGCCGCGTCGGAAGCGCAGCGGCACCTGCGCTCCCTCAGAGGGCAGCCCGTCGAGAAACGCCATGAGGTCCGTAGCGGTGGCGATGTCGGCGAGTCGATCGCCGGGGCGCAGTCCCGCTTTCGCCGCCGCCGACTCTTCCTTCACCGCAGTGATCAGCGCTTGGTCGTCGCGGTCTAGGTCTAGGCCGAGCGCCGACGGTGGGGGGTAGACCCACAGGGAGTCCCGGGTCCAATCGCCACGCTCTTGGGCTTCGATGCGCAGCGCGGGTCGGACCGAATGACAGTGCACGCACTCGCCGCGATCGCGCTTGGCGAATGCCGGGATCGTCTCGATGGTGAGCGGCTTCGCGCCCGCCTTGGCCGGGGCCCCCTTGACTGCGTCCGCGGTGGGTTCAGCGGTGGGCTCGGCGATGGAACCAGCGATGGAACCAGCGATGGAACCAGCGATGGAACCAGCGATGGAATCAGCGGGGTGGGACGCGTAGGACCGAAGGCCCGCCCCCAAGAAGCGCTCCCAGGACGCGGCGGTCAGCCAATGATCGGCGCCCCGGGAGTCGCGGGAACCGTAGCGGTGCAAGACGGTCCCGTCGTGGTTCATCGCGATCGCCGCGAACGTCAGG
>CALHGQ010000308.1 GCA_938030175.1 uncultured bacterium | reverse complement strand
CGGTGACTTGGGGGAGGGTCGCGGCCTGCCAGGCCTGACCGCGGTCCTCGCGGCGCTCATCGCCGCGGTGGGGTCGATCGCGGTGGTGAGGGCCCACCGAATCGGATTCCCCGTGCGGGCCCTGGCGCTCTGCGCCCTTGGCCTGGGAGGTGCGCTCGGGGCGCGGCAGCTCGTGGGTCCGTTGGGGGGCGTTCCGACCGAGCGCGAACCGGGCCTTCCGGTCGCGGTGCTTGAGGGGCGCCGTCTGGCCGATGGGGGCACCGAGTGGGTGGAGACACGGCGTGGTTTCGGCGGTCTCAGCTTCCGTCATGGTGGCGACGAGGGGGACTTCGATAGGGGCTGGCGCGGGGAGCTCGACGTCTCCGACCGCCGTGGCGCGCACTCAACCCAGCTGGTTCTCGGTGGGGAGAGCCCGGGCTGCACGGTTGTCGCCTGGGCCACCGTCGGGCCCGTCGACTGGCGTGGCCCATTCGAAGCGGGGATGAAGCTCTTGGTCCCCGAGGTGAATACGTGGGCTGCCTTTGGGGAAGCTTGGGAGCGGACCCGTTCCGGCTCCTGGTCGCCCCTCGGCCCGCTCGCCCTCGGGATGAGCCCCGACGCCCGCATGGGCCAAGGCGAGGGGGACCCGCCCGGATGGTGCGCCCAGGGGCTGCCCCAGGGGGCTTCCCTCTTTCTCGGGCGCCTCTCCGAGCCCCTGGAGGGGACCTCCGAGACCTGGATTCGCCTCAGCGGATTCCGTCTCGAGTGAAAACAGTCCGCTCAGCCGCATATATTTCCCGTCTTCGTTGCCTTGGGCGGGGCGGGGCCCTACTCTCTTCGGCCTTCCACGCCGGATTTGCTCCGCGCGTGGGCCCAGTCTCTTTGGCCTAACGGCCGATCGCCGCCGCGATTTGACAGCTATGACGACCACACACGTACGACGCCAAGACACCGAGGACCGCTGGCTCCTCTACGATGCCTCCGAGCACAACCTCGGACGCATGGCGGCTCACATCGCCTTTGCTCTTCAGGGCAAGGATCGCCCCACCTGGACGCCGAGCGAGCGCACCGGCGCCCACGTCGTCGTCATCAACGGCTCGAAGCCGCGCCTGACGGGCAAGAAGAGCACCGACAAGATCTACCGGCACTACTCCGGTTACCCGAACGGCCAGAAGCACGTTGCGATCGACAAGGTCATCGAGCGTCGTCCGGCTGACGTGGTGACCCTGGCTGTGCGCCGGATGCTTCCGAAGACCCGCCTGGGTCGTGATCTCCTTCGCTGCCTGAAGGTTTACGGGGGCGAAGAGCACCCGCATACCGCTCAAGCACCCGTCAAAGTCGAGAAGATCTAGGCACTCACCCCTACCTATCCCAATGGCAGTCATCAATCCATGGACCTGGGGCCTCGGTCGACGCAAGTCGGCGATCGCCCGCGTTCGCCTCAAGCCCGGTGCCGGCGGTTTCGTCGTCAACGGCAAGCCCGTCGACGACTACTTCGTCACGATTCAGAACCGCCAGCGCGCTCGTCAGCCGCTGAAGATCGCTGATGCAGAGAACACCTACGACGTGTTCTGCAACGTGAGGGGCGGCGGCACCTCCGGTCAGTGCGAGGCAGTCAGCCTCGGCATCGCGCGGGCACTCAAGTCGATCAACCCGGCCACGTTTGACGCTCTTCGCGAGCACAGCCTTCTCACGCGTGATTCGCGCATGAAGGAGCGCAAGAAGTACGGCCGTCGCGGCGCGCGTCGCGGCTTCCAGTTCTCCAAGCGCTAATCCAGCTGGATCCCAAACGAAATCCGCCGCCGGGCGCTACCCTTGGGTATGCGCATGGCGGCGGATTTCTTCGTACCTGAAGGAGTTACAGACGGCTGTCCTTCGCCCCGGAGGCCTTCTTGAACCCTTCGGATTTCCACCCCATTCGAGACAAGAGAGAGCACGAGCCATGGCTGGCCATTCACACGCATCCAACGTCAAGCACCGCAAGAACGCGGTGGACGCGAAGCGCGCCAAGATCTTTAGCAAGCTGGCCCGCAACATCATCTCCGCGGTCCGCCAGGGCGGGTCCGAGATGGATACCAACCTGAAGCTCAAGTACGCGATCGAGAAGGCACGTGCCGCGAACATGCCGAAGGACAACATCATGCGCTCGGTCAAGCGCGGTGAGGGGTCCAAGGACGGCGACGACTTCGAGGAGCTCGTGTACGAGGGCTACGCGCCGGGGGGAGTGGCGCTCTTGATCACTTGCCTCACGGACAACCGCAACCGCACCGCGCCGGACATCAAGTTCGCGCTGGAAAAGGGCGGCGGCAACATGGGGTCCACGGGCTCGGTGTCGTTCATGTTCGACTTCCGGTCCATCTACGTCGTCGACATGACCGGCGAGCAGGGCGAGGACGGGTTCGACGGCAAAGCGTTCACCGAAGACTCCCTGATGGAGGCGGCGCTTGAGTCAGGCGCCGAGGACATCGAGGTCGAGGGGGACGTGGCCACGGTCTACGCGGCGGCCACCGAGTTCCTCGACGTCAAGACGGCCCTAGAGGGCGTCGGGGTCGTGATGCTTTCCGCCGAGACGGGCTACGTGCCGCAGACCACAGTCGAAGTCCCCACCAAGGAAGACGCCGGCAAGATCCTGAAGCTCATCGACAAGCTCGAGGACAACGAGGACGTGCAGAACGTCTACAGCAACTACGACATCAAGGACGAGTGGCTCGAGGAGCTCAACACCTGATCTTGAGCTGCCAGAGCTGGTTGAACTCCTGCGGGAGCCGGTTGGTCTCCATGGGACGGGCTGGATGCCGCGGTCTGATCGCGTTGACCTCTGTGGCGCTCATGGGTGCCTGTCCCCAGGACGCCCCCGCGGACCCGGCGAGCTCAGCGGACCCGGGGAACTCAGCGGACCCCGCGAGCTCAGTGAACCTGGCTGGGCCGGCGCGCGAAGCGGAACCGATCCGCGGCGCGGGGCCAGCGCTCGCAACAGAGCCGATCGAATCAGCCGACCCGGTCGAGGCAGCTAGCCAAGCAGAACCAGCCGTCGCGACGGTGCCTGCCAGCGCCGCGGACGCAGAACACCGCGCGCGGATCGACGGCATGCTCGGCAACGCCGTCTTCCTGGAGGCGGTCACGCTCCAGCTCGCGCGGGAGCTCGGGCTTGAGGGGGCGGAGAAGTACTTCCTGGAGATCCTGCGCGAGGGTGAGGGCGCTCCGCGGATCCGGGACATCGTTCAGGTCATGCCCGCCAGAGTGGAAGAGCTGGTGGCATCGGGCGAGTGGCGCCCGCAGGATCTCAAGGAGTGGAAGTGGCTCATCTTGACGGCCATGCGCGAGGGACACCACGCCCTCATGCCGCGCTCGATGGAGCTGGCGATGGAGCTCGAGGAATCGCCGGCGCGTTGGATCGCAGCGGGGCTTCAGTTTCGCCCCGATAGGCCCCTGACGGAGTTCATGGCCGAGGGCTTTCGGCACGCGGATCCGAATAACCGTGCGTACACAGCCGTGGCCGCGGCAGCCAACGGCTTCCCGAACTACGTCGCCTCCGTGCGCGCGCTCCTGGACGATCCGCACCCTTGGGTTCGTTCCAACGCGGTCGCGAGCCTTGTCGTCCTCGGAGACCCCCAGGGCGTGCAAGCGGCACGGGAACTCTTGGCGAGGCCCCTGGAGGTTCGACCCGCACAGGAGGTTTCATTCTTGTTCGAAGCGCTGGAGCGGGCCGCCCCTGACGAGAACGCGCTCAAGTTCGTCCGGGAGCTTCTGCCCGGGCTGAGCGGCGTCGACCGCGTGGCCGCCGAGTCCATTCTTGTTCTCCACGGCGGTCAGACGGACACGGTGGGGCTCTGCGCCGCCCTGCTCGAGATCGATCCCATGGTGCCTGAGATTCACCGTTGCGTTCGAGCCCTATCCACGACCCTCACGGGCAGAGACGCAGAAGTTCTTGTGCAGCTGTTCCACCGGGCGAACACACAAACCGTGGCCTTGGACCTTGTGGTGGCCCTCGCGAAGTCGGGGTACGACGAAGTAGAGCCGTTGCTCCGAAGGGCCGCCTTCACCCTTCCATGGAACCAGGGGCTCTTGGCGGCCGGAGCCGCTCACCGGGCCTACGGCGAAGCGGTTCTCTTCCGCTGGATCCAATCGGCTCCCGACGGGACCCCACCCGAGGTGTTTCGACGCCTCGGCTGGGCGGCCGCGGCCTTTGGCGGGGGCCCGGCGGTCCAAGGCCTCCGGGAGCGAGCCTCCGATCCGGAGCTCGGCTTGCCCGCAGACCGGCGCACTGCGGCGCTCCAGGGGGCCGAAATGGCGGGCCTTGAGCGGCCGCTGGACCGCCCGCGCTAGGGAAGTGCCTCGGGCCCTTCTGCTTTATTGTTTGAATCGAGGCCCCGCCGTTTGCACGCTGCAGTGAGCCCTGACTTTTCAGGGCGATTTCTACGGCTTCCAAGGGGCGATTCAGGCCTCTGACTGCGACATGGGCGACGGACTCAGGACCATCAGGATCGCGACTACGGACCCCTCGGTGCTTAGCGGCGCGAAGGCTGCCATCGACGCAGCCAACGAGTCAGCGGCCGAAGATGCCCTCGCGGGATGGGACGTGGAGCAGATCTCTTCGTGGCGGGAGCTGGTCCAGGCGCCCCCGGCCCAGGGGGACGTGCTCCTCGTGGACTCGTGGCTCAAGGACCGCAACGTCTACGAGCTGCTCCGCCAGCTCGCGGGCCGGACGAAGTGCCGGACGTTCGTGGTCACCGAAGACGGCAACCACCTCGCCGAGCCGATCGCGCGCTTTTGCGGGGCCACCGGCACCATCGCTCGTCCTGTGAACGGGTCGAAGCTCCGCTCGCTCCTGGACCTCTCGGGTGGTCCGCGCCCAGCCTTGGAGTCTGACCAGCGCGGGGGGATGGCGGAAGAATTCACCCTCCCCGAGGCGATCCTCGCCCAGATCGCGGCGGCTGATCCCTCTCAAGCCTCGGCGGCTCCCCAGCACAACGCGCTGATGCAGGCGGCGATCGATCCGGTCACCGGCCTCTTCAACTACTCGTTCCTCGCGTACAAGCTCGACGAGGAGTTCAAGCGCGCACGACGCTTCAACGCGCCCCTCGCCGTGGCGATGCTCGGCTTCGAGAGCCAAGCGTCTGACGACGTGCTGCGCGAGCTGAGCTCAATCTTCCTCGCGGCTTCCCGGGACACGGACGTGCTCGGGCGCTTCGACGAGAACTCGTTCCTCTTCCTCCTGCCGAACACGGGGCCGGACGGGGCTGAGATCATGGCCCGCCGCGTGGCGGACACCGCCGAAGGGCGGCGCATGATGGACCTCGTCGGCGATCGCATCGAGGTCGCCATCGGCATCGCCAACTATCCGAGCCCCGATATCGAGAAGCGTGAGGACCTGTACGCCGCCGCGCGTGAAGCGTTCCTCGACGCGCGCCATGCCGGCGGCGGCGTGGTGGTCTCGGCGCTCTAGCAGCAAAGCCCTCGAGCCGGATTCTCCTTTGCCATCCATGGATCGACCGTTTGCGTTCGTGCTCTCGGTGGACGACGTCGGGGATCTCTTCGTACTGGCAGGGACGCGTGTCCGAGTTGGGCACTCTGCGTCGCCGGAGCCCGACATGGGGTTCCTCGGGGACATTGACGCCCTCCACGGTGTCCTAGAGCTGCGCGACTCGTTCCACGGCGGTGCCGAGTGGGGGCTCACCGTTGTCCCAGGCGCCGCCGACGTCCAAGTGGATGGGAAGCCGCTCTGCGCCAGCGACGGCGCGCGCGCGCTGCACGACGGCGACCGTGTGCGCTTCGGTGAGGCCGCAGAGTTCACCTGTCGCCGAAGCGATCCGTCAAGCGCGACGATGATCCTGGAGCTAGAGGGACGCAGCACCGTGGAGGGCGCGCGCCGGGTGGTGCTCCTGGCCCCTGGAGTCGCCGGACGGATGAGGCTGGGCCCGCGCGTGCGTCGGCACGTCGTGGTCCTTGGAATCGCCACCGACATCGCACTCGTGGCTCGCCTGGAGCCGGACTCAGAATCGACGCTGAGCGTGTCCTGCGCCGCTGGCGTCCGCGTGGGCAGCGGCGAGCCCGGGGAGGATGTCATCATGGGACTTCCCTTGGGCTCGCGGGTGGACCTGGCCCTCGGCGCTGCCCCGAATCGGCTGCCACCGTTCGGATTGGCCCTGCGCCCGAGGGCACAAAGACCCTCCACACGGTAGCCTTCACGGGAACCGATGGACTGGGAGGCATTCTATAACTCGTTCAGGCAGCCCGACTTCGTGCCGGGCTACGAGATCGAGAATCGACTTGGGGGCGGCGCGTTTGGCGATGTCTACAAGGCCCGGAAGACGTCGATCGGCAAGGCCTACGCGATCAAGTTCCTGAAGGTCGAGAACGACGACCAGCGCGAAGCCGTCCAGCGTGAGCTCGATCAGGTCCGCCACTTCGCAGCGATCGATCACCCCAACCTGGTGACGATCGAAGACATGGGCACCGTGATGGACGTGCCGTACGTCATCATGGGCTACGCCGGTGAGGAGACGCTCGCCAAGCGCTTCAAGCTCGGGGATCTGTCGCCCGCGGAAGCGCTGCTCATGTTCACCCAGACGGCGCGCGGTGTGCTGGCGCTCCACGATCGGCGGCTGGTGCACTTCGACCTCAAGCCGAGCAACATCTTCCTCCGCGGGGACAACGCCCGAGTGGGGGACTACGGCCTGTCCAAGCTGCTCGAGGGCGGCCGTACGACGCTCTCCTTCGGGCGCGGAACACCGATGTACATGGCGCCAGAGATGCTGCGCAGCCGCGCGGACCATCGGGCCGACATCTACTCGCTGGGTGTGATCCTGTTCGAGGCCCTAGCGGGCTTTCTTCCGTTCAACCCCGACGAATTCGGCGGGCTCGTGCTGCGCGAGACGGACGACCCCCCGGACTTCCCCGACGCCTTCCCCCTTGTCGCGCGACCGGCGGTGGAGGCTTGCCTCCGCCTGGACCCCGCGCACCGTCCGGCGTCCCTATCGGACGTCCTCGACATGCTCGGGCAGACCGCGCGCCCCGGGGATTCCGTGACGTTCCTCTTGAGTCCGGAGGAGGCGCGGCCCGCTCGCCCCCGGCCCGAGCCGAAGAAGTCTCCCTCCACGTCGGCGCCGGACCTCGGTGTCAACGTGCCACCGGTGGGGCGGCCCGAGAGCGTGGACGCCACGCCTTCCAAGCCGCGTTCGCCGCTGCTTGACTCAAGTTCGATCGAAGCGACGACCGCGAAGTCGTCGCCCATTGAGCCCGGACGACCCGCGAGTCGGGCGCGGCAGCTCGTGGCCGAGCTGAACGCGCAGCGCAGTGAAGGCGGCTCCGGTGGCGGTTCTTCTTCCGGGACTCTTTCTGGTGGCCTTCTCTCCAAGGACGGCCCCGCGATTCGCGTGACTCCCATGCGGCGCGAGCCCGAGCAGCTCCACGCTGCACCCGCGGCCCCGGTGCCCACGATCATCCCCGTCCCGCCCAAGGTGGTCGGCGGGCCCTTCGCCACGCTGATGGAGACCACACGCGTCGGCTTCGACGTGTTCGCCGCTGCCATCGTTGCGGTGGTTCAGTTCATTCTCGGCACGTTCAGGGCCGTGACCGATCGCTTGATTCGCAGCGACCGTGGCGGTCTCATCGGCCGAGCCGTGCGCTTTGCGCTCTTCCTCTTCATCATGACGGGCGTCGGGTTCGGTGCGACGCTGCTCGGACTCTTTAGTCTCTCTGTCCTTGGGCGCAACTGAGCGCCAGCCCCATAAGAAGCCGTACTCGATGTCAGGAGATTGGTCACCGGATGTAGCGCGCCTCGCGGATTTCGACGAGGACGAATGGGCGCGCGTTGAGCGAGCGTACGCTGGCCGGCTGATCGCGTACATCGGGCGGCGTGTGGCGGACGCGGAGGCGCGGGACGACATCGTGCAGGAGGCGTTCCTCGGAGCCGTTCGTGGTATCGGGACGTTCGACGCGAAGTACTCGTTCGAGCAGTACCTGTTCGGCATCTGTCGGAATCGAACGATCGATCATTTGCGCAAGCGGCGCGCGGTGGGGTCGGGGCATGGCGGCGATGACGGCGACGGCGAAGCACCCGGATTCGATCTCGACTCACTCGCGCTCAACGAAGACACGCCGAGTCGCATCGTGCGCCGGAGCGACGTGCAGGGACGCGGGCGAGAGCTTCTGCGCGATGCGCTCCGCGACTGGGTGCAGGACACGTGGGCGGCCGGCGAGTTCAGTCGCTTGATGGTGATCGAAGCGCTCTTCCACGGCGGCTGGCGGAACCGAGACACGTGGGAGCGCTTTGGGCTGCGGGACGAGACCGCCGTCGCCGGCGTGAAGTTCCGTGCGCTGAAGAAGCTGCGGGAGTCGGTGGCAAAGCGCGACCCTGATGGGGATGCGGTGCAGGCCCTCGGGTCCCAAGTGGACGACGGCGAG
>CALHGQ010000307.1 GCA_938030175.1 uncultured bacterium | reverse complement strand
TGCCGCCCCCCCGCTTCAGTCAAGGATTTGCGTAGCTTTCTCGGCCTCGCTAACTACTTCCGCACGTACATCGGCAACTTCGCCAAGGTCGCCGCCCCTCTGTACGCCCTCACAAAGGCGCACGCCAGATGGCAGAACGGGCCCCTCCCCCCGGACGCGGCAGCGGCCTACCAGCACATCCTCACCACCATCGCCACCAGGCCCGTCCTGGCTTTCCCGGCCCGCGAAGGTCGCTTCCAGCTGTACTGTGACGGCGCCACTGGAGCGCCGTCGCACCCCGGCGGCCTTGGCGCCATGCTGGCCCAAAAGCAAGCCGACGGGTCCACCCGCCCTGTGGCATTCGCTTCCCGCCAGCTCTTCGACCACGAAAAGCGCTACACCACCAACATGATCGAGATGCAGGCGTGCGTCTTCGCACTCCACCACTTCGACACGTACCTCAAGGGCCAGCAGTTCGACCTCTACTCCGACCATAAGCCGCTGGTCCACCACACGGAGGCCCAGGCCAAACGGCTCACCCACCTCCAGCAACTGCGCAACGACTACGAGTTCAAGCTGCACCACGTCCCCGCCGTCGACAACGTCATTGCGGACTTCCTCAGCCGCAGCGCGCCGGAAGCAGACCCGTCCAGGGCCGAACTCGTCGCCTTCGTGGCCGCCGACGCCAACACCCTCAAGAACATGCAGGCCCTCGACCCCGTCATATCCACATTTGCCAACAACGTGGATCAGCCGCCAGCCACAAAGGAGAGATCGGCACTCGACAAGTTCAGTGCCAACATTACCTTCACCGCCGGCCTCTGGCAGTACACCCCACCGCCCCATCAAGGCCAGCCCCGGCCGCACCCGGTGGTCATCGCGCCCGAGGCGCTCCGACAGCAGCTCCTCGAGCACGCACACGGCACACTCATGGGCGGCCACGCCGGCGGACCAAAAACCCTCCACCGCATCAGCCAGGACTTTTGGTGGCCAAACGTCAAGTCCGACGTCGAGGACTACGTCCGCAAGTGCCCCATCTGCCCGGCCGTCTCTAACAAGGACGCCCCCGGGCCGCCGCAGCCGGACGCGTTCCCGCTTGCTAAGGCGCCCAACGACCGGGTTCACATCGACCTGTTTGGACCATTGCGAGACGAGGACCACGCGCCAGCCTACATCCTGGTCATCACGGACGCGTTCTCCAAGTTCGTGGTCCTGGCCGAGCTACCGGACAAGTCAGCGGAGTCCACGGCTAAGGCCCTCCTCTCCCACTACGTCTACCTCTTCGGCGTTCCGCGACTCATCGTTTCCGATAACGGCAGAGAGTTTGTCAACCAAGTCCTCAACTACATCTGCAAAAAACTCGACATCGACAGGGCCACCACCACCCCCCAGCACCCGCAGGCCAACGCCATGGCCGAGAAGTTTAACAAAACCATGGCGCACTTCCTCCGCGCGGCCATCCACGCCGCGGACCTCTCCACCGTCGACTGGCGCCTCTTCCTGGGCCCGCTCATGCTCCACCACAACTCCGCCTACAACGCAGCCACCAAGCTCACGCCATTCCAAGCACTGCTCGGGTACAACCCGCGCCTCCCCCTCTGGAATGACGTGGACCACGACGACCCCACGGTCCCGGTCGACGCCGCGCCCGACGGGCTCCTGGCACAGTTCCGGCGCAACCACCAAATGCTGCACCGGCTCGTTCAGCACAACAACCAGGAAGCACAGGTACGCCGACAAGAACAGGCCCTGGCCGGCCCCACCACCATCCCTACCTTCGCCGTGGGCGACCAGGTGTGGGTCCGCATGCGCGACTCCACGGCCACCAACAAAAAGCTCGGCATCAAGTGGTTCCCCGCCACTATCACCGAGGTCTTGTCCCCGTCCGCCTATCGCATCCGCAAGACCAACGGCAAACGCTTCCGTGTCAATGCCGAACACGTCAAGCCGCGGCGTGACACGGACGCGCCCACGGACATGCCCGCCACCGACCCCGCCCCACCCTCCCCGCCCCCTGCCCTCCCGGCGCCCGGGCCCAGCCCGGCGCCCCCCTCCCACCCCATGCTCACACGCAGCAAGGGCAGCGCGCCCGTGGCGGAGCTGGCACTCCAGCCCACCACCAACCCGGAGGAGCTGCTCCGCCAGCTGGCACGCCTCCTCCGCGTACCGCAGCACGCGCTTGGCTTCTCTTCCGCCGGCGCCGCCGGCGCGCCGGGCACCGCCAGCCCCTCCATCAGCTCAGGCGTCTCCCCGCCGACCACCCCGACACAATGGGGCATCCCGCTCAACTACCTCTGGTCGGAGGAGCTCGACAAGTGGGTCCTCTCCACGGGCAGCCCCTACGGCCTCGCCGCCGCCCCGCCCACGCAGGCGCGCAGTGCCGGACCCGCACGAGCGCACAGCCGTCTCGCCGACGATCCACTCACCCGCAGCGCCGGCGCGGCGCCGAAGCGCAGCAGGCTCACCGAAGCGCAGCTCAGCTGGAACCGCATTGCCGAGGCTCTCGGCCACCCGGACACTATGTTCGTTGAGCCCGACGACGGCGAGGACGTCGCCGGCCCGGAGGCGGACGCCCCGCCCCCGACGCCGGCCCAGCCGCCCGTCCAGCTGCCCCCAACGCCGCAACCACCACCCCCGGCGCCAGCAGCGCCCGCCCCCTTCCCAACGGGCCCACCACGCCCCTGGCCGGCCGGCCTTCTCGGCCCAGTGCCGGAACCGCCCCCTCGCCGCCCGCCCGCCCGTGTGCGCCACCAGGGCGCGTCTCCACTTGCTCGAGCCCGGCGCGAAGGCCGC
>CALHGQ010000306.1 GCA_938030175.1 uncultured bacterium | reverse complement strand
GATCGCGGTCTTGCAGCTTCCAGATGACGCGGGATGAGCCGGGTGCACGTGCGATAACTACGCCCTCGGCGCCGGTAGGAAGGGCCCCAACGGCATCTGAGCCAAGCTTGATCTCTTCGACTCGTCCGTCACCGCGAACCCAGGCGGCGCGGGCTGCCGCTGGAGCCTCTCCGTGACTGTCCTCAAGGCGGAAGCGTAGTCCACTGTCAGCGCGCGCATTCTCCGGCGCCCCTGGGGGCTTACCGGCGTCCAGCGATTCCCTTTGGGCAACGGTCTGGGTGAGGCCCAGGTCGACGGGGGCGGAGGGCTGGGCTTGCGCTCCCTGATTCATGGCCACGGCCGCCGTCGTCGAGTCGAGGCTAGCGGCCTCGTCGGCGCTCCCAGAGTTCGGAAGGACGAGGAATGGAACGAGCGTGAGGAGAGCGAGTGCTGCGAGGATGAGGAGGAGCTTCTTGGCCGGGAGGAAGGCCGCCAACGTCTTGGTGGAAGCTGGGACGCCAGGGGTTGCTCCCCCTGCTCCCTTGACGGAAGCGGTGGCAGCCGTTCCCACCCGAGCGGCGCCGGACGGGATGGCTGCAGCGAGCGCTGCCACCCAAGTGGTCCGGTCCCCGTGCTCCTCGTCCAGCTTGCGGCGCAACTCGCCCAGGCCCCGCGAGACGCGCTGGCGGACCGTCGATTCAGCGAGTCCAAGCCGCTCGGCGATGGTGGAGTACTCCTCGTCCTCGAGGTACCGCATCACGAGAGCCGTCCGCCCCTCGGGTGAGATCCCTTGGAGCCCGTGGATGACGGACTCTGAGAGCTCCAGACGCTGGTCCGCCGAGCGATCTTCGTGGCGCCCGGCGAGGGCATGGGCTTCGCTTTCGATCCGTCCGCGGTAGCCCTCACGGCTGGAGCCCCTTGCGGCCATGCGCCTGGCGGTCGTTGCGAGCCATGCCCGCATGCCGGGCCCCTTCGCCGTCGGGGGGGATTTCAGGGCTGCGACGAACACATCTTGGGCGAGGTCGTCGGCCAGTGAGGCGTCGGTGAGCAGCCCCCTCGCCAGCCTTTGGAGCCAAGCCCTCTCGGCGAGCAAGGCCTGGATGTGGGGTGCCAGCCCGGCTGACGGGTCGTAAGGGGCGCTTGGGTGCATCTCAGTTTCCATGATCAGGGACCGAGGGACCCAGGCAAGCGCTCTGTGACGAGCTTCTTTGTTTTCTTGAAGCCGTCCTGGGTTTCCTCAGAGGATCACGGCCGTGGTGTGTGACGGGTCGGGCCTGACCATGGCGGACCTGATGACCTTCCCGTCCAGGGTGATTTGAACCTGCCGAGAGGACTGGGGCACGACCAGCAAGTGGGTCGCGTCGCCTCCGGGGAGGCGGTGCCGGTCGAAGGGTTTCCGAATCGAGGCTCCGTGGTGGCGCTGGGATTTCAGCGCCATGCCATCACCGTCGAGGACCGTAAGGACCGCGCCTGCGGGCGCTGGCCCTAGGGCCACCTCCAGGTTGCACAAGAGGTCTAGCACGACCGTCAGGCTCGGTCCCCCGGGCACGATCCGTTGGTAGGCGCGGGTCGATCCGGACCTGACCACGACCTGGAGCTCTGCGCCTCCCGCGTGGGGCAGATCAAAGCCCCCTTCTGCATTCGTCTTGGTCGAGGCCGTACGGACTGAGCTCTCCGGGTGCGGGCGGATGTTCTCACAGGGCGGACGAAGGTGGGCGATGATCGAAACGTCCGCGCCCTCTAACGGCTCGCCGTTGAAGTCCACGACTGTTCCCGTCACCTCGCAGCGGGTGATAGGGGCCGGAAGGACGATATGGACAGGCTCGCCGTTCGAGGTGACCTCGCCCATGCGAAGCGGCGCCCGAGCTGCGGCCCGAAGCGTCACCGTCTCGCTCCCCGAGTGGGGAACCCTGAACTGCCCCTTGTCATCGGTCAGGATCGCACCGTGGAGCACGAGTCCATCTTCAAAGTACATCGTCTCAAGGCCTTGGCCTCGCCCCACCGTGGGGCCGTCGTACACGCCCACCTTGGCCCCGGCGACGGCCGTTCCGTCCGCGTCCACGACGACGCCTTCGATGAAGTCTGTCTTCTGCCAGTGGCGGACGCTGACGGTACGCAACTCTGGGCGGCTGCGGGCCTCTGCGATGGTGGGGGCTTGGACCTTCTGGGGCGCGAAGCCGGTTCGAACGACCATCACCTCGCTGCCCTCCGTGGTCTGATCCACGCTCATGCTGACTTGACCGGAGGGGCCTACGTCGAAGACCGCGAAGCCGAGCGTGACGCCCGCGCCCGTCACCGGCCTTCCGTTGCCGTCCTCCAATCGAACGGTCAGCTCGTAGCCGGATGTCGCGCCGGGGAAGACAACCCTTGCATCGAGCTGGTCGGAGCTAGGAACGGGGACGCGCATCTCGCCAAAGATTGGATGGGCGAGGGTCACTGTTCTCCCCGGCCAGGTCGCCACGTGCTGCAGGTCGAAACGCCCTTCTGCGTCGAGGATGAAGACGTGGCTGGACTTGGACTTCCACCTGGGGTCGTCCCCAAGCCCGGCTTCGATCAGGTGCCTTGAGTCGAAGAGGCTTACGCGAGAGAGCGGAAAGCCGGCTTCGTCGACGATCTGGCCTGCAAAGTGGACGGTGGGGGCGAACACAAACTCACCGACCGTCGGCGACTCTTGGGATGCCACGAGTGCCCAGCGGTCCCCACGGGGACGAATCGATTCTCCCGCCGCGTACTCGAACTCTCCGAGCTCGTCCGTCGTCTCGATCTGGGTGCGCGCGCCCCCACGAGATCTCTCAAGCTCAGCGTGGCTGAACGGGTCGCCGCTGATTCGAAGGGCACGACCCAGGACGAACGACTTGGCCGTGTCGGGCTCGGTCCTCACGGCGGCTGAAGGCCCGTCTTTGGTCTCTTGACCCAGCGCGACTCGGCCCTTCGGCGCCGCCGGGAGCGCCGCTTGCGCATCGGCATCGCCGTCGTCGAGTCCTAAGCTCGGATCCGCGGGGTCTGCGGCGATCGTTGCGCCCGCTACAACGGGCTGGGGGACGATACCCTCGCCGCCAGTGAACCGCACGCCGAGCCAACCGATGGCGACGAGTGGAAGGATCCAGGTGAGCTTCATGGCCAGGGGGGTGAGCAGTAGGGAAAGTGAGGCCGCCTTAGCCCCGAACAGCGACGCCTTGCCGGTGGCGAGGGGAAGGAGGCCAAGGGCGAGCCGTTGGCCGTCCCCGAACTCGCGGCGCAGCCGACCCCTCAATAGCTCCAGGCCGCGATCGAGCTGGGACTGAACCGTGCCCATCGGCCGGTCAAGTTCGGACGCGATCACGCGGATCTTCAGGCCCTTGAAGAAGCGCAGCAAAATGACCGTCCTGTAGGGCTCGTCCAGGGCGAGGACGGCGTCCGAAACCATGCTTTGGCTCTCCGCTTCGCTCACCACAGCGTGGGCCGAGGGGGCCGTGAAGTCACGGCGCGCCTCCAGCTCGTGGTGCTGTCGTGCGCTCTCAGCGCGATGCTCGTCGATCGCCTCGTTGCGAACGACTCTGGCCCAGAACCCCTTGCCTTTCGGCCGCCCCTTGGACGTCATGGCCTTCAGGAGAGTCCGCTGGACGGCATCGTCCGCACGGCTCTCGTCCCTCACCAGCCGCTGCGCCAGTGGGCGAAGCCCGTCCAGCTGCTGCAGCCAGTCCTCATCGATCATGCTTGTGTCGGTCATCACACCCAGAACGAGCGCCACTTCGAAAACCACTGACGCGATCTCTGGGAATTCTTCGATCCAGGCACTGGTACTGGCTTTGGGGCCCTGGCACCGGTGAGCACGCCCTGCGCGTCCTCAAAGAAGCGATCTCGACTCTGAAGGGACGGTCTCACGAATCACTCACAGCACGCCCCGAGCCCCGATAGCCCGAGCGGCCGCGACCCCTCACTGGAAGAGCACACCCAAGGACAGGGTGAAGTTGTTCGTGGCCTGTCCGAAATCCGTGACGTCGCGGTGCCACAGCTGGAAGTAGCGGGTCTCACCAGCGCTGATCGAGACGGTGCCCGCCGCAGTCGGAAGGCTGGTCAGATCCACGTTGAGGGTCATGGTTCCGGTGCTTCCCGATGATTGAACTTGGCCGAGGTAGCGGCCGATGTCGCCATTGATGCAAAGCACGCCGTTCTGCCCGCCCGGGTTCTGAACGATGCCTTCCGTGGCGCTAGTGATGAAGAGCCCAAAGCTGTCCAGCGGGAGCCGGTCGGCGAAAATCGAGAAGCTATTGTCAGCGAAGACCCGTGAGCCGACTCCGGTGAGCCTGCCCGTCTGGAAGGTCGAGTTCAGGTTGCTGAAGCAGCGTGACTCGTTGGAGAGATCCAAGTACAGCGTGCTCAGCGCGGCCTCAAGAACGAGCTCGCCGGTGGCTGCTACCACCTCAAGCGTGGCGCTCTGGTCCTGGGCGAGATCGGGCAGCAACGGGAAAGGCAAGCCCGCGATGAGGGGGCTCGACCAGGCGTCGCCGCCAGTGTCGGTGAAAGACACCCGCGCTGTACCCTGGATGGAGCCGATGCCCGGACCGCCCCAGAACTCCACCGGGTACTCGTAGTCGATGCGGTCCGGCGCCAGCGCTGTCCCATCGGTGATCACAAAAGGGGGCAGGCTTGTGACGATCTCCCTTGGGATGAAGGTGTCGCCAACGAAAACGGCTGGGGTATTCGTGGTGGCATAGAGCAGCGAATCGCCCGCGCCTTGGGCGGGCGCCGAGGAGAGGTCGAGGAGCGGGGTGCCCCAGAGGCTATCGCCGAGGTTGAGGCCAGCGAACTGGCCCTGGTGCGAGGGTTCGACGAACGTGACGCTGCCGCTGATATCGAAGATCCCGTAGGGCTCCGTTTGCGCGAGCGCACCAGTGGCGATGGAGAAGGCAAGGAACGGCGCAGCAAGCTTGGGAAGGCGAAGCAGCATGGGAGTCTCTTGGGTAGGACGAAGGTCGGTGGGGCGATTCGCCCACGAGACCTCACCTTACCCCATGCCGGAGCAGGTCGCCAATCAGCTGGTCTCTGCACTGGATAGGGACTGAGCAGCGGTTCGTTCCGTAAGCTATGGCTCACATGTCACGTCAAAAAGCCAACAAGAGTCGATCCCTAGGGGCCGCTACCATGGGGCGGCGCACCATTTTGAATGCTGGCGCGGCTGCTGCGTCCTCACTGTTCCTTGCGCCTTTTGTGCACGGACGGACCCGCCTACACCAGGAGGAATCGGCTGCAGTCGCGCCGCTGCGGTCTCGCCTCAAGCTTGCGGCGATCGGTGCAGGCAACCGGGCGGCAGCGAATATCGCTGGAGTCTTGTCCTCCGACGATGTGGCCTACGTCTGTGACGTGGATGAAGAGTTGCTCCGGCGCGGTGTTGACCAAGTGGTTGCCGCGGGACAGCCGAAGCCCCAGACGTTTGTGGACTGGCGTGATCTGCTGACCAACATCAAAGACCTCGACGGGGTCGTGATCTCGACGCCCGACCACACCCATGCCGCGATCGCGCGCTGGGCGCTCGCGAAGAAGCTCCCGGTCTACTGCGAGAAGCCGCTGACGCGCACGGTCCAGGAGGCGCGAGAACTTCAGGAGCTCGCCCGGTCGGCCGGCGTCGCTACCCAGATGGGCACGCAGATTCATGCGCGGGACAACTATCGCCGCGTCGTGGAAGCGATTCGCAGCGGCGCGATCGGAGCCGTACACAACGTTCACGTCGTCTGCTCGAAGAGCTGGTCGCGCGGCGTCTTTCCCGAGGCTTCGACGCCACCTGCGAAGGCGCCCAAGGGACTGCGCTGGGACCTATGGCTGGGTCCCACGGCAGACCGGCCTTACTCTCCCGGGGTACACCCCGCGAATTGGCGCAGGTTCTGGGCGTTCGGCAACGGCACCGTGGGGGACATGGCCGCCCACTGGATCGACCTCGTCCACTGGGCGCTCGAGCTGACGCCGCCCAAGTCGATCGACGTCGAAGGGCCCGAGCCTGACGCCGTCGGAACCCCGGAAGGGATGCACGTGCGCTGGACCCACGGCCGCGCGAACAGCGATTCCAGTGTGGATGTGCACTGGTGGGACGGAAACATGAAGTGGCCGGAGGCGCCGCTTCCCGACTGCCACGTGTTCCTCGGCACCAAGGGCCGTCTGGTCTCGACCTACGGGTCGATGGAGGTGCAGCTCAATGAGCCGGACGCGGAGCCGTGGGTCCCACCGACCCCGACGATCGAGTCGTCGCCCGGTCACTACGCGGAGTGGCTGAATCGCATCAAGGATCCGTCGGCGCCCGCTCCGCTCTGCGAGTTCGGTTACTCGGGACCTCTCACGGAGTCCATCCTCCTGGCCTCGGTGGCGTATCGCGCCGGTGGCAAGATCACCTGGGATCCTACGGCGATGGACGCCGGTCCGGGCACCCCGTTCCTCAATGAAGAAGAGCGCGAAGGGTGGCGCTCATGACGACTCCCATGAAGTCCACTTCCAAGAAGCCGAGCGTCGGCAAAGCTGTACGTTCCGAACGCATCACCTTCACCAACGCGGCGGGGGAGCAGCTCGCGGCGCGCCTAGAGCTTCCCCCCTGGAATGTGGGCGAAGGGGTGCCGCGTGCGTACTGCATCTTTGCCCATTGCTTTACGTGCTCGAAGGACATCCTGGCGGCGAGTCGCATCTCCCGCTCCTTGTCCCGAGCCGGCTTTGCCGTGCTGCGCTTCGACTTCACGGGACTCGGGTCGAGCGATGGGGATTTCGCCAACACGAACTTCTCCTCCAACGTGGACGACCTCGTGCACGCTGCGACGTTTCTTGAAGAGAACTATCGGGCCCCCTCGCTCCTCGTCGGCCATAGCCTCGGGGGCGCAGCGGTCCTCGCGGCCACGCGGAAGATCGACAGCGTCGAGGCGGTCGTCTCCATTGGGGCGCCTTCGGATCCCGTGCACGTGAAGAAGCACTTGACGTCGGAGCTCGATGTGATCCAGAGCGAAGGCGAGGCTGACGTGCAGCTCGCCGGTCGCACCTTCCGCATCAAGCAGCAGTTCCTCGACGACATCGAGACCCAAAGTCTCGGCGGCGCACTCGGGGACCTTGAGGCGGCCCTGCTCGTGATGCACGGCCCACTCGACGAGACGGTCCCGGTGGCGGAGGCGCAAAAGATCTACCAGGCCGCCAGGGGCTACCGGAGCTTCGTGTCCTTGGGGGACGCGGACCATATGCTCAGCAAGGAAGAGGACGCGGAGTACGCGGCCGCCGTGATCGGCGCTTGGGCGACGCGCTACGTGACGCTCACTCCGGATGGAGACCATGACGACGTGATCCCCCCGCCTGGGGACGTCATCGTGCATGAGATCGCGCCCCCGTACACGAATGCTGTGCGCACCCACCAGCACCAGCTAACCGCGGACGAGCCCAAGAGCGTCAAGGGGGCGGACCTCGGGCCCGCGCCCTTCGAGCTCCTGCTGGCGGGGCTCGGCGCCTGCACGTCCATGACCCTGCGCATGTACGCGGATCGCAAGGGCTGGCCCCTCGACCGGGTCAGCGTCGCGCTCCACCACGAGCGCGTGCCCGCCGACGACGATCCGAAGGCACTGACCGAGCACTTCGAGCGTGTCGTCACGATGGAGGGGGACCTCGACGCGGATCAGCGGGCGCGACTCCTGGAAATCGCCGATCGGTGCCCTGTCCATAGGGCCCTGGAGAACCCGAAGGTGACGACGACACGGGAAGGCTGAGGTAGGCCAGCTGGATTTCTTGGGGGAGTCGCCGTTTTCTTCCAACGGCCCCCCGTCCCGCGGGATGAACCCTGTGGAAATCCAATCTACGCCCTCGCAACTCAACCACTATGCATCATCCCACCGCACTCGCCGGTCTACTGACCCCCGCCCTTGCCGCCCTCTTTGTCGTCCAGGCCCCTCTTCTGGCGGCCACCCCCACGCTGAGGTCAGCGCCCGTCATCCCCGCGGCGCGGACCTTCCAGTCCGTCGACGAGGAAATCCAGCGCGCGCTGGACCTCCGTAACGCCTCCGGTCGCGACTGGAGCCGAGATCGCTTCGCGGAGGCAGCGGAGAAGCTTGAGGAGGCCTTGGGGATCTACGCCAAGGTGAACGCTGACTCGGGCGATGAAGGCGGCTACGTGAAGGAGCGCGCGATCACCCATCGCGCTCTCGTTTGGAACCACTTCAGGGCAGGCAACGAAGACGTGGCCCTTGAATACGTCGAGGGCCTCATGGACCTCGCCAGCGACTACCCTGCCGCCGCTTCGGAGAAGCCTTCCGTCCATGGCGCGATCTCCCAAGCGGCGCGGCGCAAGGAAACCCTGGCCGAGGCCGAGGCTTTTTGGAAATCGGTGGCCGACATCTACGATGCCTACGACGACAAGGAACGGCTCGCGCAGCTACTGATCGATCGCGCCACGGCCTACGACCGATTCGGCGAGACGGAGAAGAAGCGCCGTGACCTGAAGGCGGCGATCGAGGCTCACCTCGCCATCGACGACTTCGACGGGGCGAACTGGGCTCGCAACAATCTTGGCTACTGTCACATCCAGGCGGAGGAGTGGAGTGATGCGATTGGCTTCTTTCGCGCGGCGCTCGCTGACGTTCGGGCCGGTCGCGGTCTCGCACCCCAGTCCGCCCTCGGCTACAACCTTCTCGAGCTGGCGAGGGGAGCGACGCAAGGGGAGCGTCCTAGCCGCGAGCTGGTGACCGGGCTCTGGTCCATCGCCGAGGAAGAGGCCAAGGCGCAGGTGCCGTCGATCATCGCCCCCGAGCGCCTCTTGGTGGCCGCGATGCATGCGGAAATGGCAAGGGTTGGCGCAAAGCGCGCCAAGGCTTCTGCGGATCGGCTTCTCGGAGCGCTCTCTGGGGCGCCCGACTCGCTCACCGCGGATCTCTCCCTCCACGCGGCGGCCCTCATGCTCGACGGCGGCGCGGCGCGGGATGCCCAGGACCTCTTGGGCTCCCTCTCGTTCGCCGAAGGGCCCGTGTCGGCGCACCTCGAGGTTCGCCGGACCGTCATGGCCGCTTCTGCTTCCGCTTCGCTCGAAGACCAGCGCGGCTTCGAGCGCAACGCCGCCTTAGCTCTAGATGCGGTCGAAGCCCTCGACCATGAGATCACTCGTCGTCAGTCGTACGAGATTCTCGCGGAGGCCGCCGAGGCGTTTCCCAAGAGCTCGGAGGGCCGCGCCGTGCAGGCCACATGGCGGAACATTCAGCGCATGGGCCAACCCGGTGGCGCTGGCGGCGCGATCCTAAGGGGTGGCAAGGGGCCCAACGTCGATGGTCTCAAGGACCTCGGCATCCGAGACCCTCTCTTTGAGCTGTCCGTCCGCGACGGCGAGCTGCTCGTCAAGGATCGACTGACCGGCGACGAGATGACCCGAGCCCTCGGCTGGAAGGTGCGGACCGTCAGCGTCCACGGCATGAAGCTGGAGACGTTCGGAGGCTACGTCGCGGTGGTGGATATCAACTACGGCGGAAATAGCGGAGCGAAGGGCTCGCGTCCGGGACTGTCGCTCCGCGATATGGAGAACTTCCGCCCGCTGGCCGAAGACAGGGTCCTCTACGTCACGAAGACAGGCGCAACGTCCTACGGGGAGCCGAAGAAGTGAGCCGCTTGCCACAGACCGTCCAGCCCCAAGACTACGAGCAGCACGCCGACTGGTTGCGGCAGCTGGCGCGGAGCCTCGTGAGCGATCCTTCGAGCGCCGACGACATCGCCCAGGAAACCTGGCTGTCTGCGCTGCGTCACGGGCCGAGCCGTGACGAGCCGCTTCGGCCCTGGTTGACGCGGGTGGCGCAGAACGCGGCGCGCAAGTTCTACCGTTCCGAGGGCAGGCGTTGCGATCGCGAGGCGCTGGCGGCCCCCGCGGAGGAGCCGCTCATGTCCGCCGCCGAGCTATCGGAGTCCGCGGACCTCATCCACACGCTGATGGGGGAGGTTCGCGAGCTCTCCGAGCCATACCGCTCGACCGTGCTCCAGGCCTACTTGCAGGGCATGACCTCCGCGGAGATCGCCCGGCAGACCGGAGTGGCCGAGGGCACCGTTCGATGGCGGCTTTCGGCGGCGCGCGACGAGCTGCGTGAGCGCATGGACCGCAAGGTCGGGTCCCGTGAAGGCTGGGCGATCCTCGCCGCGCCGATGGGCTTCGCGACTCGGGTGGCGGCGGCCAAGGCGGTCGCGACGACGGCTTCGCGCACCGGCATCGGTTTCGGCTGGCTCATCCCCGTCGCCGCGCTCGGCTGCATCGTCGGGGTGACGGCCGTTTGGCGGAGCATGCCCACCGCCCACACGGCGGACGGAACCCCGCTTTCGAACGACGGATCGCCTGAGTCGTTGGTCGCTGCCGTCGCGGCTCCGCCCACGGAGGACAACGTGAAGCGCCTTCGGCAGGCGGTGACCTCGGTCGCCGCTAAGGCCCCCGATGCCGCTACGTCGCGGTGGACTCTGGATTCCGGTCAAGCTTCCCTGCGAGTCCACGTCGAGGACGAGACCTCGGAGCCAGTGGCGCGGGTGAGGGTCATGTGGCGGGGTCACCCGGACGTGGCTAGGGATACGAACAGCGAGGGCGTCGCCCACGTGGTCTTCCGTCCGCCAGTGAGCGGCGGGGGGGTCGAGTTCTTGATCCAGCGGTGGGGCTACGTGTCCCAGGTCCACACGGCCTACATCTCAGCCGGCGAGACGGTGGACCTCGGAACGGTGCGCCTTGAGCGCTCGCTCCG
>CALHGQ010000305.1 GCA_938030175.1 uncultured bacterium | reverse complement strand
GTGGAGGAGACCATCGATGCCACCCAGGTCGACGAACACACCGAAGTCGGCGATGTTCTTGACGGTACCCATGCGGATCTGGCCTTCCTGGATGTCCTTGAGGAGCGTCTCCTTCTGCTTCTGACGCTCTTCTTCGAGGAGCTTCCGACGCGAGACGACGATGTTCATGCGCTCCGCATCGATCTTGATGATGCGCGCACGCACCGGCTCGTCGATGAAGTCGGAGATGTCGTGGGTCCGGCGCAGAGCCACCTGGCTCGCGGGGAGGAAGACGTTGACGCCTTCGACGTCCACGAGCAGTCCGCCCTTGATCTTGCGCTGAACGATGCCTTGGACCTCGTCGCCTTCGTCGTACTTCTGGCTGACGTGCTCCCATGCGCGGAGACGATCGGCGCGGCGCTTGGAGAGCACCGACATGTCGTTCTCGTCGAGGCCTTCGAAGTACACCTCGAAGGATTCGCCGCGGGCGGGGAGGTCGTCTCCGAACTCGTGGAGGGAGATCTGGCCTTCCGCCTTGCCGCCGACATCCATGATGACGAGCCCTGTGCGCTCATCAACGGAATCGACTTTGGCCATAACAATTTGGCCGGGGCGGATATCGACGATCGACTCGTTCAGGCTTTCTGAGAGCTCTTCGAGGGACTTGTCGCCGAATTGTTCGGCTACCCTCCGCTCAAGCTCAGCTGGATCGAGTTCGTACTTACGGACGCGGCGTGAAGCGACGGCCATGGGAAGGAGATGGGTTTCAGTGTTCGAGGGACGCTGGGTCCCGCCGGACGGGTCGGGCGGGGGGGCCGGGCGGGGCACCTGGAGGATCCTCGCGGATCGAACGGCGCGCTCCACCTGCAGGCGGCGCTGGGGCTCGCGTGCGTTGGCACGGAGTCGAAAAGAAGAGCGCGTTGGGCCTGGCGGCAGTCTCTGGAACGGGGCCTAAGGAAAACGGTCACGGGGCGCACCCCCGCGGGCGGTAAGCTGGACGGTATGGCGGCCCAGAGGGCGTCAAACCGACGGGGCAGCGCTTACAGACTGCTCCCCATTGCCTTTCGGCCGCGCAGTTGTACGGCTTAAGGGGTCCAAACGCACTCATGCGCGGCGAAAACGAGCCATCTGCCGCCCAAAACCGCACGAAACTCACCGCTTTTGGCGTACGACGACGAGGAACCGAAAGCCCGAAAACGAACGGGACCCAAGGCGCGCGGGAAGACCGCCGCGGCGGACCGGGCGGCCCGGGCCTACCTCGAGGATGGGCTGGGGTGGCTGAAGGGCTACCCGGAGTCGAATCAGCCCTCGGGGGCCATCGTGCCCTGGCGCTATCCCGGCAAGGACGGTCCTTGGCTGAGCCTCGCCGTGGACCGGGAGCTCTTGCGCACGAGTTTCTACACCCTGAGGGGCGCACGCCGGAAGTTCCCCCACGCGCTCCAGAGGGTTGTAGGCGACATCATGGCGTGGTCCGGCCGCATGGAAGAGCGCCTGCGGAAGGTCCAAAGCCTCGTCCACGACGGCGAACGGCTCTACGCCGACGAGCCCTCAACTCCCCACGCCCCCGCGATCTCCTCCGCCGAGATCGCCTGGCTCGCCTGGGGCGACATGACGCACAGGCGCCCATTGGAGGCGAACCGCAGCCACTGGGGCGCAGCCCTCGCGCAAGTGGGAGCGTGCCTCGGAGCTCCGACCGCTCGCCGCCTGGGGCTGGAGATCCTTCTCCCCCTGGAAGAGCCATCCTCCCTCGACCCCCTTCGGGCGATCCTGCTCGACCCAGCCGCCTATACCGCCGCCACCGAGGCGGGGCCCGTGGCCGAGGCCCTCAAGGTGCTGTCGCAGAAGAAGCTCACCAGCGAGAAGGTCCAGCCGAGGGTGGATGCCCTCGTTCAGCCCCCGGGCGCAAGCGCCCTCGCTCCGCAGCTCATCCACTTCTTGATGGAAGAGGCGGACCCGCTCGCGCGGCAGCTTGTGCTCGGATGCATCTCCCCCACGGTCTGCGCCGCGTGGGAGGCGTGGTGGGCGGACGTGCTCGCCAGCCGCCGGGACGCGGAGGCCGTCCTGAGATTCGCTGCGCTGAAGGTCGCTGACCAGCGCGTGACGAAGGGACTCGTCGGCGCCCTGCGGAAAAGCGCGACCCACGCCAGGGAGTCGATTCCCTTCGACCTCTCGGTCCCGCGGCTTCGGAGGATCGTTCAACAGGGGCTCGACCGCCTACCAAGGCCGTCCGCAGAACTCGTGCTCCGCTGCCTCTCCCGGCTGCCGGAAGAGGAGCGCATACCCGGGGCCTCCAAGTTCGTGGAATCAGCCACGGCCTTTGTGCACGACCTGAGCGAACGCCGTCGCGCCGAGCTGCTGTCGGGGCTCGCGGAGCGCTTGGAATCGAGGCCCGACGCCCTCGGTCGACCCGGGGTCCGCCTGGCCTACGCCCGTTGGGTCGTCGAGCACGTCGTCGAATTCGATTGGAGTGCCGACGAGGTGCCCTGGGAACACAGGCACGCGGCGCTCGATGCGGCGCTTCTGATCTGCGGCACGCCCAAGCCAAAGGACTGGGAGGAGTCATGGGCTTCCTCGTGGCGCATCAGCGGGTCGCTCGAAGGCTACGCCGCCGTCTGCGCCGACGGGCAGCGCATCGCAGCTCTCGTCCTCGAACAGCCGCAGGTGTTGACGTGGGATACCGCGACCGTCGCGGGGACCTTCGCCTGCCAGCGGAGCGCCCACTCCACGGAAGCCAAGGCGCCTCCCTTCGCCGCGCTCGAGGACGGCCCCTGCAATCCCGAAGCCTGGACGGCATGGGCAGCGCTGTCGGATCGCGATCACCAAGGGGTCACGCAGCTCAAGAAGCTCAGCCGGACGGGCAGCCTCCGCGATGAGCTGCGCCAAGCCGCCGCCGCGGGGATTCCGCCCCATGAGCTCGCGCGCTTCGCGCGACTCTACGCAACCACCAAGAACGCTCGCCGTGGCGACTGGGCCCAGGCGGCCGCAGCCCCTGGGCCGACCATGGTTGGCAACGACGAGTGGCGAGGCATGTCCGCCTGGATTCCTGAGTCGCTCCATGCCGCTGCGCGCGAACTCTTGGGCCACTCCACCGCAGCAGCCGCTGCAAAAGCACTGGCGCCTGACGTCGCAGACCCAAGCCAGCTCGCCATGGAGCAAACGGCGATCCATGCTCGGCTGCAGGCCAGCGAGCTCCCCGAGGCGAAGCGCTCCGCGATGGAGCGGCGGCTTCGAAGCCTTGAAGAGCGCTCCGCGACGCCACCGAAGCTCGGCAGGCAGACTACGGAGAACGTTGTCGAACGCCTTCACCGCGCAGCCGTCCGCGCGCGCTTCCGCCGCTGGTCGAACGCACTTCAAGAGTGCGTACTCGCAGACCTCCCCGATCGCGCGCGCGCGTGCATCGACCTAGCCCAGGATCGCCAGGCCGACACAGTCGTTGCCAACCTCAGCGCCCTTCCCAAGGAAACGCGGGCCCTTGCCTACCGTCTTCTCTCCGAGCGCGCGGGGCCAGAGCCCTGGGACCTGCGTGAAGACCCCGACAATCTCGCTTGGCGAGAGCTCGCTGCGAACAACGGAGTCGACCTCACGCGTTGGTTCTCGGGGGACCCCTTCGACGTGCCGCCGCCCGACGAAGGTGCGCCGCTCGTGTTTCGGCTAGAGGACGATCCCCTTGAGATCATGAAGATGGGGCTTTGGTTCGACACCTGCCTCTCTCCCGGCGACTTCAACTTCTTCTCGACGGTCGCGAACGCCGCCGACGCGAACAAGCGCGTGCTAGTGGGACGGGACGAGAAAGGCACGGCCCAGGTGCGCTGCCTCTTTGCGATCACTGAAGAGTGGCACGTGCTGGCCTTCCACGTCTATTCCCACGAGCGAGCGAAGTGGGCTCGCGAGGCAGTGCAGCATGTCCTTCGCTCGCTTTGCTCCGCGCTCGGAATCGAGCCCGCGCCGCGCGGCAAAGTGCCGACCCTCGTTGCAAACAAGTGGTACGACGACGGCCCCCAGGACGTGGCGGACCAGCTCGTCTCCCTGCGCCCCGGCGGAGAGCTCGCGGCGCGGGTGGAAGCGGCTCCCCCATCGGAGGCTTTCGCGCTCGTATCGGACACCCTCGGGGCATCCATCGTAGAGGTCGCCTTGGAGCTCGTTCTTGGGTGCGAGGTCTTCGCGAAGAGCGCGGCACGCACCGCGTCGTTTGCACCCGCGCTCCTCCATCGACGCCTACCACGATACTTCGCGCTGAACATGATTCAGCGCCTCGGGGTCGATGCCCCTGACCTCGTCAAGGGACTGCTCGATCGGTTCTGCCGCGGCAGGAGCCCCGCGCGGCTGAAGCTCGATGTCGACGAGGCGATCGTGTTGGCCCAGGCGTTTCGCAAGGTGGGACAGCCGCGACAGTCGCTGCTCGTCCTTCGGTCGCAACAGGGTACTTACGAAGCGCAAAACGTCCGCCGTGAACGAGCCCGCGCTCTCACGGACCTAGGACGTGACGATGCGGCGACACGGGCCCTTGGGGACTCAACATGAGCTGCCGCCCGGAGGCGGCTCGCTCACCATCGGAATTACAAAGGGAACCTTCAGGGAGTCCGGTACGCTAAGTTGTATGAAAGCAGGACGCTTCCCTCTCCTCCGTAGCCTTCCCAGGCTTCTACGCCCCTTCAGCCCCCTTCCCGTGCTCGCAACTGGCTGCGGCGCGCTCTTATTCGGGGGACCTGTGTCCCAGGCCGCCCAGCTTGATCAGGTGGGCGTTCCCTTCTGCTCGGGCGATGGCTGCCCCTGCGGCAATGAGTCCGCGAACAGCGGATGCGGCAACGATGGGTTCGACATGGACCCGACCACGGGCGGACTGCTCTCCACGGAGGGAACGGCCGACGTACTCGCGGACGATCTTCAGGTCGTCGCGAGTGGATTGGCCCCGGGCGCCCTCGCCGTGATGTTCATGGGCTCCCCGGAGTTCTCGGTTCGAAGCGGCGACGGACTGCTCTGCATCGGCGCAGGCTCCACGGGCCTCTTCCGATTCCCGCTTGGCCTCGCGGACGCCACGGGCACCGCGACGTTCAGTTCGATCGTTCTTGAGTCGCAAGGGTTCGGGCCCGGTGGATCCGGCGCACTGGTGGCCGGCGACACCCGCTCCTTCCAGGTGTTCTACCGCGACACGATGGGACCGTGCGGCGCAGCGTTCAACTCGACCAACGGGATCATGGTCACCTTCACCGAGCCCGCGGCCCAACGGCCCCTGGAGCTTGAGCTCGGCGGGCGCCCCCTCGCGGAATTCCCCCACTTCGAGCGCGTCGATGCCATCAACGAAGGCGACACGCTCTACCTCACGCTCGACGGCACACCGCTGGCCCAGGCCGCTGGCACCACGGTGGATCTCTACGTAGTGGCAAACAAGACGGCGGCTGAGTGGGCGCTTGACCCCACGCTGGTGGACGCGCGCGGCACTTCGCAGAGCTTCACCGTCCTCGGTGGCGCGGCTGCGAATGCCATCGCGACCCTGGACGCCGGAACGCTCCAAGGGACGCCGGCACCTGGGCCGGACGGCGACCGTGTCGGCACGGCCTACGACCTCGTGGTCGACGTCGATCGCGACGGCGCCCTCGGCGCGGGCGACATCGTCGACGGCGGCGGGGACGCACCGGCGCTGATCATCGCTAGGGACACCGTGGAACCGGGTCAGCACGCCGTGACCCAGGTGTTCTACGACGGCGGATCCTTCAAGCGCCAGAAGATCTACTACCCGTCGGACATCGCGACCCTCGGGCAAGTTCCGCTGGTCGTCGTGAGCCACGGCAACGGCCACGACTATCGCTGGTACGACTACATCGGAGACCATCTCGCCTCGTACGGCTACGTGGTCATGAGCCACCAAAACAACACGGGTGCAGGGATCGAGTCCGCGTCGTTCACCACGATGGACAACACGGACGAGTTCCTCGGCAACCTCGACACGATCGCCGGCGGGGCCCTGATGGGTCACGTGGACAGCCATCGCATCGGCTGGATTGGACACAGTCGCGGCGGCGAAGGCATTGCCCGCGCCTACCAGCGAATGACGACGGGGGACTACACGCCCGCGCTGTACCAGACGAGCGACATCCGGATCCTGTCGAGCATGGCGCCGACGATCTTCCTCAACACGGTGCTGACGAACCCACGGGGCGTGCCCTACCACGTCTTCACCGGCAGCGCGGACGATGACGTCAACGGCTCCGCCGCCGCGACCCACGTCGCTCACTCGTTCATTCTCCACGATCGAGCCGTAGGCGAGCGCATGGTGACGGCCCTGCACGGGGCAGGCCACGGCGTGTTCCACAGCGGTACCGGCGGCAGAGTCGCGGAGGGCCCCTGCCTCCTGACGTTCGACCAGACGCACCGAATTGTCCGCGCCCACTTCACCCTGATGATGGCCCACTACCTGCGCAGCGAGCCCGGGGTCAAAGACTTCTTCTGGCGCCAGTACGAGTCGTTCTCACCGATCGGCCGTCCCCAGTCTCCCTGTGTGTCGGTCAACCTGGAGTTCCGCGACGGACCGCTCGCGGGTAACTTCATCATCGACGACGTTCAGTCCGAAACAGACGTCGCGATGGCTAGCTCCGGGGCGGCCATCACCTTCGACGTTCTCGACCTGAACGAAGGGCGCATGAACGATTTCGACAACACCATGACCGGTGGCAATGGCGATGCCTTCAACGGAATGACGAGGGTCAAGGGTCCCAACGACGAAAGCAGCGCCATCACGTTCCGTTGGACCGCGCCGTCCTTCCTCCGCTACGAGCTCCCCACGGATCGCCGAGACATCAGCGGCGGCAAGTTCGTTTCCTTCCGCGCCACACAGATCACTCGCGAGGCCGAGACCGTCGCGGCACTGGAGGACCTCACGTTCGAAGTCACGCTGATCGACGGCCTTGGAAGATCGAGCAGCATCAACATCGGAGCCTTCGGCGGAGGCGTCGAGGAACCCTATCAGCGCACGGGATCCGGAGCGGGCGCTGGCTGGTCCAACGAGTTCGAAACGATCCGCATTCGACTCACGGACTTCACCATGGACGGGACGGCCTTGGATCTCACGGACATCGCCCACCTCCAATTCGACTTTGGGGCGCCCGGCGCTTCACCGGTCGGCTACA
>CALHGQ010000304.1 GCA_938030175.1 uncultured bacterium | reverse complement strand
AGTTCCCCCGACCAGAGGCCCTGTGGATGAGCCCTCTGTACCCCTCGCCTCGGGAATTCGGGCTCCCTTGACCACAACCCGTCAGGAACGCTGGGCCCAGCGGACGCTGCGTCCAAAGGCTGCTAAGGAGCGAATCCGTGGGGTAAGACCTCCCTCACCCCAGCGCCGCCATGATCCTGAACGCCTTGCTCCTCACCGTCTCCCTCTCCGCTCCCCTGGCTGCCCCTAATGCGCCTATGAGCGTCCTCGAGGGCGAATTGCCGACTCCTCCACCCGCGGCCGTCCAGGAGGCCAACGTGCGCTCTACGGCCCTCAAGGCCCTCAAGTCTGCGTTGCCCGAGGGCTTGGACGACCAGGACCAGGCGCGCGCCCTGGTGCGACGTGCCATTGCGGGCTCCGTCGCGCTCGGCGCTGAGTCCGAGACCTCGCGCAAGCTCCAAAAGGCCTGCCGCACCGCCATGGAGAGCATCGCCACGGCCCCGAAGGCTTCGGCCCTCTTGGTGGAACTCGCGACAGAGAGCGCCAAGCGCGACCTCGCGTTTGCTCCGACGATGGAGGCTCCGCTCCCCAAGGGCTTCCCCTGGCCCGTGCCCGCCGGTGAGATACGCATTCAGGAGTACCCTGGCTACCGCAAGGTCATGACCGGCATGCGCGGCAACGCCCAGAACGGCGCGTTCTTCAAACTCTTCGGGCACATCTCCTCCAACGACATCGCCATGACGGCTCCGGTGGAGATGACCATGGGCGAAGAGGAGATGATCGACATGGCCTTTCTCTACGGCGATCCAGAGATCGGTGAAGCAGGCTCGGACGGGCGCGTTGAGGTGACCGACATCGAGCCCATGACCGTGGTCTCCATTGGCATCCGCGGCACCACACGCAACAGCCTGGCCACCGGCGCCATGGAGTCCCTGGAAGCATGGCTAGACCGCAACAAGGACACATGGGAGCGCGCTGGCAACGCCCGGCTCATGGGGTACAACGGCCCGATGACGCCGCGCAACAAGCAGTACTGCGAGGTACAGATCCCGGTCAGGGCCAAGGCAAGTGCCCCGGTCGAAGCTGCCCGCGGGGAGTAGAAATCTCCCGAGCTGGAACCCAACGCTGGGCTCAACGCGTCGGAACCCCTTGTCACCGTTGACTCTCCGTCGTTCCTGGCCCGACCATGGCCTGCGGGTTCGACAGGCGGCCGAAGCTTCTCCCTGCGAACGGGTTGCGCCGCCACGTGTCCAGCGTTGGGAGCCAGCTCAGAATGCTCCCATGCCTGGTCCCGATCGCTGGGGAAAGTCGCTTAGGGGGCCGAACGACTAGCCAGGTCTGAAGGCCTCAGCTTCGGGGTCGCCTGCCGAGCATCCATCGAGGGGGGGAGCTGTTCACGGCCCCGCCCGCTGAGGCGCTTACGCTCCCTCGAGTGCAGCGAGGGGCGGCAGCTAGGAACCTCTCCCCCGGCCCGGGGGAGTCCTGTGCGGAGGGTCCCTGTGCGGAGGGTCCCTGTACGGGGCAGCAAGGCCCGGGGGCCCAACGACGAGCGCTCCAGACTGGAGCGTAGCAACGAGAAGGAGGATGCCGTCCTAACCGACGATTCCCTCCGAGGTTTTCAGCGAACCGCGCCTTGGATTCGCTGCCTGACCTCGTCGATCGAGCCGACGCCGTCAACCTCGTGCACAGGCACGATGGCCTGGTCTAGGTAGTAGGCAATGCAGGGCTCGGACTGCTCGCGATAGGTGTCAAGGCGTCGCTGGACGACCTCGGGGTCCGCATCGTCGGAGCGGTTCTCTTTTTCGGCGCGGCTAATGAGGCGCTCCTTGAGCTCGTCCTCGGGGACACGGAGCACGACGACGCCGGCGAGCTTCGTACCGCGCCCGGCCAAGTATCCGTCGAGCCAGGAGGCTTGGAGGACGTTCCGGGGGAAGCCATCGAGAAGGGCTCCCTGTGCCGTATCCGCCTCCGCGAGGCGCTCTGCGACCATCGCGTTGGTGACGGTGTCGGGCACCAGCTTGCCCGCGGCGAGGATGTCCTTGACCTGAAGACCGATCGCCGTGTCGCCCTTGAGGTGCGCGCGGAACATATCACCCGTGGAGATATGAGGCACGCCCAGGTGCTCCTTGAAGGAGGCTGCCTGGGTGCCTTTGCCGGCCGCGGGGGGGCCGAAGATGAGGTAGTGACCCGTCAAAGAGGTGCAGTGTCTGAAGAGTGATCCGAGGAGGCCAGAGCCAGCCTCGGAAGCCCCTTACTCGGCAGCGGATTCGCGCGGTGTGCGCTCGACGAACTCAAGGATCGCACGCTCTCCGTTGTCGCCGAGACGACGCTTGGTGAGCTTGATGATCCGGCAGTAGCCGCCGGGACGGTCCTGGAAGCGGGGCCCGAGAACGTCAAAGAGCTTCTTCGCACCGTCCTTGTTGCGCAGCTTCGTGAAGGCGCGACGGCGGTTGTGCTGGGACGGGTCCTTGGACAGTGTCACCAGCTTCTCGATGAAGGGCTTGACGGCCTTGGCCTTCTGGACGGTGGTGATGATGCGCTCGTGCTCGATCAGCGACGCAGCCATGTTCCGCGTCATGGCCTGACGGTGGCTGGAGGTTCGATTGAGTTTGAAGCCGGCTACGCGATGTCGCATGGGAGTCTCTGTTAGTCAGCGCTCTTGTGCCTCGATGGCCGAAGGGCGCCCCCAGAACGGGGAAAAAGTTGGGTCTTGGTCGTTGGGAGGGGACGGGAAAGCTACTCGGTGACTTTCATCCCAAGGGACAGGCCGCGCTCGGCGAGCTTCGACTTGATCTCCGTGAGGGAGGTCTTGCCGAGGTTCTTCAGGTTGATCACGTCGTTCTCCGACATGGTCACCAGGTCACGCAGCGTTTGCAGGTTGGCACCGTCCAGGCAGTTGCGTGCACGGACCGAAAGCTCGAGGTCGGAGATCGGCGCGTCCAGCATACGGGAGAGCTCGGAGTCTTCCTGCTTCTGCGGGTTGAACTCAGAAGCCGTCGGCGTATCGAGAAGCGGCTTGGAGTCCCGCGTCTCGCCCTGGAGCACGAACGGGTTGAGGTGCTTGCGGTAGATCTTGGCGGCCTCGGTGAGGGCCAGCTCGGGCGTTACGGAACCGTCGGTCCAGATCTCGAGGATCAGGCGATCGTAGTTCGTGAACTTGCCGACTCGGCAGGCCTCAATGCCGTAGCGAACCCGCTCGACGGGCGAGTAGCTGGAGTCCACCGGGATCTTGCCCAGCTCTTGGTCGGCCGACTGGTTCTCGTCCGCCGGGACGTAGCCGCGGCCGCGGCGAACGTCGAGCTCGACGTCGAACTCGCGGTCCATCGTGAGGGTGCAGATGTGCAGGTCCTCGTTCATGACCTTGGCCCCGCCCTCGCACTCCACATCGGCACCCGTCACCGGGCCCTCGCTCGAGCGCTGGATGCGGCAGACGATCGGGCGATCGCCGTCGTACTCGACGCGCAGCTGCTTGAGGTTCAGGATGATCGCGGCAACGTCCTCGTACACACCCTCAAGGCTGTCGAACTCGTGGCTCGCACCATCGATACGGATCGCCGTCACGGCGCAGCCCTCGATCGAGGACAGCAGCACGCGCCGAAGGCCGTTGCCGATCGTTTGACCAAAGCCTCGCTCGAACGGGTCGATCAGGAATCGGCCGTACGTGTCGGTCAGGCTCGCGTCGTCTGCGTCAACGCGCGAAGGAAGTTCAAAATTGCGCCAGCGGATCCTCATGGGATGAGTCTCTCTAGTTATGGCCTTGCGGTGAGCAAGACGAGGTTCACCCAGCGGAGGCCGTGGGTGTCGCGGAGGGTATTCGGGTGGAGGTCGGTCGCGGTCGTGCAACCGGGTGGCGCCTTGCGAACGCCGTGGTCTCTGGGGCCCACTAACCAACGCCATTCGGCATTGCTTAGCAAACGCTCCGTTCGCGTAAGCGAACGGGCCAGAGACATAAGTGAGGCGATTAGGTGCCCCCCCTGGGGGCACCTAATCGGCTCACTTCGAGCAGAGCTCGACGATGAGCTGTTCCTGAATCGGGAACTGAAAGTCTTCGCGCTTGGGCAGCGAGGTCACGCTGATGGCCATCGCGTCTTCGTCGACGCTGATCCACTCGGGACGGAAGCCGCCCTTGCTGACGTCGATGAAGCCGGAGACGATCTTCTTGGTGTTCTCCTTGGCACGCGGCGAGACCACGTCGCCCGGACGGACACGGTAGGAAGGGATCGTGACGCGCTTGCCGTTCACGAGGTAGTGGCCGTGGTTCACCATCTGGCGAGCCTGGGCCAGCGTCGCCGAGAATCCAGCGGACATCACGACGTTGTCCAAGCGGCGCGAGAGGAGCGTCAGGAGGTTCTCACCCGTGTTGCCCTTCATGCGCTCCGCCTCGGCGAAGTAGCGCTTGAACTGGCGCTCAAGCACGCCGAAGACTCGCTTGAGCTTCTGCTTCTCGCGCAGGCGAACGCCGTAGTCCGTCACCTTGCGGCGGCTTTGGGCGTGTACCCCGGGCGGGTAGTCGCGGCGCTGGAGCACGGCGACTTTTCCGCTGGAGGTGTTTTGACCGAGGAAGAAGAGGTTCATCCCCTCCCGGCGGCACTGCTTGATCTTGGGTCCGGTGTAACGAGCCATAACTATTTAGGCGTCAAGAGACAGGTGTTCTGTGATGAGCGAGGTCAAGGGGCGGCTGGCCTTCGACGCTGTCGAAGCCCAGCCATCCACTAGACGCGGCGGCGCTTCTTGGCGCGGCAGCCGTTGTGAGGAAGAGGCGTGACGTCCTCGATCGAAACCACGCGCAGACCGGCGTTAGCCAGGGCCCGCACCGCGGACTCGCGACCGGAGCCCGCGCCCTTGACGCGGACCTCGACCTCCTTCAGGCCGTGACGCATCGCAGCCTGAGCCGCGTTGTCCGCCGCGCGTTGGGCGGCAAACGGGGTGCTCTTGCGGGTTCCTTTGAAACCCTGGCTGCCTGCGGTTCCCCACGAGATGGTGTTCCCCGCGGGGTCGGTGATCGTCACATGCGTGTTGTTGAACGTCGACTTCACGTGGACGATCCCCTTGACGATGTTCTTTTTCGCCTTGCGCTTGGTGCTCTTGGCCATGAGTGGTAATTCGAATCAGCTGAGGACAGCCGCTCGGGTCTTTGGTGGTTTCGCGGGTCCGCGAGGGTGGTGTAGGTAAAGGTCTGTCCGCCGTGGCCGCCCCCATCGAGGGGTGCGACCGCGTCGGGGCAAGATCACTTCTTGACTGACTTCTTGCCGGCGACCGTTTTCTTCGGTCCCTTGCGCGAACGGGCGTTGGTACGGGTCCGCTGACCGCGGACCGGGAGGCTGCGACGGTGGCGAAGGCCCCGGTAGCAACCAATGTCACGAAGGCGGGAGATCGCCTGCGCGAGCGTGCGTCGAAGCTCACCCTCGACGTTGTAGTTCTTCTGAAGGTGCGTAGCGATCTCGGTGACCTGGGTCTCGTTGAGGTCGCGGCTCTTCATGCCCGGATCGAGCTTGAGGTCTCGACAGACGTCGAGGGCCGTCTTGCGGCCCACGCCGAAGATGTAGGTGAGGCTGATTTCCAAACGCTTGTCGTTTGGAATGTCGACGCCGATGATGCGTGCCATGGGTGGTTCTGATGCTCGTTATGTAGGGGTGCTGGCCAACAGGGCCTCGGTAGGCCTAGTGATTGGCCAGACGCTTACTTGCCTTGACGCTGCTTGTGGCGAGGGTCGGCGTCGCAGATAACGCGAACGACACCACGGCGGCGGACGATCTTGCACTTGGCACACATGCGCCTCACGCTGCTTCGGACTTTCATCTTCTTCTTCTCCTCCGGCCGCGGCCGCCGCGTCTGCGACGTTCACCTCGGCAGGTGATTCGACCTTTGGTGAGGTCGTAGGGTGACATTTCTACTGTGATCTTGTCGCCGGGCAAGATGCGGATGTAGTGCATCCTCATCTTGCCGGAGACGTGTGCGAGGATCTCGTGACCGGACTCCAACTTCGCTTTGAAGCGAGCGTTGGGTAGTGCCTCGGTCACGATGCACTCGACTGTGATCGGTTCTTCTTTTGCCATAGGCTGGTGAGCGGACGGGTCACTTGAGCTCTAGGCTCAGGTGGCGTTGGCTTCCCCGTCTCGTTTGGTCCAGGAGGCACCGCCACGCGCGGCACCCTTCCCCTTCCCGGGCTTAGAGCCGACGGCCGGAGGCGCGCCGCCCCCATCGTAAGCCTTCATGACAAGTTGAGCCTGGAGCTTGTCGACGAGTTCAAGGGCCACCCCCACCACGATGAGCACCGAGGTGCCGCCGAGGAAGTAGCGCATCTCCATCGTGAGGCTGGAGTCCTTCGTGATGAAGGACGGCAGCACAGCGACAACGGCCAGGAAGGCGGCACCGGCGAGGGTAATCCTCGTCAGGACCTTGGACAGATACTCGGCCGTCTTGGCCCCTGGGCGGATGCCGGGGATGAACGAGCCGTGCTCGCGCAGGTTCTTCGCGATGTCTTCAGGCTGGAACATCAGGCGGTTCCAGAAGAAGCAGAACGAGAAGATCAGGACGAGGTAGAGCGCCGTGTACACGAAGCCCGTCGGGTCGCCGAACATACGCTGGCCATAACCCCAACCGAGCCACCCGAAGAGGATGCCGGGGATCACGAACAGCACGGAGGCGAAGATGATGGGCATCACGCCCGCCATGTTGACCTTGAGCGGCAGGAAGTGACGCTGACCACCGTAGACGCGGCGGCCGCGCTGGAGGCGTGCGTACTGGATCGGGATGCGGCGAGCACCCTTATGCATGAACACCACGACGAAGATCGTGATCGCCCAAACGATGGCCAAGAAGACCATCACGTTCCAGAAGTTATCGTTCTCCTTGAGCTGCAGAATCGAGGACGGCATGCCCGCGATGATGCCCGCCATGATGATGAGCGACGCGCCGTTGCCGACGCCGTACTCAGTGATCAGCTCACCGATCCACATCACGAGGAGCGCACCTGTCAGGAGCGCACCGATCACGATGAACGCCAGGGCGACCTTATTCTCCGCCATCGACGAATCGATCATCTGCGGGTTCTGTAGGAAGACTCCGGTGTAGATGAAGATGGCCTGGACCAGCGCGATCGGGACCGTCGTTAGACGCGTCCACTGGTTGATCTTCTTCTGACCCGCTGCTCCTTCCTTAGCGACCGCCTCGAGCTGAGGCGACACCTTGGTAAGCATCGAGAAGATAATGGACGCCGAGATGAACGGCATGATGCCGAGTGCGAAGATCGTCGACTGCCCCAATGCGCCACCCGAGAGTGCCGACATGAGGCCGAGGATCGAATCTCCAGCCGTCTCCGACAGGAACGTCGGATCCATTCCCGGAATCGGGATCTGGAATCCAACCCTGTACGCGATCAGAAGCCCGAGCGTGCGCAGGATGCGCTGCCGGGTCTCCGGAATCTTGAACAGCTTTAGGAAGTTGTTCTCCACGGGGGATTAACGTGCTTGTGGGAGGTGATGGGAAGGATAAGTGCGATGCAGGAGAGGATCCTTAGGAGGCTTCAGCAGCCGCAGCTGCTTCACGTCCGAGGTTGTCCAGGATGACGATCGAGCCGCCCGCCTTTTCAATCTTCTCTTGTGCAGTCTTCGAGAACTTCTGAGCGCGAACCGTGAGCTTGACCGAGAGGTCGCCGTTGCCCAGGAGCTTCAGGAGGTTCGATGTCTTCGAAGCGAGACCCTTGTCCAGGATCTGCTGGAGGTCCACCGTCGAGCCCTCAGCGAAGGCCGAAAGGTCCCCCACGTTCAGGATGGTGTAGTCGGTGCGGAAGCGGGCGTTCGTGAAGCCGACCTTCGGAACCTGGCGGTAGATGGGCATCTGGCCGCCCTCGTAACCCGCACGACGGCTGCCACCGGAGCGCTGACCGCGACCCTTGTGACCGCGACCCGACGTCTTGCCGGAACCGCTACCGGTGCCGCGACCGATGCGCATGCGCTTCGCATACTTGACGCCCTTGGCGCAAACTGTTTTGAGATCCATAGCTGGTGCCTGAATAGAGCGTGTCTAGAGCTTGATCTTGCGCAGCGTTTCCACGTCCGCTGAGGTGCGGAGCTGGGCGAGCGCGTCGAGCGTGGCCTTGACGAGGTTGATCGGGTTCGTGGAGCCCATCGACTTGGAAAGGAGGTTCTTGATGCCTGCCATTTCCGCGACGGCGCGGACCGAGGAGCCCGCGATGATGCCCGTACCTTCCGAGGCCGGGATCAGCTTGACGCGTGCTGCGCAGAACTCACCGATGACCTCGTGAGGGATCGAGCCCTCCGGCGTCAGCGGAACGTGCTGCAGGTGCTTACGTCCGTCCTTGTTGGCCTTCTCGATGGCCTGGGGAACACCCCGCGCCTTGCCGAAGCCGAAGCCAACCACGCCACCGCGGTTGCCGACGACGCAAAGACCTGAGAAGGAGAAGCGACGGCCGCCTTTCACCACTGCGGCGCAGCGGTTGACCTGGAGGAGTTGCTCGGAGAGCTCGCCGGCCTCTTGGATGTCGGCGTGATCGAGATATTCGACGTGGGTCTTCATCTGTTTTAGAGCTGGAGGCCAGCTTCGCGGGCGGCATCGGCGAGCGCTTTGACGCGGCCGTGGTAGCGGGAGTAGCCTCGGTCGAGGACGACCTCGGTGACGTTCTTGTCCTTGGCAAGGCGCGCAATCTCTCCGCCAATAAAGGCGGCCTTCTGCGACTTGGTCTTGCCGTTCAGCTGATCAGCCAGCTTCTTCGACGTGGTCGACAAAGCACAGATCGTGTTGCCGGTGACGTCGTCGATGACCTGGGCGGAGATGTGCTTGGTCGTGCGATGCACGGACAGGCGCGGACGGTTGGCGTTGAGCGCGATCCGACGACGGACGCTCTTGGCGCGACGATCGCGACGCTTGTTCTTGAGGAGTACGGTGGACTTCATCTTTGTGTTTCCTGCTCTGGGGGTCCCGATCAGGAGCCGAAGCTCTTGCCTGCCTTGCGCTTGACGTACTCGCCTTCGTACCGAATGCCCTTGCCCTTATACGGCTCGGGCGGGCGAACCTTGCGGATCACGGCAGCGATCTGCCCCACTGCCTGCTTGTCGACACCCGACACCACGATCTGCGTGGGCTTCGGGCACTCCACTTTGACGCCCGCGGGCATCTCCATGGGGACGTCGTGGCAGAAGCCGATGTTCAGGACGACCTTGTTGTCACCCTGGGCCTTGGCGTTCCAACCCACTCCGATGATCTCGAGCTTCTTCTCGAAGCCCTTCGTGACGCCCTCAACCATGTTCTGGACGAGTGCGCGGGTCATTCCGTGGAAGGCGCGGGCCGCACGCGGTGCGCCGGAGCCGTTCAGGGACACGGTGGCTTCCTTGCCGTCGACGTTGAATTCGACCTCAGGACGCAGCGTGATGGACAGGTTTCCCTTCGGGCCTTTGACGTGAACGTCGCGGCCCTTGACGTCAACGTTGACGCCTGCGGGGATGGTGATAGGTGCTTTGCCGATACGTGACATGTTGAACGATCAGTAGACCTCTGCCAGGAGCTCACCGCCGACGCCGAGTTCGCGCGCCTTGCGGTCTGAAATCACGCCCTTGGGCGTCGAGAGAACGTTGATGCCTTGGCCGCGAAGCACTGGCTTCAACTCCTTGAGGCTGGCGTAGGCGCGGCGGCCGGGCTTGCTGATACGAACGATCGAGCGAATGACTTTCTCGCCGTCGATGCCGTAGCGCAGTTGCACGTGGAGGACGCTAGCCGGCTTGGCTGCTTCCACGTTGTAGTCTTCGATGAAGCCTTCGTCCTTGAGGACGTTGGCGATGCCTACGCGCATGCGGGATGCGGGCATGTCGACGGTCTTGCGGCCGATCGAGTTGGCGTTCCGAATGCGCGTGAGCATGTCGGCAATGGGGTCGGTCATCATAGCTGTGCTTCTCCTCTACTCGGCCTCAGGCCTTAGCGTTGCGGTCGATAAAGGGCATCCCGAGTTCCTTGAGCAGCATGTAGCCCTGCTCGTCGGTTTCAGCGCTGGTCACGAACGTGATGTCCATGCCCTGCTGGAACTCGATACGGTCGAATGGGATCTCGGGGAAGATGGACTGCTCGGACAGGCCGAGGGTGTAGTTGCCACGCCCGTCGAGCTTGTCCTTGACGCCGCGGAAGTCGCGGATACGCGGAAGGACGACGGCGATGAGGCGGTCGGCGAATTCCCACATGCGGTCAGCGCGAAGCGTGACGGCGCAGCCGATCGGCATGCCCTCACGCAGCTTGAATCCAGCGATGGACTTCTTGGCGTTCCGGATCGTCGGCTTCTGGCCCGTGATCGTGCCGAGGTCGCGTGCGGCCGTCTCGACCTTCGACTTCGACTCCACAGCGCCAGCGACTCCCATGTTCACCACGATCTTCTCGAGGCGCGGGATGGCGTGGATGTTCTTGATCTCGAAGGACTCAGCCAGCTTGGGCCGGACCTTCTCGGTGTACGTTTCTTTGAGGCGTGCCATGGTGGTTGCTTACCGGTCGTTGTCGGCTTGCTGGTTTGGCGGAGGGTAGATGAGTGGTTCGTTGAGCGTGGGAGCGGACTAGGCCTGCGCGCGCTTGCGCGTGCCCTTGCCGGTCTTCGGGTCGATCAACTGGACGTTGCTCGCGTGGATCGGGAACTCGCGCTCGGCGCGCTCCCCCTGCGGGCTGTTCTGGGTCGGCTTGACGTGCTTGGTGCGAATGTTCACACCGCTGACGACGACGCGGTTCTTGGAGCGGTGGACCTCAACGACCTCACCGGTGCTGCCTTTGTCGTTACCAGAGATCACGATGACCTGGTCTCCTTTCCTTACGTGCATCAGATCACCTCCTGGGCGAGCGAAACGATCTTCATGAAGCTGCGGTCGCGAAGCTCGCGGGCCACGGCGCCGAAGATACGGGTACCTTTCGGATTGCCTTCGCCATCGACGAGGACAAGCGCGTTGCGATCGAATCGAACGTAGCTGCCGTCGGAACGGCGCGTGCTCTTCTTCACGCGGACGATGACGCCCTTGACGATCGTGCCCGTCTTGACCTCGCTACCGGCGATGGCCTTCTTGACGGAAGCCACGACGATGTCGCCGAGGCCGGCGTACTTGCGGTTGGTACCGCCGAGAACTTTGATGCACTGGACTTGCTTAGCGCCGGTGTTGTCGGCGACGTCCAGGTAGGTCTGCATTTGAATCACGAGCCTGCCTCCTCGGTCTTATCACCCATGGCGTCAGCGGTAGCAGCTGCCTGAACTTCGGTGGGACGAAGGGCCCCGTCCGGAAGCGAAGGACGCTCGACCACGCGGGTCAGGCGGTAACGCTTCGTCTTGGACATCGGGCGGCACTCCATGAGCTCGACGCGATCACCCACCTGGGCGTCATTCGTCTCGTCGTGGGCGTGAACCTTCGAGTGGCGCCGGATGTATTTCTTGTACTTCGGGTGCTTGAACATCCGCTCGATCCGCACGGCGATCGTCTTGTCCGAGCCGTTGCCCGCGACGATGCCCTGGACCACGCGGCGGTTGGCGCGCTCTGATCCGGTGTTTTCTGTAGAGGTAGTCATCGCTTCAGTTCTTGGAGCTGGCGCCACGTACGCCGATGGAGCGCTCGTGTAGGACGGTGGTGATGCGTGCCACGGTGCGGCGCATCTCGCGGATGCGGCCCGTCTTCGCGTCGGTTCCCATTGAGGCGCGGAAACGCGCTTCGAAGAGATCCTTCTTGATGTTCTTGAGCTCGAACTCGAGCTCCGCGTCGTTCTTGGCGCGGATGTCTTCAACTTTCATAGCTAATCAATCCCTGTGGGCGTCGGCATGACGAGTGCTTCGCGGCCTTTGGCTGCGAAGCCCATGTCCATATCCGGCTCAGGTAGTTGGGACCCTCTTCACCATTCGGACCTTGATCGGCATCTTGTGCGCGATCCGCTTGAAGGCGAGCTTCGCCTTCTCTTCGGTAACGTTGCCGAGCTCGAACAGGATGGTTCCCGGTCGCACTTCGGCTGCCCAGAAGTCCACGTCGCCCTTACCCTTACCCATTCGGGTCTCAGCGGGCTTCGAGGAGATGGGCTTGTGGCAGAAGACTCGGATCCAGATCTTGGCGGAGCCTTGCGTGGCCCGGTTCGCCGCAATACGGCTAGCCTCGAGTTGGCGTCCCGTGATCCAACCAGCGTCGAGGGCCTGAAGGCCGTAGTCGCCGAAGTTGACTCGGTTGCCGCGCGTGGCGAGGCCCTTGATCTTGCCGCGGAACACGCGGCGGCGCTTGATGCGCCTCGGCATGTAAGCCATTACGCACCACCTTCCAGGATAGAGCCTTGGGAAGCATTGGGGCCGCGACCGCCGCCGCCCCCGCGGCTACCGCCGCGTCCACGTCCACCGCGACGGCCACCGCCGCGACGTGCGCCACCGGGTCCACCGCGGTCGTAACGACCACCGGCTGCCGAGGTGACACGGTAGTTGATCTTCTCACCGCGCTCGATGTCGCCCTTGTAGATCCAGACCTTGACGCCAATGACGCCGTAGCCGGTGCGGGCCAATGCGGTGCCGTACTCGACGTTAGCCTGCAGGGTGGAGAGCGGCACGCGGCCTTCCCTCTCTTGCAGCTGACGGGCCATCTCAGCACCGCCAAGGCGGCCGTTGATCATGACCTTCACACCGAGGGCGCCGGCCTGCATCGTGGACTGAACCGCCTTCTTGACCGCGCGGCGGAAAGCCATGCGACGCTTGAGCTGCTCGGCGATGCCTTCGGCCACGAGTCCAGCGGACAGCTCGGGGCGCTTGATCTCGTGGATCGTCAGGTGGACCGTGGTCCCCGTGACGCCCTGGAGGTCGCTCTTGAGCTGGTCGATCCGGACACCTTTGCGTCCAACGAGGACGCCGGGGCGGGCCGTGTAGATGATGACGTTGACTGCGTCACTGGTGCGCTCGATCTCGATGCGCGGAATACCGGCTGAGCCGTACTCCTTCATGACGTGGTCACGGACCTGCTTGTCCTGCAGAAGCAGGCGAGCAAAGTCTTGCTTGCTGCCGTGCCAACGGGAGGCCCATGGCTCGATGATTCCGACTCGATAGCCGGTTGGGTGGATCTTTTGTCCCATGGGATTTAGGCGTTCGCGGCGCCAGAATCGGCGTCGCCCGAGTTGGCTTGAACAGCGCTCATCGGAGCGACGATGACGGTGAGGTGTGCGGTCTTCTTCGCGTACGGCATCGCGCGGCCCTGGGGGCCGGGACGATAGCGCAGGCGGTTGTTCAACATCGGACCGTCGTCAGCACGGCAGTCCACAATGATCAGGTCGTTGGTATCGACGCTCTCGTCCTGGGAGGCGTTCGCGATGGCCGAGCCGACGATCTTCGAGAAGAACGCGGAGCCTCGCTGAGGCATGAGCTCCAGGATCTCCAGCGCGTCGTTCGCGTTGCGGCCTCGGATGACGTCGGCCACCAGGCGAGCCTTACGCGAAGAGATTCGCGCGTAGCGGTGCCGGGCGATGAAACCGCCGAGGTCTTTGATGATCTCGTTTTTCATGGTTGTTTCTTCCTGTGCGGTTCACGGGAGAGGCGCAGGCGCCAGCCCCCTTGGACCGCAACGGATCAGCGACCTGCCTTGGCCCCTTCCTTCTTGTTGGTGTGACCCCGGAAGCTGCGCGAAGGCGCGAACTCACCGAGCTTGTGCCCCACCATGTCCTCGCTCACCTGGACCTTCACGTGCAACTTGCCGTTGTGGACCATGAACGTGTGACCGATGAAGTCGGGGGAGATGGTGCAGGCCCGTGCCCAAGTCGTGATCGGGTTCTTCGTGCCGGCTTCGTTTTGTGCGAGGACCTTCTTCTCGAGTTTGACGTCGATGTAGGGGCCCTTCTTGATGCTTCTTGACATGGCTGTCTTTAGTAGCGCGCTTGGTGGAGTGTTCGGTGTGGCTGCCAGCGGCCGGTTGCAACGAGTGCTGTCGGACTAGGCGGCCTGCCCTACTACTTCTTCTTGCGGCGGCGAATGATGAAAACGTCGGTCGGGTGATTGCGGCGCCTGGTGCGGCCGCCCTTAGCGAGAACTGCCGTCGGCGAACATGGGTGACGACCACCCGAAGTCCGGCCTTCACCACCACCCATGGGGTGGTCGACCGGGTTCATTGCCGTTCCGCGGACGTGCGGACGGCGGCCCAGGTGACGCCTGCGACCGGCCTTGCCGAGCTTGACGTTCTGGTGGTCCGTGTTCCCGACGCGGCCGATGGTGGCACGGCAGGTCACGTGCACGAGGCGCAGCTCGCCCGAGGGCAGGAGCACGATCGCGTAGTTGCCCTCGCGGGCGGTGAGCTGAGCCGTGGTGCCAGCCGAACGGACGATCTGGCCGCCGCGGCCGGGCTGGAGCTCAACGTTGTGCACCTGGACCCCGATCGGGATGTCGCGGAGCATCTTCGCGTTGCCGGGGTTCGGCTCGGCGTCAGGGCCGGACAGGACCGTCTGGCCAACCTCGAGCCCGATCGGGCAGAGGATGTAGCGCTTCTCGCCGTCTGCGTAGTGCAGGAGCGCGATGAAGCACGTGCGGTTGGGATCGTACTCGATGGCGTGAACGCGGGCGGGGATGCCGTCCTTGTTGCGCTTGAAGTCGATCAGGCGGTACTGACGCTTGTTGCCACCACCACGGAAACGCACCGTGATGCGACCGTAGTTGTTACGACCACCCGACTTCTTGAGCGGACGGAGAAGCGACTTCTCCGGCTTGGTCTTTGTGATCTCTTCGTACGTCAGGACGCTGCCGTGGCGGCGACCTGCGGACGTGGGCTTGTACTTGCGAATTGGCATAGCTGATTGGGTGTCGATTGAGCCCTTAGGCTCGCTTCAGGGGTCCGGTGTATCCCCCACCGCTCGTTGCACGGTGAAGGCCACTCGGGCCTAGAAGATGTCGATCGAATCGCCCTCCTTAAGCGTGACCATGGCCTTCTTCCAGTCGGGCTTTTGGCCCTTGACGTATCCGCGACGGCGAACTTTGCCGTTCTTCGTCAGCGTGTTGACCGACTCGACCTTCACTTCGAACAGGCTCTCGATCGCGTGGCGGATCTCGATCTTGTTCGCGTTCGTGGGAACGACGAAGTGGTAGGCATTGCGGTTCAGGGAGTCCGTCGTCGCCTTCTCGGTGACGTGGGACTTCTTGATGATGCTGTAGAAGCGATCGAGATGCTGGCTCACGAGTTGCTCTCCGTCTTGTTCTTGGCGCCGACTCGGGTGGCAAGCGCGTCCATGGCGCCCTGCTCTGCGATGATGATGCCGCCGTTCACGACGTCGAAGGTGCAAAGCTCAGCGGCCGTGCGTACCTGGACGAGCGGGAAGTTGCGGAAGGACTTGTAGAGGTGCTCGTTGCGCTCGGAGATCACGACGCAGGCGCGTCGCGGCGATCCGAGATCAGCAAGAACCTTGCGCGCCGACTTGGCCGACGGCTCGTTCCAGTCACCGAGATCGGCCACGACGAGCTCACCATCGGAGAGCTTGCCTGCAATCGCACTGCGGAGCGCAACGCGACGGGCCTTGGCCGGCATGTGGTAGCTGTAGTCGCGGGGCTTCGGCCCGAAGACCGTACCGCCGCCACGCCAGATGGGCGACTTGACGTCACCCGCGCGAGCGCGACCGGTGTGCTTCTGCTTGTACGGCTTCTTGTTCGTTCCCTTGACCTGGCTGCGGCCCTTGGTGCTCGCGTTGCCTTGGCGCTGGTTCGCCATGTGCATGACGACCGCGTCCTTGAGGGTCCGGTAGAGGATCTTCTCGCCGAACGGGAGGGCGTCGAGTTCAACCTCGCCCACGCTGCCGGCCTTGTAGCTTTTGACTTTCATCGCTGTGCCTTACCCCTTCTTGACGCCGGTGCGCGCCGTACGGATCTGAACGAAGCTACCGTTGTAGCCAGGGATCGAGCCCTTCACGAGGAGGACGTTACGCTCGGCATCCACGCGGATGACCTCGAGGTTCTTGAGCGTCTTGCGCTTGGCGCCGTAGTGGCCCGACATGCGCTTGCCCTTGAAGACTCGACCGGGGTAAGCCGAGCAACCGATCGAGCCAGGACGACGGTAGTTCATGGAACCGTGCGTCTTGGGGCCACGGGCGAAGCCGTGGCGCTTAATCGTGCCAGCGAATCCGCGGCCCTTGGTGGTGCCCGTCACGTCGACGAGTGCACCGGCCTCGAAAACCTCGACCGTGATCTGCTGGCCGACCTCGACCTCGGGGGCCGACTGGAGGCGTTCCTCGCGCAGGAAGCGCTTCGGAGCCGTACCGATCTTCTTAGCAGCCTCGCGCTGAGGCTTAGCGGAGATCTTGTCTCGCTTGTCCTCAAAGCCGAGTTGAACGGCGTGGTAGCCGTCCGTTTCCATCGTGCGGAGCTGCATGACAGTGCAGGGCCCCGCCTCGACGACAGTGACCGGAGTCACGGTGCCGTCTTCGGCGAAGAGCTGTGTCATGCCCCTCTTGCGTCCCAGAAGTAGCGTCATATCTTCCGCTCTCAGCGGCCGCGCGGGGTCAAGGCCAAGGCCCGGACCCCATGCTGCGTAAGAGCATAGGGGGAGTAGTGAATCCAGGGCCCGCGACCGCATGGGTCACCGATAACTCGATGACGGACGGGAGCGCACCCGGGAGGGATGCCGGTTCGACCAGCGCCACAGCGGAATGCTGCGGCAACGCCTGGCCACGCGGCGGGTGAGTAAAAAAGAGCAGCGTTCGCCTCCGCTGGAAGAACCAGCGGCCGCGAACACCGTGATAGATCAGGCCTTGATGCGGATGTCTACACCCGCCGGCATGTTGAGGGAGGAGAGCGAATCAACCGTCTGCGGAGTCGGCTCCGAGATGTAGATCAGACGCTTGTGCGTCCGGATCTCGAACTGCTCGCGGCTCTTCTTATCGATGAAGGGCGAACGGAGGACGGTGTAGCGCTCGATGCGCGTCGGGAGCGGGATGGGCCCCTGCACGCGGGCACCCGTACGCTTGGCGGTTTCCACGATCTCGGCGCTCGACTGGTCGAGTGCCTCGTGGTCGTAAGCCTCCATGCGGATTTGAATGCGGTCGCTCATATTGAGTGGTTTTGAGTTCGGTCCTTACCGGCAAGCGGGCTCCGGAGGGTCCGGGGCCGACTCGCGAGCAGCGGGCTGTCGCTCGGTCGTGCGCTGACCTGCAGCGCGAAGACTTTGATGGCCGACGAGCGCGACTACCCAGGGCAGCAGCTTCGACGGTGGTGGTTGATTGGGGGGATCCTCGCGGCCGCCTCGAGCCTCGCCTAGGGGCCCGATGGGCCGTTTCGCGAGGACAAAAAGCAACTGCCCCGTTCGGTTGGAACTCCGGGAAGCAGCAAATGCGGTGGAGAAGACACGTTGAGGGCCTCTTTCAGAAGCCCAGGGATGGCGGGTGCCATCCGGTCGTCTCGGTCGATCTGCGCTGCGCCAGAACCCACTCCGTTCGGGTAAGGGGCGAAGAGAGTATGAATGCTTCTGTCGAGGGTCAACGGCCTGGAGCAGATTCCTGCAAATGATTCTTGGCCCCCCTATTCGTTGACCGCTAGGGGCTCCTGGCTCACCTCGCCAGCTCACCGGACACTTGGCCCTCCCGGACCCGACTTCGGCTACTTCGAGCGGCTCGCTGCGCCGCCGATTTCACCCGCGAAGGGGGTCATCCCCGCCGGCTGCATGCTGAACGTCGCGCGACCCCTGCTGAGGGACCGCAGGGCCGTCGAATAGCCCAGAAGGGCCCTCAATGGCGCTTTTCCCGTGACCCGACGGGATTCTGTCCCCGTCGAGATGACCTCGTCCATGGCCGCATGCCGGCTGTTCAGGTCGCCGATGACCCCACCCGACACATCGTCGGGGGTCTCCACGACGAAGGTCATCGTGGGCTCCATGACCGTGACGAGCCCCTCGCCCTTGGCCACCTTGAGGGCTTCGCGCAGCGCAGCTACGGCCGCCTGCTCAGAAGCCGTTGCCAGCACGTCCCCCTCCTGGTCGGCCTCGCCGCCCTGGCCTGCACGGGCTAGCTCGACGGACGTGACCACAATCTCTACGCCCCGCAATGGGTGACCAGCCAACGGTCCCGACTGCGCCTCCGCCATCAGGGCCCCGCGAATGGCCCTGAACGCGGACGACTCAAGGTCCACGCCGCCCGCCAGGCTGACCGTGAGCCCCCGGCCGAGCTCCCCGCCTTCGGCGGGCTGAATCCGGACGGCCACGACCGTTCGCCCGAGGACGCCATCCACCATCCGCTCGATCTCGCCGCTTCCCGACGCGGGCTCCGTCACCATCTCCCGAAGCGCCACGCGGTAAGAGCTACTGCGCGGCGTCACCCCAAACTCCGAGCTCATCCGGGCCAGGGCGATCTCCAGGTGCAGCTCCCCCATGCCTTCGAGGAGCCACTGCCCGCTCGCCGCATCCTCGGCCAGTCGCAGCGACGGATCTTCCCGGGCGAGGCGCTCTAGGGCATCTCGGAGGACGAGACGCTCCTCATCCCGGACGGGCTCCACCAGGTACCCGAGGACGGGGGCAGGCAACGAAGGCGGCTCCAAACGGACCTTGCAGCCCTCGGGCACGAGGGTGTCGCCGGTGCCCGTGGCCTGGAGGCCGCTGAGCGCCACCACGTCCCCCGCGGTGGCAACTCCGATGTGCTCGACGTCGGCGGCGTGGATCCGCAGCACGCCGAGAACCTCCTCCGTCACCCCGGAGCGGTCGTTCCAGAGGCGCGTGCCGGCGGCGATCGTGCCCGAGTAGACGCGCACAAACGTCACATCCCGCCGCTCACCGCGCGTACGGGTCGAGTGCACCTTAAAGACGAGGGCGAGGGGCTCCGGGGGTGGCCCGTCGGGCGCATCAGCGCCGCCATCGGCCACGAACCTCGGCGGAACCGGCACGTCGATGGGCGCGGGAAGGTAGGCCGCAATCCCGTCGAGAAGCAGGGCCACTCCGTGACCAGAGAGGGCGGCCCCGCAGAGGAGCGGAACCACCTCCTGGCGGATCACCAGCCGCCGCAGCGCCGCGGCGATCTGGTCCCCAGAGGGCTCATGCCCCTCGGCGATCACCTCGCACAGCGCGTCGTCCAAGTCCCCGAGGGCCTCGATCAACTCCGCTCGCAGCACGTCGACCTCGTCCACGACCGATTCAGGCAGGGGGATCCGCCCCTCTTCCCCCATCGCCCCGGGCCCAACGACCCCAAACGCCTGGCGATGGACCAGGTCGACCACCCCCACCAGCGGAGCCTCCGTATCGCCGCCCCCGATCGGGTAGCCAATCACGAGGGCCTTCGCGCCGAGTCGAGCCTCCACCGATGCAGCGCAGGCGAGCACGTCCGCCCCCGGCCGCTCGCATTTGTTCACAAAGCCAATCGCGGGCACGGACTGCCTCTTCACCTGGCGCCAGACCGTTTCGGTCTGGGGCTCGACCCCCGCCGCCGCGTCCATCACGAGCACGGCTCCGTCGAGCACCCGCATGGAGCGCTCGACCTCCACAGTGAAGTCCACGTGGCCAGGCGTATCCACCAGGTTGATCTCGACGTCCTTCCAGCTCACCCGCGTCGCCGCCGCGGTGATCGTGATCCCGCGCTCCCGCTCCTCGCTCATCCAGTCCATGACCGAGGTCCCCTCGTCCACGCGACCGATGTGCCGCTCCATCCCCGTCTGGTAGAGGATGCGCTCCGTCAGGGTCGTCTTGCCCGCATCGATGTGCGCGCAGATGCCCACGTTACGCAGCGACTCCATTCCCGTTGGATCCGGGCCCCCATCGGGACCCAGAGGGGCAAGCGGCGGGGGCGGGTGATCGCTGGAGATGGTCATAGGGGCCTCACGGGCGCCCCCTATTGTACGCGAGCAGCCCCCGGTGGCGCCCGGACCGTGAAAGAACGGACATGGAGGCTCCCAGGACAGTAGTCACCGGGGTCTTGGGGCTACGCAGCCCACCGGAATTGGGCGCGCGCTACGCGTATTCAGCTAGGCGCGACTGGCGACCAGGAGTCTGTCGCGCATAGATGGATTCGCGTAGTGCGTGCCCAATTTCGGTGGGCAAG
>CALHGQ010000303.1 GCA_938030175.1 uncultured bacterium | reverse complement strand
AGGTCGCAGGGGCCCTCGGCGTTTCCGAGGACGACATCGTCTTCACCAGCGGCGGAACGGAGTCCAACAACCTGGCGCTGCTGGGATCCATCGAAGCGTCCCGGGGGCCGATCCAGCTGATCACGACCCCGGTGGAGCATGCGGCGGTGCTCGAGCCTGCGGTGGAGGCTGCGCAGCGCTGGCCAGATCGGGTCGAGCTAAGCCTCCTCGAAGTGGACACGAACGGCCGCCCGGACCTCGAGGGCCTCGCCCAGCGCGTCGGTGAGGCCACGACCATCGTGTCTATCATCGCCGCCAACAACGAAATTGGAACGGTGGTGCCGTTCCGCGACGTGCGGGCGGCCCTAGGGGATCGCCCGGGGGTGATCTATCACGCGGACGCCGTACAGCTGCTTGGGAAGCGTCCCTTTGACCTCGACGGGGTCGATCTGGCGAGCTTCAGCGCCCACAAGGTCGGCGGACCTGTGGGCGTCGGGCTGCTCGTGCGCCGGCGCAAGAGCCCGATGGCACCAAGGACTTTTGGGGGCGCCCAGGAAGCGGCGCTCCGGCCGGGTACGGAGAACGTCGCGTCCATCGCCGCCGCGGCGTGTGCCGTGGAGCTCGCGGTGCGGGAGGCAACGGAGTTTGAAGCTCGCGCCCGGCAGCTGACAGGGCTCCTCTGGGGCCGATTGAAGTCGGAACTGCCCGATGTCCAACTGAACGGTCCTGCCATCGACGACCCGCTTCGCCTCGCGAACACCATCAACGTCTCCTTCCCGCTGCAGGAAGCACGAACGCTCGTCGTACGCCTCGATCTAGAGGGCGTGGAAGTCTCCGCTGGCTCTGCGTGCGCGAGCGGCTCCATCGAGCCCAGCCACGTCCTCAGCGCGCTAGGATTGCCCGCGGATCGCGCCGCCGCAGGCGTTCGACTTTCCCTCGGTCGCGACACATGCGAACAAGCTATCCACACCGCTGTGGACAGAATGAGGAGAACTCTGGGGGAAGCGTCGTAAGTGACGCTTTCCCGCTCAAATCGTTCAACTCCCTCCATATGTGGCTCATCGGCCGTTGACGGTTTTGCCGATCGCGAGTTCAATCTCGACCCCCCCCGCCTGGCAGTGACCTACGCGGCGCGAACGAGACCGCCTCACCGCAAACTTTCGCTTGCTCCTTCGCGCCTCCGCACCACAGCCCCGGCATTGCCCCCCGTCACGCGTCGAGATCGATCGACAGCGTGTCGCGCGAACTCCTTCGCGCGACCGAGCACCCCTAGCCCGACGCACCCGCACTTCGCGTCAGGCTTTCTGAGCACGGGACGCATCGTTAGGTCGGCCACGCCGCCCCGGGGAAAGTATGTGCACTTTGTCGACCCGCCCCCACTCTCCACACACGCGGCAGCCCCCAGCAGCGACCCCGCGGACCCGTTGGTCCACGGACTCCGATGTTCAAGCCGCGAGTGAAACAAGCCGTATCCCCCACCTGTTCTCATGGACGACCTGTCGCCCCAGCCGGACCCACGGAATGCGAATGAACCGCCAGCACATCGCCCTACACAGGAGACCCTCTTTGACTTCAGTGGCGCCGACTCGGTGCCAGCTGAAACGGCTTCAGCTGAGCCGGCTTTAGCTGAGCCGGCTTTAGCTGAGCCGTCCCCAGCTGAGCCCGATCTTCCGGAGCCTCCCCAGGTTCTGAGAACGCCCGCCGGGCCGCCCACGAGCCCGTCGACAGCCCAGCTGCCTGCTTCCGCGCCCGAAGCCCCGACTCCGGATACCGAGTCGGGGGTGGGCGTCGGTGCCCATATCGCACCGCTGGCGGAAGCCTTGCGCTCTGTTCTGCAACAGGACATCACCCCTGAGCAGTTCCAGACCTGGTTCAACCGCTCCAAGCTGGTGCGTATCGACGAAGACGCGGCCACCATCGCCGTTCCGAACTCATTCGCGCGGGACTGGGTCAACCGCTACTACCTCGACGTGTTGGAGAACGCCGTTGAGAAGGTCCTTGGCCAGAAGCGTCGGATCATCGTGGCGGCGCAGCCAGAGAGCTTGGTGGACGACGCGCCGACGGCGTCTAAGGAGTTCCCAGGGCCCGGCCCGGTGGGGGCTGGCACTCTGAAGCCTGACCCTGCGGAGCGCGGGCCGGCCGGGCCCTCGACCCGACCTTCCTCAGGTTCCCCGGCCGTAGCCCCTGGCGGAAGGCTCAACGGCGCGCCCAACGTCGCGCCAGTTCGGCGGGAAGCGCTCGACGCGCCCCTTGAAACCAGCGCCGAGCCGACCCCGAGGCGGGCCGTGCCCATTGAGCCCGCGAAAATCGGGCAGCTGGAGAGCTCATCGGACTTCACGCTCAACAAGAAGTGCACGTTCGACGCATTCGTCGTCGGCCCGTGCAACCGCTTCGGGCACGCGGCTTCGATGGGTGCCGCCGAACAACCGGGCAAGAGCTACAACCCCCTGTTCCTCCACGGGCGCGTCGGCGTGGGCAAGACACACCTGCTCCAGGCGTTTTGCTTCTCCGTTCTCGAGCGCTTCCCCGCCTACAGGATCCTCTATCTCTCCTGCGAGACGTTCGTCAACCACTTCATTAGCGCGCTCGACACGGGCGACATGCAGCGCTTTCGGGACAAGTACCGGGACATTGACGTCCTCGTCATTGACGACATCCAGACCCTCGCGAACAAGGAGAAGAGCCAGGAAGAGTTCTTCCACACGTTCAACTCGCTCTACAACGCGGGCAAGCAGATCGTGCTGTCGGCGGACTGTCCGCCCAAGGACATTCCGACCCTCCACGACCGCCTGGTGTCTCGCTTCAAGTGGGGCATGGTGACCGAGATCGAGCCGCCCTGCTACGAAACGCGCATGGCTATCGTCAAGCGCAAGAGCCGCGAGCGCGGCGACGAGGTGCCGGATGAGATCGCCCGCTTCATCGCTGAGAACATCGAGGAGAACGTGCGGGAGCTGGAAGGCGCGGTGACGCGACTGATCGGCTACTCTCGAATGACGGGCACGAGCATGTCCCTCGACCTCGCCCGAGAGGCTTTGGCAGGCCTCATCGAGGTCCGTAAGGGCGCTCCGACGGTGGACGACATCATCAACCTGATCACGGAGCACTACCAGGCGAAGCTGACCGACCTGCAGTCGAAGCGGCGCACCAAGGCCATCGCCTTCCCGCGCCAGGTGGCGATGTACCTCGCGCGGAAGGTCACGCGACACTCCCTTGAGGAGATCGGCGGCTTCTTCGGTGGTCGCGACCACACGACGGTGCTGTACGCCGTCGACAAGATCGAGAAGCTCGTGGTGAGCGACCCTGACTTCTCGAAGGTCGTCCAGACCTTCATGGATCGCCTCGGCCAAAAGAGCCGCTAGGCACGCGTGATGCACGATCGACGCCAAGGGCCGCCGTGGGGAGACCTTCCCGCGGCGGCCCTTCTCGTGGGGGCCCTCTCCGAGCTGGCCCCCAACGCTGGGCATCCAGGTGCGCTACGTCCCTGCCAATCAGCACTTTGGGTGTGTTTGGGGCCCCAACAGGCCGTACTCGTGAGACAAGCGACGCAAGGGCCGCTGCGGCAGGGGGTTTCGATGCGCCGTGCCCAGCGTTGGGGACCAGCCTGGATCTTGTGCGCTGGGGCGAGCGCTGGGGCGGCCGGGATGGCAGCCGCGGATGACCCTGTGGAAGACGTGTGGAATCGGCGTCAGTCCCGTGTCAACGGAGTGGGGAGTCCGGAAGAAGGTCCGTGGACAGTGGCGGGGAAAGTCCCGGACAACTTGGGGAGCAAATGGCTCCCAACGGAGCCCCTCCAGGGCCGACTGTACAGCCGTGGAAATCGAGCCTCTTCTCCACGGCTTATCCCCCGGAGCGGGCGATTCATCCACCTGGGGAGGGCGGTTGTAAACCCTTGTAGAGCGAGCAGAAAGGATCGCGAGAGACCACCTCTACACCGTGGACAGGGGACCCTATTAAGACGATGATCTTCACTACAGTGAAGCCTCTGGAAAACCAGACTTCACCATGGATCCAGAGACTCCTGGAGAACCGCTCTCAACGCAGGCCGTGCCTTTGGCTCGATCGCCCACTTGGGACGCCGTCCGCGGGCTTGCCGGATCCATCGACTCATCCGCTTCTGCACTCAAGGCCATTCGCGCAGCGATTCCTTCGAGTGCACCGACAGCGATCTGTTCCATCGCGACCCAAGATCCAAGACCTCCCAGGGCACCCATATCGATGAAGGCCACCTGCGACCGTGATGCACTCCGTGAGGGGCTTGCCATCATCAACAGCGTCATTCCAAGCAAGAGCACGAAGCCTATCCTCGACAACGTTTGCCTCGTTGCCACCGATGACACGCTGGAGCTTGTGGCCACGGACCAAGAGGTCTCGGTGCGATTCAAGATCACCCAGTGCAAGGTGATTGAGCCTGGCCCCGTGGTCGTGCCCGCACGGACAGCCTTCGACTTCGTCCGTGACCTCTCCGGTGAGACCGTGACGATCTCAACCGGTGAGACCCAGTGCACCATCACCAGCGGAGCGGACTCCTGTGACCTCGTGGTGGCCGACGCGGACGAGTTCCCAGTCGTACCCCGTTTCAGTGACGAAGGTTCAGTAGGACTGCAGGGAGGCAACTTCACGCGCCTCGTGGGACGCACCGCCTTCGCGGCAGCCAAGGAACCGGGTCGCTACGCGATGCACGGCGTCCTGACGGAGCTCGAAGATGATCAGTTGCGCCTCGTCGCCACGGACGGCCGCCGCCTGTCCATGGCTTTGATCCCGGTGGAGATGAAGGGCATGGAGGCCAAGCGCGCCATCGTCCCCACCAAGGGTATGCAGCTCTTCTGCCGGGTCATCTCGGACCCACTCGACCAGGTCAAGCTCGCGCTGCGGGACGATCAGGTGGGCTTGATCTCAAAGAACGCCGAGATCTTCGCTCGACTCATCGACGGGGACTTCCCCCAGTACCAGGCGGTGATCCCTGCCGAGTGCGGCAACCGGATCGAGGCAGACACCGAACAGTTCACGCGCAAGCTCCGCCTCGTTTCGAACGTCTCCGGTGACGAGACCCGCGCGGTTCGCCTGCGGGTGAAAGGCGACCAGCTTGAAATGTACGGACATTCCGCCGGACGGGGTGAAGCCACCGCCCACATGGACGTCGATTTCAAAGGCGAGGACTCAGACATCGCCTTCAATCCCGACTACGTGCTGGACGGCATCAAGAACGGTCAGCCCGAGAAGGTCGTTCTCGAGTTCGCCCAGAAAACCAGCCCTGGCAAATTCACCTTCAGCGAGAACCATGTGTACATCGTGATGCCGATCACGCTCGACGCCTAAGCAGGCCCCTCGCCGCTGCTCCCCCTGATCCGTTGGCAAACCGTCCTTCCAAAAGGCGCCTGACGAGGCCGCGTGCGAAGTCCGGGGCGACCACTGCTTCGGACGGGACGGCCCAGCCGGGACCCAGGCGGCGCTTTCGATCCAAAAGGCCAACGGGTCCCATGATCAACCTCGGGCCCAAGCGCGTCGAGGAACCAGCCCGCGGGTTCATCAAACCCATGGACGAATCCGTTGTGGAGTACCTGCAAGTCAGCGGTCTTCTGCAGCGCAAGAAAGCGGCCCCAGCCATCGCTGCCTGGGACGAAGCCGCTGGCCCCGAACTCTCCGAACGAGCCCGCGCCGTCTCCTTCCGACGCGGCATCCTGACCATCGAAGTCGAAAGCTCGACCCTCCTTTCCGAACTCCGCGGCTTTGCCTCGGAAGACCTTAGAGCCCGCGCTGATGCCCTTCTTGAAGACGCATCGATCCGCAAGCTTTCCTTCAAGTTGAAACGACGCTGATGAGCGACCAAGACAACCCACCCGCAGGCGACGCCGAATCGGCCCAGCCCGCCGAATACAACGCCGGCTCCATCACGGTTCTTGAGGGCCTTGAGGCCGTTCGCGTGCGGCCCGCGATGTACATCGGTGACACCGACAGCCGCGGCATGCACCACCTGATCTGGGAGGTCGTCGACAACGCCGTTGACGAGGCCCTTGCCGGTCATGCATCGAAGTGCAAAGTGATTCTGCGTTCGGATGGCTCGGTGCGAGTCGAAGACGATGGTCGCGGAATCCCTGTTTCGATTCACCCGACGGAGGGTATTCCTGCCGTCGAGGTCGTGCTGACGAAGCTCCATGCCGGAGGCAAGTTCGACGATCAGTCCTACAAGGTGTCCGGTGGCCTCCACGGCGTGGGCGTCTCCTGTGTGAACGCTCTCTCGACCAAGCTTCACGTCCAGGTCTTCAAGGACGGCGAGATCCACGAGATGGAATTCTCGCGCGGCGTGAAGTCGAAGGACCTCATCGTGACTGGGAAGACCGACAAGCAGGGCACCGTTGTGACGTGGTTCCCGGACGCGACGATCTTCTCCACCGTGGAAGTTGACTTCGACATCGTGGAGAAGCGCCTGCGAGAAACCGCCTACCTCATGGGTACGCGTGGGCTCCGCATCGAACTTGAGGACGAGCGCAACGGCGCATCGGAGGTCTTTGAGTACCCCGACGGTCTGAAGACCTTTGTCGCGCACATCAACAAGAACAAGACGACGCTCCACCCCGAGGTCGTGCACTTCTCGAAGGAGGTCCCCGGGACCGACGATCCGAACGCTGAGTACGAGGTCGAGCTCGCTCTCCAGTACACGGACTCGTATCAGGAGAGCATCTTCACCTTCGTCAACAACATCAACACCCACGGGGGCGGTACGCACTTGGCGGGCCTTCGTGGCGCGCTGACCCGTACCCTTGGCGCTTACGCGAGGAACGGAAAGCTCGTCAAAGAGAACCAAGAGCTCCCCTCTGGCGACGACTTCCGAGAAGGACTGACAGCGGTGCTCTCCCTGAAGGTTCCGGACCCGCAGTTCGAAGGTCAGACCAAGGACAAGCTCGGTAACCGCGAAGCCCAAGGCATTGTGGAGTCCGCGGTGAACGATATGTTCTCCACGTACCTTGAGGAGAACCCGGGTCCCGCCAAGGCGATCGTCGGCAAGGCCGTCCGCGCGAAAGAGGCTCGGGATGCGGCGCGCAAAGCCCGAGACATGGTTCGTCGTAAGTCGGCGCTCGCCAGCGGCAACCTGCCCGGCAAGCTCGCTGACTGCCAGAGCAAGAACCGTGAGGAGACGGAGCTGTACATCGTTGAGGGTGATTCAGCAGGCGGCCCGGCCAAGATGGGCCGCGACCGTCACTACCAGGCGATCCTTCCGATCAAAGGTAAGATCCTCAACGTCGAGAAAGCGCGCCTCGACAAGATGTACGGGCACCAAGAGATCCAGCTGATCATCTCTGCCCTCGGCACGGCCATCGGGCCGGAGTTCGACATCGAGAAGCTGCGCTACGGCAAGGTCATCATCATGACGGACGCTGATGTGGATGGCTCGCACATCCGCACGCTCCTCTTGACGTTCTTCTTCCGTCAGATGCCGGAGCTCATCGAGAACGGTCATCTCTACATCGCGCAGCCTCCGCTCTACAAGCTCACGATGGGCAAGAAGAGTCAGTACATCGTCGACGATCCTGGTTTGCGCAAGGCACTGCTCGACCGCGGCGTGAGTCAAATCACCGTCGAAGATCGGACCGCAAAGCGAGAGTGGTCGGGTGCGGAGCTCAAGATCCTTCTCGATCAGCTGCAGGAAGTGCAGAACCTCGTGGACGTCTCGATCCCCGCGTGGGCCGAGCTGTCGTTCTCTTCGTTCTTGGAGCGCTGGGACGGCACGAGGTTGCGCCCCTTCTACGCCGCCGTGGGTAGGACCGAGGAGTACTTCGACACGAAGGAGGAGCAGGACAACTGGCTGAACCTGCAGGCCATGGGGAACGAGAACTTCAAGGTCTACCGTGGACCTGAAAGCGACGTCCTACGCCAGAACGCAGATGGCCTGGCCATGATCCTCAAGAACCGTGACGAGATCGAAGCTCTGCTGGGCGCGCTCACGGAGTCGGGCCTGAAGTTCCAAGGCGGCGGTGACTTCGTCGTGCGAACGTCCAAGGGCGGAGAGGTCGAGTCCGACGACCTGATGGACCTCGCGGCGGAGGTTCAGCGCGGGGTTCAGTCGGACGTCGACATCCAGCGCTACAAGGGTCTTGGAGAGATGAATGCGGACCAGCTGTGGGAGTCGACCATGGACCCAGAAGCGCGCTTGCTCTTCAAGGTGACCCTGGATGACGCCATGGGAGCCGATGAGATCTTCACGATTCTGATGAGTGAAGGCGTGGAAGCTCGACGTGAGTACATCGAGCAGCACGCCCTCGAAATCACGAACCTGGACGTCTAGAGGGCCTTTTCGGGCCGAGAGTGACTCAATATGGACGCATTGAGCGTCCATCGGGGCCGCCAGGCGCGTGCGCTTGGCGAGGATCCTTTCAAGCCGGGGAGGCAACCTGTCGATAGCTAGCCATGTCTCGCTACCTCGGGACGCCCTCCCCACGTGAAGTACACCCAGAGACTCGACTATGGCCGGCTAGCAGAAGTTCTGCATGAGCGCGGTCTCGCTGGCCTCGATGCCATCCGCGAGCTGCTCCAGCTCAGCCAGGATGGAGGTATGCCCTTCTGCGAGGCGCTCGTGACCTCCAACTTGGTGTCCGACTGGGACCTCTCCAAGGTGGTTTGCGAGACCTTCCAGCTGCCGTTCCTGCCGGTGGATTTGATCTCGCCGAATCCAGCCGCGCTGGAAGAGATCAACGTGGCCGACTTCCAAAAGCACCAGCTGGTGCCCCTGGACGTGTTCGGTCAGGTCTTGACGGTCGCCATGCCGGCACTCGTGCCGGCTGAAGTCCTGGCTCACATCGCTGCGATGTCGGACTTCGAGGTCCTGCCCGTCGTCGGCACGGTGGAGTCCAACCGTCGCTGGATCAGTGAGCACATGGCCTCTGCGCCGCCGCCCACGATGGAAGGCGGATGGGAGTCCATGTTCGACGCAGCCGATGCTTCGGTGGCTCCCTCGGACGACGCAGCGATTAGCACAGATGCGCTCAGCATGCTGGACGATCCGCTGATGGCGGACGCAGGCGACGATCTCTCCGACGCGCTCCTTCCGCTCGAGGACGGAGTCCTCGACATCGAAGCCGATGGCCTCGACCTTGGCGCAGTGGAAGCTCTTCCGTCCGATGACCTCGACGCGGGCTATGACCTCGGCGTCCTCGACGACACGAGCGTGGCTCCCGCTGGCACGGACAGCGTCGCGGAAGGCCCCACGGAGGCCTTGCCACCGATGCCGGAGTTCAATCCGGACCAGCGCGAAGCTAGCTGACCGAAGCGCACAGCCAGAACAGAACAACCAGAAGAGAGCGACCCTTGCGGGTCGCTCTTTTTCGTTCACAAGTCAAGCGCGTAGAGTTCGAGGCAACGCTTTGGAGTTCAGGCGCCGGATCGCGCCTAGCTCGCGCGGGCGGCGCGGGGATCCGTCGTTGCGTAGAACTCCTCCGTCACCGCAAGAGCCACGTCGAACGGCAGGACGATCAACGATCGATACGTCTTGTCACCTGCGATGATCTTGGTATCAACCCACGCCACGCGACCCTCAGGGATTCGGTCCACCAGGGCGCAACTCGACCCGAGGGAGGCAGAGACGACCAGATCGTCCACCGATTGTGAGATACGTAGGTTGCGTTCGAGGTCCTGGAAGACACGGTTCCATGAACCACAAAGGAGGTTCGCCATCTCTTGGAACGTCTCCACGTCGTTCTCAGAGAGCCCCAAGCGTGACCTCTCCTCCTTCACGGAGTCGGGGACCATCATCAGCTCGCCGATGATGTCGATGACTAGCTCGTTGGGGAAGGCGAAGTAGATGCGGCCGATGCCCGCGTTGTTCTTCTCGACCTGCGTCTCGACGAGGATGTGCTGGGGATCTACTCGGTGTTGGATCTCCTCCGCGCCAGCCGCGATGACGATCGGCTGGCACTCTGCCATCGCGCCAAAGCCCACGAGCATCTCCCAGTCACTGAACACCTGGTCCATACCCCTTGGTGAAAGGTCAGTGAAGAGGTTCTGGAGCTTGATGATGGTGATCATGTCGGTGACCTCTGGGCCAAAGAGCTGGCCCAAGGGCTAGCCAGACGGACCGTCCCGGGCCTACGCCGCGATGGCGAGCTTGATCTGTTGCTCGAGCTTCTCAGGAGTGAAAGGCTTCGTCACGTAGGCGTTCGCGCCCGCCTCGAGTGCTTGCTCCACCTTGTCGTCCCCGGACTCCGTGGTCAGCATCACGATGGGCACCTTGTGGCTCGTGCGGGCTTCCTTCACGAAGGTGATGCCGTCCATCACGGGCATGTTCCAGTCGCAGAGCACCACGTCGAACGTGCTCTTCACGAGGGCGTCCAAGCCCTCTTGTCCGTTCCCAGCCTCCGCGGTGGACTCGATGTCGAGGCCAGCGGCCCGGAGAGCCTTCGAGACGAGTTTGCGCATGACGCCCGAGTCGTCGATGAGAAGAACATGGAGTCCCATGGGTGGATGCAGGTTGGGCGAGGCGCGCGTCGCGCGAGCTGGAGCGTCAGGGCCCAGAGTCCGGGGGCTCGGCCTGGCGGCGCTCACGACGGCGGGAGCGCTCTCGTCCTTATCGGGAGGCGAGGCCCAACAACTCAATTCCAGACGGCCGCTTTTCAGTGATTTCCCCATACCGCGCACTTGGAGACGCCTAGGTGTGGCACCCACCCGATTCGCCGCCGTGTGCGGCTAAACCCCTAAAGGTAGCCCGTGAGTCCCGACGACATCCAGAGGCAGCAATCCCTACTCGCGACCCACCTCCTCGCACACGAATCCCCATGGCATCCTCAGCCAGCATCGATCCCCCGGCTACCCAGTCCCTTACCCGGCGACTCTTTAGCCCCCGCGCCTGGTCCCTCACGACCCGCGTTGTGGCCCTTTGCGTCGTGATCGGAGTTGGCTCGATCGCTTTGGTCAGCACGCTGATCTACAACCAGCTGCACCACACCCTGATGGAAGAGGGGACGGCCCACGTCGAGTCGATCCTGCAAAATCGCAAGCACATCGTCGAGAGGCACCTTACCGAGGCAACCCAGGGGCAGATCAGTACCACGTCACAGAACCTGATGGTGGTGGAGGCCGCGGTCGAGTTCACGGAGGGGTGGAAAGCGATTCCCACCGAGCTCGCCAGCCTGATCGGGACGCTGGAGGCTGACGTAGAGAACTACTACAGCTCGGAGTTTCGCCCTCGCCTGCTTGCTGCGGGCGGAGAATGGGATGGGATCTCGACGCTTCTGCCCGGCAGCCCAACCGGCGAGGTTCTGCAGGGCCTCTACATCGCCACCAACGCCCAGGCAGTGGGGTCGAAGCACCGACTGAGCGAGAGCAACCAGGGAACGCGCTACGACCAGGCCCACGCCATGTACCACCCATGGTTCACCGAGTTCCTAGAGACGAACGGGTTCTACGACATCTTCCTGTTCGACCTCGAAGGCAACATCATCTACTCGGTCTACAAGGAGTGCGACTTCGCGACGAACTTCCTCCGCGGCCCTCACCGGAACTCCAACCTTGCGAACGCTTACTGCGGCGCGATGAGCTCGAACGTGCCCGGGGACGTGACGATGGTCGACACAGACTCGTACCTGCCGAGCTACGACGCCGCGGCGAGCTTCATGGCGGCCCCCGTATTCGACGGGGACAAGAAGGTGGGCGTGCTCGCGTTCCAGCTGCCCATCGACAAGGTGGACGCGGTCGTCGGCAACCGCTCCGAACTCAAGACCTCCGGCGAAACGTACCTCGTTGGCGAGGATCGTCAGGCGCGTTCCTCACTGCGCCACCGCGCTGACGGCGAAGGGTCGATCAAGATTGAGTCCGAGAGCGTGGACCGCGCGCTGGAGGGTCTCTCGGGCGTCATGCGCACGGTGAACTATGCGGGAACAGAGGTGCTCTCTGCCTACGCCCCGCTGGAGTTTGGCGACTTCCGCCAAGCGATCATCGTGGAGATGGCCCTCGCTGAGATCGAAGCACCCGCGCGTCACATCTTGTCCCGCGTCGTCGTCGTGGGAGCCATCCTTGGCCTGATGGTCGGCTTTGGTGCGCTCCTCTTCGCAAGGAGCCTCGCCCTTCCCATTGTCGAGGTGATCAAGAACGTCAAGGAGACCGTCGCCCACCGTGACCTTTCCCGCAGGCTTCCTTCACACAGGGAAGACGAGCTGGGCGAACTGAACCGCTCGTTCAATCAGCTCCTTGGAAACTTCCACGACGTGATCCAGGAGATCGGCATCGGGTGTGAGCACATCGACCGCGCCGCCACGCAAACCCAGTCAGCGAGCCAACAGCTGGCTGGAGCCTCGACGGAGCAGTCCTCGACGCTGGAGTCGATTCGCTCCAACATCGACAGCGTGTCGAGCATGGCGCAACGCAACGCTGACAACGCGGACCAAGCCAACACGCTGTCGGAGGAGTACGCCTCCGCCGCGGACCAGAGCAAGACGGAGATGTCGCGCATGAAGGTCGCGATGGACGATATCCGTGAGTCCAGTGCCAACATTTCAACGATCATCAAGGTCATCGACGACATTGCCTTCCAGACGAACCTCTTGGCCCTCAACGCAGCCGTTGAGGCTGCGAGGGCGGGTGAGGCGGGCAAAGGCTTCGCCGTCGTGGCAGAAGAGGTTCGCGCGCTCGCGCAGCGCAGCGCCGAGTCGGCCAAGGAGACGGGGCGCATCGTCACCGAGTCCAACGACCAGATCGGTCGCGGCGTCGCCAGCGCCGAGAGCGTCAACTCTTCGCTCGAGCAGATTCACGAGGGCAGCACACGCGTCAACATTCTGATCCGTGAGATCGCCGCAGCCTCGTCCGAGCAGCTCGACGGTATTCGTAACGTCTCGTCTAGCATCAAAGAGCTGGAGGCCGTGACGCAGAACAACGCGTCGAACGCGCAAGAGCTGGCCTCGACCGCCGTGGAGACCGCGGACCAGGTCCAGACCGTTCGCGAGCTCGTTCTCCGACACAACTTGGAGGGCGATGGCCCGGGACCTGAAACGGCGTCCCATTCCAGCCCCCATGCGATCCAGCGACCCTCTCCTCGGGCTCCCCTGCCGTCGCGCAGCTTCGCGGCTGAGCCCATCGTCGCGCCCGATCTGAGTGAAGTGGACGAATTCCCGATGGACGCGTTCTAGTCGGACTCTTACCGCACAGCCTCGAAGTCGTCATCCACTGGGCGGTGACCCAGGCAGTGACCCAAGCCTCTCCTTCGCTCTTCCCTAGTCCGGCCGCTCTCCACCCCGATGTCTGTTCAACTCCACCTCGATGCCCTCGTTTGGGCTGCCGCAGCAGAGAGCGCTGTCGCAGCGGAGGAAGCGAGTGAACTCAGGTCCCACGCGAAGGGACTCGTCGCCTCAGAGGACCAAGCGGTCCCGGTCCAGCTTCGCTTGCGCCTGGACGAGTTCCTAGCCCAAACGGACTTGGTGATCGCCGGGGATTCGGACGCGTCGAGAACGCTCAGAGCCCTCCTTCGCGAACTCGTCCTGGACGAAGCACCGGGGCAAGATCACGAGCCGACGGAAGAAGAAGAGGCTGACGCAGACCTGCTTGCGCTCTTCATCTCTGCGGGCAGGGACACCCTCTCAGAGATCGAAACCTCCGTTCTCAAGCTCGAGAGCGCGAAGGACCCTTGGGAGCGGGCGGATGCGGCTGCGGACCTGCAGCGTGATATTCACACCCTCAAGGGAGAGTGCGGCGTTCTTAGCCTTCATGTCGCGCAGTCCGTGTGGCACGAAGCAGAGACGATGATCGACGGTGCCATCGACTCCGACGCAGAGGTACCGATCGATCCCCTCGTGGCCGCGATCGACTGGCATCGTGACCACCTAGCTCTCCTTAGCGACAACGCACAGTCCGCTCCGCCTGACCACCAAGACGTTCTCGAGTCGCTCAAGGACTGGGAAGTGAAGGGGCCCTCCAAAGAGGATCTATCGTCTCAGCCGCAGCCTCCCGCGAGCGCCGTTCAGACGTCGGGCAGTGAACCCATCGTCTTTGCCGACGAGCTTCTCTTGGATGAAACGATCCCTGAGTTCGTGACGGAGGCGCGGCAGCACCTTGAGGACTCTGAGGCTGCGCTGTTCGAGCTCGAAGAAGACCCCAAGTCACCCGATGGAATCGATAGGATCTTCCGCGCGTTCCATACGATCAAAGGCGTAGCAGGCTTCCTTGGCATCACCGAGGTCGTCGAGCTTGCCCACGTGGTCGAGACGCTGCTCGATCAGTTCCGCGCGTCGGAGCTTGACTTCACCAGCGGACATGCGGACATCGTCCTCGAGAGCAAGGACATGTTGGAACAGCTCCTAGCTGCGCTCATGGGCGAGGCGGGTCCGCAAAGATCTGCCCACGACGAGCTCGTGATGCAGGTGGGCAAGGTGGCCGAGGATCCCTCGGACCTTGCGGCTTTCGGGTCGCGTGCTGTGCGTACCGCGTTGGCTATCGCGGGCTTCCGCGATGACGCGGAGCTCGAGCAGGCCGCAAGGGAGCCAGAGGTCGCAGCGATGCGCCTCGGTGAGGTTCTGGTCGCGAGGGGAGCGCTCACGGAAGTAGAGCTCAACGTCGCGCTCGATAGGCAGCGGGAACTGCGTGAAGAGGGCGAGTCCGTTCTGATCGGCCAAGTGCTCGTCCTGCTCGGCGCGATCACGAAGTCCCAGCTGGACGCGGCCGTCAAGGCCCAGAAGGACCCATCACCACTCCGGGACCTCCTCAAGTCAGAGGTCTTCCCAAGTCCTCCCGCCGAGGATGAGCTGATGCCCGGTTCCAAGGCGCCGGGGACCAAGAAGAAGGCTCACTACGACAGCACGATCCGCGTCAGCACCCAGCGCCTTGACAGCCTGGTAGACATGGTCGGCGAGCTGGTGATCGCACAGCAGATGGTGGTTCAGGGCACCGAAGGCATCGGGGACGGGGTCGGCGAGAGCCTCATCCGCAACCTCTCGCACCTCGGCAAGATCACGCGCGACCTGCAGGAGGCATCGATGTCCCTGCGCATGGTGACGTTCCAGTCGACCTTCCAGAAGATGCATCGCTTGGTGCGCGACGTCGCAGGTAAGGCGGGGAAGTCCGTCAAGCTTGAGATCGAAGGTGCAGACACCGAGGTGGACCGGAACGTTGTCGACAAGATCAGCGACCCGCTCGTCCACCTTGTTCGCAACGCCATCGACCACGGCGTCGAACCCCCAGAGGACCGCGAGGCGGCGGGGAAAGACCCCCAAGGAACGGTCGTCCTCAGCGCCCGCCACCAAGGCGGGGCCATCGTCATCAGCCTGAAGGACGACGGTCGAGGCCTTGATCGCGACCGAATTCTCCGCAAGGCCAAGGAAAAGGGACTCATTCCCAGCGATCGCGACCTCTCCGAGATGAGCGATAGCGCCGTCTACAAGCTCATCTTTGAGCCCGGTTTCTCGACGGCGGCGGCCATCACGGACATCTCCGGCCGCGGCGTTGGCATGGACGTCGTCAAGCGGAACATCGAGGCGATGCGGGGCAAGGTCGAGATCTTCTCGGAGCAAGGGAAGGGCGCCGAGTTCCAGATTCAGCTTCCCCTGACGCTCGCGATCATCGACGCGATGATCGTGTCCACGAACTCCCAGCGCTATGTGATCCCCACGCTCTCGATTGTCCAGAGCTTCCGACCGAACGCGCAGCAGCTCCACGCGATCAAGGGCGAACGTCCCGTGGTCGAAGTGAGGGGCCAGCTCGTGCCGTTGCACAGGCTCGATCAGATCTTGGAGGGTTATGGAGGGCACACCGGGGACCCGAGCCGCTCGACGCTCATCCTTGTGGAGGGCATGGGCCGACGCGTCTGTCTCGTGGTCGATGAGATCCTTGGCCAGCAGCAGGTGGTGATCAAGAAGCTCGGCCCCTGCACTCCGACCGCGCGCGTCATTTCCGGGGGCGCGATCCTCGGCGACGGCCGCGTTGCACTCATCGTTGACATCGAAGGCGTTCTTGCCGAATCGGAGAGCGTGGCTCTGTGCTAGCGCGTACTAGACCATGACTAAGCAACCCGCCGACGATCCGAGCCAAGTGGATACTGGCTCGAAGTTCCTGACCTTCGTGCTCGAGGGCGGAACCTATGGAATCCCTATCCTCATCGTTCGTGAGATCATCGCGATGCAGCCGGTGACCCCGTTGCCGCGGATGCCCCAGGCGATCGAGGGAGTGATCAACCTGCGAGGGAAGATCATCCCGGTACTCGACCTGCGCCGGAGTCTCGGCCTGAACGCCGGCGAGCATGATCGCTCGACCTGCGTCATCGTCCTGGACGTGGACGCGGGCGACGAAAGCACGGTCAACATTGGCTGCGTGGTCAACGCGGTTCGCGAGGTGTCGAACGTGAAGAGCGAAGACATCCAGGACGCTCCGTCGGTGGGGACCCGCCTCGACGCCAATTACATCCTTGGCCTCGCGAAGTCAGAAGACTCTGAGCACGTGGTCACGCTGATCGATATGCAGATTGTTCTCGCTGACTTCATGAGTGAAGCGGGCGACTTTGAAGCGATGGGGGCTGTTGGTTGACTCATCTTCTCGACCACGAATTCGAGCAGATCTCGGCTCTGGCGCATCGAAAGTGGGGGCTCTCCATCGATGTCAAGAAGCGTGTGATCGTGGAGAACCGTCTGCAGGCCATGCACCGCGAGCACCCGATCGACTCGGTCCAGTCTCTCGTGCGTACCATCGACGGGGGCGGCGCGAGGCCGCTTGAGCTGGCTCTCTTCGATGCTCTCTCCACGAACCATACGAGCTTCTTCCGCGAGGAAGAGCACTTCAAGCTGCTGCGGAAAGAGATCTTGCTGCCGGCGATCGCTAGCCGGAAGGGACTTCGAATCTGGTCAGCGGGTTGCTCGCGTGGCTGCGAGCCCTATTCCCTCTCGGCGCTGCTCCGTGAGACGGTCTCGGATCCAAAGGGGCGCGACAACCGAATCCTCGCCACGGACCTGTCCACCGGCGCGCTAGCCGCCGCGCGTACGGGCGTCTACTCGCGACAAGACGTGAGCGGCGTGACGCCCCAGCGCCTTCGAAGGTACTTTCGCAAGGTGGAGCTTAACGGAGCGCCCAGGTTCCAGATCGTCCCAGAGCTGCGAGACATCGTTAGCTTCAACCTGCTGAACCTGCTTGACGCTTGGCCGATGAAGGGCCCATTCGACGCCATCATGTGTCGCAACGTGATGATCTACTTCGACTCGCCTACGCGCGACGCGTTGACGCGACGTTTCATCTCACTGCTCCGACCGGGCGGCCTGTTCTTCGTCGGCACCACAGAGACCCTTAGCGGCAACGACATCGGTGCCGACCAGATCATGGTGGGCGCCTACCGCAAGCGAGGAGGCGGCAGATGACCTTCCAACGACCACCCTCTTCCCGAACCGCCAGCCCACAGGCGAACGAGGACGGCTCCGCCAAAGCGGCGGCGACAACAGCACGGCAAGTCACGGTCTCAAGGCCGCAGGCCTAGGAATCGCAATGGAACAAGATATCTCAAACATCCAAGTCCTCATCGTTGATGACTCAGCGATCGTGCGCAAAGCGATCAAGAAGTCCGTCATTCAGGCGGGCGTGAGCGAAGACTGTATTCGAGAGGCGGAGCACGGCGCGGTAGCCCTTGAGCGGCTTGATGAATCGCTTCCCGACATCGTCTTTCTCGACGTCAATATGCCCGTTATGAACGGTGAAGAGTTCATGGTCGCTATCGATGAAGATGGCCGAGTGGAAGAGGTGGCGGTTGTCATCGTCAGCACGGAGATGAACGCGAAGCGTCTCTTCAGACTCGCCCAGCTTGGGGCCCGCGCCCGACTCCACAAACCGTTCCCGCCCGAGCGCATCCGCGAGGTGATCATCGACATGATCTCCGCCGCTTAGCACCTCCATCCGACAGGCCCAACGAAGCCCCAACCAACGGCTCACCCCATGATTGCTTTGAACCCCGATGACCTGATCGCCAAGGTCGACAGCGCGCTGGAGACGATGTGTTTCGTCATGGCCGACTGCATCGGTACCGACGAGTTGGAGGAGACCCCCTCCATACGCGCGTGGATTCGCTTTCACAACGAAACCGAGCAGGGCTGCGTGGAGCTTGGCGCGACCTACGGCTTTATCCAAGAGGTCGGCTCGGGCCTCCTCGGAATCGACACCAGCGAAATCGAAGAGGGTGAGCAGGCGCAGGGAGTCCTGTTGGAGCTAGCCAACGTGATCGCCGGAGAGGTCGTTTGCCTCTTGGGCGGTGAAGAGATCTTCTTTGAACTGGGGATTCCGAGCGCTGAAGTCTCGCAGGTCGACGCGCCGAGCGAACACGTCTCGATCGCGTTCGACTTGATGGGAGAGACCCTTTGCGTTGATGTGGAGCGTGGGCGCGCGAGCGGCCACTCGGAAGCCGCATGAGCACACGTTCCGGTAGCGTCAAGGTCCTGATCGTCGATGACTCTGCCCTGATCCGCTCCCACCTAGGGCAGCAGCTCGGTCAGTTGCCGTTCGTTGAGATCGTTGGGCTTGCACCGGACCCCTTCGTGGCCCGCGACATCCTGATGAAGAAGTCGCCGGACGTCGTGCTCTTAGACATGGAAATGCCGCGCATGGATGGGCTCACGTTCTTGCGCAAGATCATGCGGTACAAGCCGACCCCGACGTTGGTCATCAGCTCGGTCACGCCGAAGGGATCGGCCACAGCGCTTGCCTGTCTCGAAGCAGGCGCGATGGACGTCCTCTGCAAGCCCAGCAGCGCCTACTCCGTGGACGAGCTCCAGGATTCGATTGTGAGGTGGCTCCAAGAGGTCAAGCGCCAAGGCTCCACTCGAATGGCCCAGAGACTGGCCGCCATGGTCAAGCCGCCCGCGAAGAGTGGGCCGGAACTAGCCGGCTTGCCCGGTATCGCAACGACCAACCGACTGGTCGCCATCGGCGCCTCGGCTGGCGGGCCAGAGACACTTCGCCACTTGCTCGGCGCCCTCCCGCGCAGAAGTCCGGGCCTCGTCATCGTTCAACATATGGGCCCCAAGTTCCTTTCGGGTCTGGCGGATAGGCTCAACAAGGAGTGCCGCATCTCCGTGAAGCTGGCTGAGGATGGAGACTCCGCTCTTCCCGGCCTCGCGCTCCTCGCCCCGGGTGACGCCCACACAGAGCTCGTGCGCAGCGGCTCACGCTACTCAGTCAAGGTAACTAAGGGCTCGCTGGTTTGTGGCCACATGCCGGCGGTGGACAAGCTCTTCGAGTCCGTGGCCACGGCCGCAGGTGCTAACGCCATGGGCGTCATTCTCACCGGTATGGGCAATGACGGCGCCAAGGGCATGAAGAGCATGCGCGAAGCCGGTGCGGAGACCGTCGCCCAAGACGAGGCCACGTGCATTGTCTACGGAATGCCGGCGCGAGCCGTCGAAGCCGGTGGAGTTCAGCAGAGCCTGCCCGTCGGGGCCATTCCCAAACGAATCGTCGACTTCGGCAACGCCGGCGTGCGTCTGTCAGCGTAGGGGCGTCTTCCAACCCCCACCGAGGCGGCGCACCAACATGCGGTCCGCCAAGCGGGGGAACAGGATCGAGAGGATGCCGAGCAGCCGCCACTTCCAGCGCAGCGAGCGCTCCGGGGCAGGCTTGCGGTCCAGCGCCAAAACAGCGCGCGCCACGTCCCCCGGCCCGGCCGCGGCGTCGAGGTCGGGGTCCGGAAGGTCGCTTGGGTTCGCCTGCGCGTTGAAGAAACCCGTGGCGGTCAAGGCAGGGTTCAGCGTACAGACGGCGATGTCGCTGTCGGCCCACTCCACGCGCAGCGCCTCACCGATGGAGCAAACCGCCGCCTTGCTGGCGGAATAGCCCGCCTGGCCCGGAATTCCGCGGCGCCCGACCACGCTGGACACGTTGACAACGACCGGCGCTGTCCCGTGGGCCAGGAGCGGGTGAACGGCCTTGCACGTCAATAGGAGGGCGAACACGTTCGTGTCGAACACGCGGCGGAGATCGTCGGGGTTCAGCTCTGCGACGCGCGCGCGGTATCCGATACCGGCGTTGTTCACGAGCAGGTCGAGCCCGCCGAACTCCTCCTCGAGCCGCGCGGCGGCGGCCTCGATGGAAGGGAAATCGGTGAGGTCACAGGGCAAGACCACGTGCGGGCCGTCCTTGCTGGCTGGAAGCTCGTCGCGAATCGCGTCGAGGCGTTCGCGCCGACGGGCCAGAAGAGCGACGCGGTAGCCTTCAGCCGCGAGGAGCCGGGTGACCGCCTCGCCGATGCCCGACGAGGCGCCTGTAACGAGCGCGCGCCGTGCGCGCCGACCTGGTTGACTGGGTGGTGGAGTCAAGGGGTGGGGCCGCCGACCGCAGCCGGCAAGTTGGCCTCCTAGTTGATCTTCCTGACCTTCTTGTAGGCATCGCCCCACTTGGCGCGGAGCCGCTCGATCCGAGCCACCTGGCGATCGTCTGGGTGCATCTCTTGGAGGCTGATGAGCCAGTCGCCGGTGTTCAACAGCGCCTCGTCCAAGAGGTCTCGGCCCTGGATGCCCTTGGCGCGGAAGGCCTCTTCGTCTCCTTTGTTGCGCGCGGCAGAGGCTTCCTTGACGAGGGCCATGCCCTGATCAGCCTTCACCTTTGCATCCACCCATAGCGGCGTCTGATCGAGTCCTTCCGGCGCGGTGTTCTTCGTTCCGATCTTGCTGCCATCGCGCGCCTTCGGATCGTTGTCCCGGTCCGCAAAAGGGTTCGAGGTCTGCACAGGCTCGGCCGCCTGTGCGGCTGCGGCGGCAGCCTCCTTTTCCTCGTTCTTGTTCTGCATGACGGCGACCACGAGGGCGCCGCCCACGAGCACGATCATCGCGAGAAACACCGGGGCCATGTTGGGCCCGCTCGAGGAGGAGCGTGAGGAAGAGCGGGATGCCATAGCGTCGTCGAATGGGGGTCTGTGGGCCGGGTGGGTCGAGGTGGGTCGGGGTCTAGCGTAAGCGGCGCAGCCTCGCAGCGTAACCGCCATCCACGGGTCCGCCGTCAGCATACGGGCGTGGGCCGCTGGTGCGCTCCTGCTCCACGTTCCAGGTCTCGGTCCCGTGCTCCTTGACGAACATCTTGACGATGCGTTCGTTCTCCTCCGGTTCGAGGCTGCACGTCGAGTAGACGAGTGCGCCGCCGACCTTGACGCGCGCGGCTGCCTCACGGATGAGCTGGGCCTGGAGCCCCGTGAGCTCAGCCTGGGCCTTGGGACCGTAGCGCCAACGCGCCGCTGGCCGCTGGGCAAGCACGCCCGTGTTGCTGCACGGAGCGTCGAGGAACACCACATCAAAGAGCGCGTCGGACCGTAGTCCGCTCGCACCGCTCATGGCGACAATGCTCGGCGCGGGCAGCCGCAATCGTTCGAACGACTCGGGCATCCGCGCCATGCGATGGGAGGAGATGTCGCTTGTGACCAATAGGCGCGGGTGCCGGTCAGCGAGTACGGCGGCCTTTCCACCGGGCGCCGCGCACAGGTCGAGAACGTCGAGGCCCTCTACGTTGCCGGCCGCCTCGGCGGCGCGCACCGCGTGCTCACCCTGAACCGTGATGCGTCCCTCCTGGAAGGCGGCTGACTGGACCACCGCGCCGGTCGCGTCGGCCGGGGCGAGAACCACGCGCGGGTGGTTCGGCGACATGCGCGTTTCCACCTCTACCGCCGCGAGCTCTGTGCGAAGCGCCTCTACGTCAGCGGTCTGGTTGGAGGTCACACGCAGGGAAAGCGCCGGCTCCTCCATCGCCGCCACCGCCATGGCGTTGGCTTCGTCGAGGCCGTACTTCTGGGTCCACTTCTTGTGCAGCGCGGCGGGGATCGAGAGTGCGTCCTCGGCCCAGAGGTGGGGGTGCTCGCTTGGGTCGCGGAACAGCGGAAAGTCGAAGTGAAGGTCCCGGCCGAAGATGTCCCGCGTCGGG
>CALHGQ010000302.1 GCA_938030175.1 uncultured bacterium | reverse complement strand
GATGAGTCCACCCCGCAAGACGGGCCCGTCGACTCTCCGCATCGCCACTCGCTGAACTTCTCCGAGGAGCGTCTCGGCCGTGGGGACGACCACCTGATTCTGGTACCCAGGAGCCTTCACGGTCGCATCGTCAGCCCGGTCCACTAGCTGGATATCGAGGCGTCCATCGGAGGAAGACCTATCTGCGTCCCCGACGTAAAGAGGCCTTGTCTTCCCACCCACCTGCTCCAGTGACACGCCAGCCAGGGGCCGATCGGTCTCGGCATCCACGACCAGCAGTCGACAGATCGGACCGAGGTCGCGCACGACGAGCTCCACGTCGGCGCCGTCGTCGCACAGCAACAGTTCGGAGGTCCGGTATCCCGGCACGCTTGCGAGCACGTAGGCCTTGCGCCTTGAGTGGGGCGAGAACTCGAATCTGCCGTCCGGTCCAGCGTAGACTTCCTCGTATCGAGTGTAGACGCGAGCGCCCGACATGGGCACACCCGCCTTGTTGACCACGCGGCCGCGCACTTGGAACCGCGGAAGCTCCTTCAAGGCGATCTCGCCCAGGTCGAGGACCTGCCCAGCCTCAAGCTCCAGGGCGCGCATCTGGCTGAAGTGCTTCGACGGGCTGATGTGCAGATAGCCCACATCAGGCGAAACGCCTCTCAGCTGAAACTCACCAAGCTCGTTGGTCTTGACCGCACGCAGGCCATCCACACTCGTCCAGGCGTCCGGAATCCCAGTGCCAGCCTTGTCGACGAGGCGCCCAACGATGGCGGACACGCGTTTCATCGTCAGGTCGCCCACGTCGATTCGCGCGATCGTCAGCGGGGGGAAGCTGCATCCGCTGGACGACCCAAGGGAGACTTGGCACCCCCGATGGAACTCGAAGTAAGGGACCGACAGGGCGACCGTGGCCGTCTCGACAGGGCATACCAGCTCGAAGCGCCCCTCGACATCCGTTCCGGTTTCTCGACTCCACTCTCCCCCCGTGACCTTTGCCACGACGCGGGCCCTGGCAATAGGAACGCCCAGGTTGTCCACGACGCGACCCGCGACAATCGATTGCTTCAGTCGAGCCTCGTTCACCATGCCAACGGTGGTCCGTGAAGGGCCGGCTGATTCACCCAGCAGCTCTCCCAGTGGCGCCCCATCTGACCTGGTGGCCGCGGCCTGAACGAGGGGGCTCGCCAACTCGTCCGCCCCGAGCGCGCTGGGACTCGCGTGCGACTCCTCTAGATCCAACGTTCCCGGCAAGAGGTAGATCGCGCCAACGACTAGCAGTGCGGCAGCGCTCAACGTGACGAGAAGCTTGTTTGTCATCCAAAGGACTCCACTGGTGGGAAGGACGGCCCCAAGGGAGCCCGCCTCGCTCGCTGTCGCGGTGCCCCCCAGGGCTCCCGCGGCCGTTCGCAGTGGATGAATTCCGAGGACCGCCACCGGCACCATGCCGAGCAGACCTACGCCGCCGTCTTCGGCCTCAAGCGAGTCCCGGAGCAGCTCCAGGCCGCGCCGGATCCGCCAGCGCACCGTGTCGACTCTGTCTCCCGATCGCGCACCGATGTCCGCTGGGTCGAGTCCAGTCTGGAATCGCAGGAGCAGGGTCGAGCGATAGGGCTCGTCGAGTTCACGAAGGTGCTGCCAAAGGATTTGCTGGCGCTCCCCGATAAGCAAGAGCTCCGCGGTGGACGGCAGCGCCTCCCCGCGGGCCGCTTCGCCCTCGTGGAATCGGCGCCGCTGCGCCGCGCGACGCCCGTGATGAATCGCGCGACGCAGCGTTCTCTTGAGCAGGCCGCGATCGGGCATTGCCGCGCTTCTGCTAGCCGCAAGACGTCGCTTAGACGCTAGCCAGGCCTCCTGGACCGCGTCATCGGCCAGCGCAGGATCGCGCACCAAGCGGTGCGCGAGCTGCGTCAGCCAGTCCATGTCGGCGAGTAGGTCGTGGGCGTCCATCGATTGAGGTTTAGCATCCATCCAACCCCTTGAGCCCCGGTACCCAGCCAGACGCGAAGGGGAACCGTGCACTTTTCCAAAAGCGGCCCCTGGGGGCCCCAGCAGCACCCAAGAGTGGGGAGCTCTCACGGTCCCCACCCTACACCGGCGACCGCACTCGCCCCGGGGACAGCGCGATCATCAACCGCTTGCCTTGGGTCGACGCTAGTGGCTACGGGGGTCTCGAATGACCAGGTTCCGAATCTCGGTCATGTCTTCGATGGCGAACCGCAGTCCCTCGCGGCCGAGGCCGCTGTCCTTCACGCCGCCATAGGGCATATGGTCCACGCGCCACGAAGGGACATCGCCGATCACAACGCCGCCCACTTCCAGGCGATCCCATGCGTCGAGGGCCTTGTAGAGGTCCTTAGTGAAGATCCCGGCCTGCAGGCCGTAGCGGCTGTCGTTGACCTCATCGAGGGCTTCGTCGAAGGAGCTGAAAGGAGACAGGACGGCGACCGGTCCGAAGGCCTCTTCTGCGCAGACCTTCTGGTCGGCTGGCACGTTCTCAAGCAGCGTCGCGTCGAGCAGCGAGCCGCGCCGCGTCCCGCCGCAGAGCAGCTTGCCGCCGGCGGCGATCGCTTCCTTGATCCAAGACTCAAGGCGCTGGGCCTCACCTTCGGAGATCATCGGTCCGATGAACGTATCTTCGTTCGCGGGGGGGCCCGCCACCAGTGACTGCGCGGCGGCGACAAAGCGCTCCTTGAACGCTTCGTAGATCCTGGCGTGAACGAGTACACGCTGAACCCCGATGCAGCTCTGTCCCGACTGATAGAAGGCGCCGATGATCATGCGACCCACCGCGTCGTCGAGGTCAGCATCCTCGTCGACGATGCAGGCCGCGTTGCCTCCGAGTTCGAGCACGACCTTCTTCTTGCCGGCCTTGGCCTTCAAGGCCCATCCCACATCGGGCGATCCCGTGAAGCTCAGAAGCTTGAGGCGTTCATCGGTGGTGAACAGCCCGGCGTCGCTGCGCTTGCAGGGCAGGATCGAGAAGGCACCCTTCGGTAGATCCGACTCGGCCAGGACCTCTCCGATGATGAGCGCGCCAATCGGCGTCAAGCTCGCGGGCTTGAGCACGAACGGGCAGCCTGCAGCGATCGCGGGCGCGACCTTGTGGGCCACGAGGTTGAGGGGGAAGTTGAAGGGGGAGATGAAGGAGCAGGGGCCGATGGGGACGCGTTTCCACTGACCTCGATAGCCCTCGGCCCGGGGCGAAATCGCGAGCTCTTGGACCTCACCGCCGATGCGGACGGCCTCCTCGGCCGCGATCCGAAACGTGTCGATGAGGCGCGTGACTTCTCCGCGACTGTCGCGAATGGGCTTGCCGGCCTCACTGCAAAGGGCCTGCGCGAGCTCGTCTTCGCGCTCCTTGAAGCGCTCCACGCAGTGGTA
>CALHGQ010000301.1 GCA_938030175.1 uncultured bacterium | reverse complement strand
TAAAGAGACTGCGAAGCATGATGGGTTGGGTTGGTAAGGGAAGCGCTCGATTACACAGGACCAGACACTGAGCCAAGCGTCTACCCCCAAACTCCGGAACAAGTAGCGCGCTCTCCCCGACGGGACCCGCTCAACAGTGCTTACGCCTTCTTGCCTTCAGACAGCCTCTTCTACCAGAGCACTCCGCGGGCCGGCCGACGGCTCCCAACGCGCTGCCGTCCAGTCCGCGCTGCGCGAGCACTGCCTCGAACGGTCCAGTAAGAGGCACCGTCACCGCCCCCCAGCGCCACGAAGCTCCACGCCCCCCTCGAGTTTCAACACGAACTTGACGTTCCCGGAACGACCGATCCTCCCTGACGTCGCTGCACCCGCCTAGTTCGTTGCGGCGGCGTGCCGGTGGCCCAAACACAGAAACGCCCCCGCGCCGTCGCTCTCGAGCGACGACGCGGGAGCGGTTCTAGGGAGAGACGATCGACTCCCAAGCTAGCCAAGCAACATGAGCTGAAGCCTCGCGAACCGGGGGTCGATGGCCCCACTCACATCACTGGAAGTTGACCTCGATCCCTTGCGTGAAGTTGGATGTCGCAGAGCCGCCCGCGGTATCGCGGTGCCACGCCTGGAAATTCAGGGTGTCACCCGCAACAACAACCGTGGTGCCGTTCGGGGTAGGCATGGCCAAGAGGTCGGCCACCACCGTCGCCTGACCGAACACCCCGGAGTTGAAGATGACTCCTCCCACACCGCGACCGACCGACGGGCCGACGCAGAGGTTGCCTGCACTACCGCTCACGTTCGGGACGAAGACCTGCGTGGGGCTCACGATGAAGAACCCGAGCACGTTGCTCGGGAGGCCGAACGCGGTCAGAACCAAGTCATTGTTCGAGGCCGTGGAGCTGCCTTCCGCAGAGATGCCGCCAGGTCCTCCAGAGCTGTTGACATTCGCGACGCAGTACGTCGTCCCGATCGGCCCTTCGCTCGTGCCAGTGATCTGCATGGCGTAGTCGTTGCACTCTGGACCTGTCGATGGCGGGTAGATATTCACCTTGAGCACGAGGGAAATGGCTGATCCCGTCGTGTTCGTGTACGTCAGCGACTCGTTGTCGCTGCCGCTGAATCCGCATTCGAGGCTCCCGTTGCAGTTCACGTTGCCCGCACTGAACGGTGCACAGTTGCCGGGTCCGTACAGGAACATGTCGATGTCACCGTTCGCGTGCGCGAACGAGAGATCAACATTGAGCGTACCGCCAGCCGCCACGCTCATCGCGTAGTAGTCCCAGTCGGTCTTCGCGACGTTCAGGCCGAAGTAGAGACCATCCATCATGGTGATGGCCTGCCCACAGTCGTCGTTCTCCTCAAGGTTGTCGTCTTGGGCCAAACAACCGGAGGCGGGATCGACCTCTGTCGTGAAGGACCAGACGTTTCCAGTGGTCGTACCGGTGGTGTTGGTCGAGTCGATGCGCCAGTAGTACGTCGTCGAGTACCCGAGCGTGCCAAGGGCGAGAGCCGTCCCCGTGGTGCTGCCTTGGAACTCGCCGTTGTCGGGCGTTGAGTCCGTACCGAAGTACACTTCGTATCCCGTGGCGCCGCTAGCGGATCCCCAGCCAAGGTTGGCGCTGATGGAGACGTCCGTGGCGCCGTTGGCCGGGCTTGGGTTGGGGGTCTGACCCGGCGGCGAGCCGCCCATTCCGAAGTCGAGGCAGGAGCGCGAGTCTCGGTGCGACGCGATGGCCTGACGGGTGACGTTCGGGTTGAACGTGTTGGAGGACGTAATGGACGGGTTCATCGTGAACGAGGGGCAGCTGCAGTGCTCGGCGTCCCAGTTGTGCCCGAGCTCATGCGCCGAGAGATCCGTCGCGCTCGCGAAGTTGCCGTTGAAGTCAGACTCCACGAGGCCGTAGCCGAAGCCGCTGTTGCAGATCACGCCCAAGTAGGCGATGCCGATCGTGCCGCCCTGGATGCTCTTGCCCGTGAAGAGCTGGGCGATGTCACGCTGGATGTTGCCGTGATTGGAAGTCCACTGCGCGACGAACTGGTCAAGAAGAGTGCCAGCGTTGTTCGAGGTGTACGGCTGATTGGTGGACGTACGAACGAGGATCTGAGTGATCGCGTGCGTGATGTCGACCTCCGCCTCGTACTGAAGATTCATGGCCCCAATGACCGTCTGAATCCTGTTCGAGACGTTGTTCATGGAGTTGCCGTAGTCCTGGTAGTACTGGAAGTCAGCGTCACATGCCAATTCGCACGTGTAGAGCCCACCACCTGCACCGGCAGTCGGCTGTGACACCGTCGGGCCGAGGTTACTGAAGCTCCTCGCGATCAGGTCTGAGCCGCACGTGTGGTTCGTCGGAAGAACGTCGCCACTCTGGTAGAGAACGTAGTCCGTGGCTGTCGCGCCAGGGACGAGCGCCGCAATGGGCTGCATCCAGAACTCCCGATCGTCGCCAAGGATGATGCGGGCGTAGAAACCATCCTCGAGGACGCCGCCGGCGACTTTGGCCCCGGGGTGCCCTTCGAGGGTGCCGCGGAGCGTCACCGTACGGCCGGGATCAACGCTGCGATAGTTGCCGTCAGCGTCGTGTGCGATAAGCTCGAAGTTGGCGGCACGAACGGAATGGGGCTGCAGTGAAAGCTGAGTCCAAGCGCCTTCGAAGAGCAGCGGGACCTGGAGCGACCCGTCACCCTCCACCTGGATGTCGAGCGACTGGACGGCGCTGGCGCTAAGGCCAAGCGCTTGATTCGTCGAGGACTCGATGGCCCCCGGAGAGGTTTGTGCCAGGGCTACGCTTGACGCGAGGACCCCAACCGAAAGGAGAAGAGCAGTGTGAGAGGATTGACGCATTGAGGCCGACTTTGATTACGAAGAGGGTTAGTTGCGGGGAGAAGTCTCCACGCTAGGCGCAAGCGCCCCAGCGCGCCAACGAGTTTCGGAGACCCTGCTCACGGTCGCCGGTGCATCCGGCCCCCCTTACGGGTTCCCCCCTAGTGGCTCACGGCGGGACGTGCGACTTTTGAATCGCCATTGGCTGTGTCGAGAACGGACTTTGGGCAGCCCAAGACAGCGACTCCGGCGGTGCGTTCGGGTCCATGAGCCCCATGTTTCCATCAAGGGGCCGGGTCCTGATCGGAGACCCGAGCGTCACCCTCAACCAACCCCGCTCGATCGCTCACCGCGCCATCGAATCAAGCTGTGCCTGTGACCGCGGCGGAGACACCGGCATCCCACCGCCACCGAGATCGACCACCGGCTCGAGTCCTGTCGCGAACTCACCGCGCACGGAACATCACGCCACCCTTCGCGCTGATGCACTGCCTCGCTCCGTGGCAGCGGCGCTCCGTTGCGCCGAGGCGCAACACGCACGCCGTCGTGTGAGCAGTACGGTACCGTAGTCATAGTCGCCACTCCCTTGAGCAGTACGATACCGTAGACATCGACGCCACTCCCGGGGAGGTGACACCAGGCAGCTCTTGGACGTTCCGACTCTGGTTCCGCGACCTCCCTGGACACGGGGACGACGGATGGAACACGTCGAAGGCGATCACAGTTGCGTTCGCGGCCGATGGTTAAACACGCCGCCACCACGTGAGCAGGACGGAACCGTACTGCTCACGTGGTGGTGGCGTTGCGGTTTCGGCACCGCCAGCGGGACGCCAGCTTCGAAGAAAAGAAAAGCCTAAGTTCGGCCGGTAGGAATGTTCGGCAGCGGCGATCTCCACTCAGCATGCCTGCTTCGATTCCCCCTCAACGAGGGCGCTCTCCGATGCGCCCACCCAGGTGCCGCCCCATGAACTCACGGCCACACCGCTTCACTCGCCTAGCTTGGTCCAGCGGCAGGTTTTCGGCGAACGACGCCCTGAGACACTTCAGGGACGCCGTCGCGATCACCTTTGAGTCACCGGCGAGGGAGC
>CALHGQ010000300.1 GCA_938030175.1 uncultured bacterium | reverse complement strand
GGAAGCGGCCTGATGAGCTCCGAAGCACAGATCCTGGCCGTGGTGGGCGCGTACCTTGGCCTGTCCCTCGTCGTGGGCTGGCGCGCCGGTCGCGGAGCCTCGGACAGCGCAGCCGGCTACGTCGCAGGCGATCGCTCCATGGGCCCCGTGCTGATGTACTTCGTCACCGGGGCGACCGTCTTCAGCGCGTTCGCCTTCCTCGGCGCGCCCGGACGAGCTTTCACCACGGGCGCCGCGGCGTTCCACATCCTGAGCTTCGGCGTCCTCGGCTTCCTACCGTTCTATTGGGTGGGCCCCAAAGCAGCCAGGCTCGGCAGGGAGAAGGGGTACATCACCCAGGCTGAGCTCGTCTCGAAGGAGCTCCGCTTCCGGCCGCTCGCCCCCGTCATGGCGGTGGTCAGCCTGATGGCGTTCATTCCCTACCTAGCGCTGCAGATGCGCGGCGCGGGACTGGTGCTCAACGTCCTTACCCAGGACACCGTCTCGGTGGAGGCAGGGGCCGCGGGGATCTACGCCGTCGTACTGCTCTACGTTTGGCGCAGCGGAGTCATCGGCGTCGGCTGGACCAATACGCTGCAAGGCCTGTTCATGATGGTTCTGGCGTGGGTGCTCGGGCTCTACCTCCCCCACGCGCTCCATGGGGGCGTCGGGGAGATGTTCTCGTCCATCGACCCCGAGTTCCTGCGCCTGCCGGGTCGCACCGCGTCGGGTGAGCCGTGGACCTGGGCCATGTACGGCAGCACGATCGCGGTGATGACCATCGGCTTCTCGTTCTGGCCGCACCTCTTCCAGAAGGCCTTCGCCGCCCGTTCAGAGAAGGTCCTGCGCCGCACCGTCGTGCTGTACCCGACCTTCCAGATCTTCCTGCTCCCGATCCTGCTCATCGGCTTCGCGGCCGTTGGCTTCCAGCCTGCGCCTGCGCAGGCAGACCAGGTCCTACCGCATCTTCTAATGCAGCTCGACCTCCCGGCCGTGGTGGTCGGGCTCTTCTGCGCGGGCGCTTTGGCCGCCTCGATGTCCAGCGGCGACGCGATCCTGCACTCGGCGGCTTCTATCGCGGTACGGGACGGGTGGATCCTAGGCGCTGGCAAGGAGCTCTCACCCAAGGCCGAGCGTACGGCCGTGCGCTGGACGCTTCTTCCGGTACTCGTGCTTTCGTACGGGGCCGCGACGACCTTCCACAAAGACCTCGTGGGGATGCTGGCCTACGCCTACGGGCCGGTGGGCCAGCTGGCCCCGCCCGTGCTCGCCGCTCTCTTCTGGGCCCGCACGACCGGACCGGCCGCGCTCACGGGCCTGGTCCTCGGCTCGGCCGTCACCCTCGGCGTCCCAGAGATCCTGAAGGCTTACGAGATGAGCCCCCTGCCCGTGCATCCCGGCCTCCCGGGGCTCATCGTCAACGTGGCCTCCATCGCAGCGATCTCAGCGCTGTCCAAGGGACGTCGCTGAGATCGCTGGGGACGGATGCGTTAGGAAGCGCTAGCGCTTGTCGATCGAAACGTACTCGCGTTCGCGCTCGCCCTTGTAAATCTGGGCCGGGCGGAAGAGCTTGTTGTCGAGCATCTGCTCGCACCAGTGGGAGCAGTACCCAGAGACGCGCGCCATCGCGAAGATCGGCGTGAAGACATCCGTGTCGAGGCCCAGCTTCTCGTAGACGAGGCCGCTGAAGAAGTCGACGTTCGGGTAGATGCCCCGTGAGCCGAGCTTCTCGGTGACCACCTGCTCAAGCTTGAGAGCCACGTCGTACTTCGGCGTGTTGCCGAGCTTGCCGAACATCTCCGTCGCCAGGATCTGGAGGTTCTTGGCGCGCGGGTCCTTCGTTTTGTAGACGCGGTGACCGAAGCCCATGACCTTCTCTTTGCGCTCGGTCTTGCCTTCGAACCAGGCCTCGACGTTGCTGATGTCGCCGATGGTGCCGAGCTGGTTGAGGACCCGCTCGTTGGCGCCGCCGTGGAGCGGGCCAAACAGTGCGCCGACGGCGCCGCTGCACGAGGTGTACGGATCGTTCTCGGTGGAGCCGACCACGCGGCACGCGAACGTCGAGGCGTTCATCGTGTGCTCGGCGTGGAGGATCAGTGCGCAGTCGAGGGTCTTCGCCGCCACTTCATCGGGGGCCTCTCCGTCGAGGCACCAGAGGAAGTTCTCGGCGGTGCGAAGCCCGGCTTTCGGCGCAACGTACTCCTTGCCAGCGCGCACGCGCTCGAAGGCGGCCACCAAAACCGGGGTCGCAGCGATCACGCGACGCGCCGCCTGGTCGCGGGAATCCGCGTCCTTGATGTTCACCTTCGGGCTCACCATGCCGAGTCCGGCGAGGGAGGCCTGGAGCGCCTGCATCGGGTGCCCGGTCTTCGGGAACGCCTGGATCATCGCCACGAGCGCGTCGGGCAGGACGCGCAGCTCCTCGAGATCCTTGTTGAAGGCAGCCAGCTCGGAGGCCGAGGGCAGCTCGCCGTAGAGGAGAAGCCACGCCACCTCCTCGTAGGTGCTGTGCTCGGACAGGGCCTCGATCGGGTAGCCGCGGTACTCCAGGATGCCGGCCTGGCCGTCGATAAAGCTGACCGATGACTCAGCGGCCGGGATACCGGCTAGGCCTGGAACGAGTTCAATGGATGACACGTGGTGACTCCGGAGTGAAGTAAGGGAACAAGAAGCAAGTGAAGGGCGGGCGCGGGGCTAGTGGATATCGACCAGAAACCGCCCAGCCGAAGGGTCAGCTGAAGGGTCGGCGGTCCAAAGACCGAGCTCCCCTACCGCTTTTCACGGTGAAGAAGGTACTCGACCAGGAGCCGTGCGCCGACCCCTGATCCGTTGGACCCGCCGACCCAGTCCCGGTCGAGCGTGTTCCAGGCCGTTCCGGCGATGTCCAGATGGGCCCAGTCGCGGTCCGAGGAGACGAAGTGGGACAGGAAGGCCGCGCCCTGGCTGGGGCCTGCCCCCATGGCCGGTGAGCCGATATTGGCGAGATCGGCGGACTTGCCCTTCATCCCGTCCTTGTGGGAGTCCAGGAGAGGCAGGGGCCAGACGGGCTCCCCGGCGGCCATCCCGGCGGACAGGAGGTGGTCCCGGAGTTCGTCGCTGGTCGCGAACATGCCGGAGACCTCGTGGCCGAGGCCGACGATGACGGCCCCCGTCAGGGTGGCCAGGTCGATGATGGTGTCGGGCTTGATCTTGGCGTCCACGTAGTTGAGCGCGTCCGCGAGGATCAGCCGCCCTTCGGCGTCCGTGTTCAGGATCTCCACGGTCGTGCCGTTCATGCCCGTGTGAACGTCGCCCGGCTTCGTGGCGTTGCCGTCGATCAGGTTCTCCGAGGACGGCACCACGCCGTGAACCTCGAAGGGCACATCCAGATTCGCGAGGGCGTGCATCGCCCCAAGGACGGCGGCGCCCCCGGACATGTCGTACCGCATCTCGTCCATCTTCGCGGGCGGCTTCAGGGAGTAGCCACCCGCATCGAACGTCAGGCCCTTGCCCACGAAGGCGATGCGCCCCTTGGACTTGCCCTTCGGCTTGTACGTGAGGTGGATCAGGCGTGCAGGCTCAACGGAACCGGCCGAGACCCCGAGTAAGAGCCCCATGCCCATCTTCTTCATCGCCGCCTCGTCGAGGATCTTGGCGGTGATCTGGCTGGAGTTCTTGGCGATCCCCTGGGCGGCCTTCGCGAGGGCCTTCGGCGTGATCAGGTTGCCCGCGCCGTTCTGCAGATCGCGGGTGAACATGTTGGCCCGCGCGAGGATCTCACCGCGCTTGGACCCGCGCTTGAACTGCGCTCCCGGGCCGCCGATGGAAACGCCCTTCAGCGAAGTGGCCTTCTCCTTGCGGACCGTCGCACTCTTCGAGGAGAGGAACTGATAGCTCGCCATCAGCGCGCCTTCGGTGGCGGCACAGCCAGCGATGCCCCCGCCGCCAGCGGCCTCGGAGGCCACGCCGCTCACTTCGATGTGCAGCGAGGTGGAACCGCGCTTGGAAGCCTCTTTCACCGCCACGGCTGCGCCGCGACGGATGCACTCCGCGTCGATGTCCGCCGCGTCACCCAAGCCGACCAGGAGGACCTCCTTCGCCGTACCGCCGCTCGTGTACGTGGAACGCGTGGCGCGGGGCTTCGCGTCGAACTTGGCCACGAAGCCGTCGGGCACATCGACGTCCCGTGGGACGGCGATGTCGGATCCTGCGGGTACGAGCAGAGCGAGGATGTCCACGCGCGCCGCCTTGCCGGCGTCTTTGATAGTCAGTTTCATGGGTCAGAAATTTAGGCTCGCGAACATGCTGCTCGCGCGCGTCTCGGTGGGACTCTCGATAGGGCTTGGGAACGTTCGGGCTACATCCCGAGGTACTTCGGTCCGCCGCCACCTTCGGGTGCAACCCACTCGATGTTCTCGTAGGGGTCCATGATGTCGCAGGTCTTGCAGTGCACGCAGTTCGAGGCGTTGATCATCACCGCCTCTGAACCTTCTGGCCATTCGTAGACCGCGGCCGGGCAGAAGTGCTGGCAGGGGTTGCCGTACTCCTTCGTGCAGCGCTCCGTGCAGATCGACGGATCGTTCACGAGGAGGTGCGCGGGCTGGTCCTCTTCGTGGATCGCCCCGGAGAGGTAGACATCCGTGAGCTTGTCCATCGAAGCGCCGTCGTCAAACTTCGGCTTGGTCATCTTGGACTGACCGACGGGCGCCATGGTTTCGTGATCGCTGTGACCCGCGCGACGTGCCACGAGCCCGCGACCGCCGGTGACCATCTGGAAAGCAAAGTCGAAGCCGCCCTTCACCATGCCGCCGGCGAACGCCTGGCGGTAGTTGCGGTACTTCCAGAGCTCGTCCTTGGCCCACGAGGCCTCGTAGGCATCCTGGTAGCCCTTGAGCCCGGCCTTCGAACAGTCGTCCTTCTTGAGCGCAGCGAAAATGCCCTCCGCCGCGAGCATGCCGGACTTGATGGAAAGGTGAATGCCCTTGAGCGTCGCCGCGTTCAAGAAGCCAGCCGTGTCGCCCACGAAGACGAATCCGTCGCCGTGCAGGCGGGGCTGGGAGAAGTAGCCCCCCTCGGGCACGGCCTTCGCGCCGTAGTTGATCGGCTTGCCGCCCTTGAGCAGTCGCGCGATCTTCGGGTGCTGCTTCCACTGCACGAAGAGCGCGTGGGGATCGAGCTTGGCGTCCGGGTGGTCGAGGCCAGCGACGAAGCCAATCGAGATCTTGTCCTCGGCGAAGCCGTAGACCCAAGAGCCGCCGTAGGACTTCATGTCCAGCGGGTAGCCGCCGGTGTGCATCACCTTGCCGAACATCTCCTTGCCGATCTCGGGCGAGACCTCCCAGATCTCCTTGATGCCCGTGCCGTACGTCTGCGGGTTCTTCCCGTCCATCACGTCGAGGCGGCGGAAGAGGTTCTTGGCGAGGTTGCCACGAACGCCCTCGGCGAAGACGGTCACATCGGCGGTGACGTCCATCCCCGGCTCGAACGTGGCCTTCTTGGACCCGTCTTTTGCGATTCCGCTGTCGCGGGTCTGCACGCCAATGACCCGGTCCGAGCCCTCCTCGAAGCGCGTCTCTGCCACCGGGAAGCCCGCGTAGATCTCGACGCCCAGCTCCTCTGCCTGGCCGGAGAGCCAGCCGACGACCTCGTTCAACGACACCATCAGGTTGCCGTGGTTGCGCAGCGGCGGCGGGCACAGAATGCCCTTGAGCTTGGTGCTGCCTCCGCTGGGCTTGAGCATCTCGGCCCAGTCCTCCTTGATCTCCGACTGAATCGGGAACCCGCGCTCCTTGAAGTCCGGGAAGAGCTCCGCGATGCCCTTCGGGTTCATGACCGCGCCCGAAAGCGTGTGGTGCCCGATCTCCTCCGCCTTGTCGAGGACCAGGACCGTGCGCTCGTCGTCGCCGGCCTCCTTGAGGAGTCGGGAGAGATGAATCGCGCAGGACAGTCCCGCGGTACCCGCGCCGACGATGCACACGTCGACGGGAAGTTCTTCCCGCTCTACGTCAGGAGCGTTGAGGGAGATTCTGGTGGGCTTCATGGGGGGGGTCTTCCTGGGGAGAAGTCGCTCGCAGACCGCTCGAGCTAGGCGGCCTTTCGGCAGAACAGTATAGGGAGAAGCGGCCTCAGGAACGATCCCCGATCCAGTGGTGTCCGCCCCGATAGACCTCCTTTTTCCACACCGGCAGTCGCTCTTTCAGCGTGTCGATGAGAGTCCGGGCGGCCATGAACGCCGCGTCCCTGTGGGGACTTGCCACAGCGATCACCACCGAGGGCTCGCCGACCCCCACCACCCCCGTCCGATGGATCGCTAGCATCCGCAGCAGCAGACGCTTTTCGGCCTCGGGATCCTCCGGCGAGGAGCCAGGCCCATGGGCGGCCAAGCAGTCCTCGAAGATTCGCCCCATCTCGGGCCCCGCCATCTCGGCGAAGGCCTCGTAGTCGAGCTCCACCACGTCCTGACCACGATTCGTGTCGCGCGTCGTGCCCGTGAAGAGCACGATCGCACCACAGGCTGGATGGCACACGCGAGCCTGGATCGCCGCGACGTCCAAGGGCTCTGCGCTCAGCTCAAAGACCCCGCGCTCGAGCGCCGCGTCCCCATCGATGGAGCTCGGGGCGCCACCGCTGACCGGTGGCAGGAATGCGACATCGTCGCCCTCCGACACCACCGTGTCGGGGCGCGCGTACGAAGTCCCGATGACGCCGGCCACGGACGACAGATCCCCCAGGGCCGGGACCTGATCGGCCGCCAGCCGCTTCAGCTCGTCCACCGTGGAACCGGCCGGTACGTTCTCCAGGTCGATGCTGTCACGCCCTGCTCGCTCCCGAAGGACAGCGAAGAGGCGAATCCGGACGCGCATGGTTCGGGGAGGCGTCTAGAAGGGGGTGTCGTCGTCGCCGAGGAAAGCGGCGCTGCCGCCGGAGTCGGCTGCGCCGCCGCCTCCTCCTCCTCCGTAGCCGCCGGCGCTGCCGCCGCCCGCGGAGGCTTGGCTGTAGCCGCCTCCACCGCCGCCGCCGTAGCCGCCGCCACTGCTCTGATTGTCGTAGCCGCCGCCTCCGCCGCCGCCACTGTTCTCACCTCGGCCGCCGCCAACGAACTCCCAGTTATTGGCCACGACGTAGAGTTTGCTGCGCTTTTGGCCGGACTCCTTGTCCTCCCACTGGTCGAAGCGGAGTTCCCCATCGATGAAGGCTGAGGCCCCCTTCTTGTGGAACTTCTCAAAGGCCTCGCCACGCTTACCGAAGATGGTGACGTCGACGAAAGTGGCCTCCTCGCGCCACTGGTCCGTCTGGGAGTCCTTGACCCTGCGGTTAACCGCAAGGCCCACCTTGCAAACCGCTAGGTTGCTTTGGGTGTACCGGAGTTCAGGATCACGGGTCAGATTGCCCATGAGGACGACCTTGTTGTAGGAAGCCATGTGTCTGCTTGCGGAGAGTCGTTTCGTTGAGTCGGATTAGGAGCGTGCTTCCGCGCCGGAGCACGCATTCCTGGCCCAGAAGTGTACTCTTTGGGCCGCACTAGAGCCTTCTCCAGTCTGTGTCCCCTGCCCAGCATCGGAATACCTCCCCTATGACCCCGTCTTCTCCCAACGCTTCCGACCGCTCCCACAGGCCCCCGCAGGGCCGTGAACGACGCAAGCACGACCGCGCGAGGGCCGACCTCCCCATCACGGTGGTACTCGACGACGGCGTGCACGAAGCGAAGATCCGCGACGTGAGTCGCGGCGGCGTATGCTTTTTCCTCGACCGGCCGGTGCCCGAGATGACGGCGCTCAAGATCGAGTTCGATCTGCCGGTCAAAGTGGGCGTGCGACGGATCAGCGGCCACGGCGCCGTGGTGCGCTGCGAGAAGATTGGCAAGCACGTCGATCACTACGAGATCGCCGTGTTCATGCAGGACATGGCCACGCCCGATCGCGACACGATCGCCGAGTACGTCGAGACGATCTAGAAGCCGAACTCGGCGACGCGTGAGATCCCAGCGAGGTCGTCGTGCAGGTTGACCTCGAGTTGATCTCCGAGGCGCGCGCCCCGGAGGCGCTCGGCCTGAAGGTGGCCTAGCTCCACGAGGCAGCGACCACCAGGCTGCACCAGTAGCGCCTGCGCATCGTCGGCGAGTGAGCGCACCCAGAAGTCGGGATCCTCCGGCGGTGCGTACAGCGCGAGGGGCGGCTCATGCTCCCGCACCTCAGGGCTGAGCGCGTCGCGCTCGCCGGGCTCGACGTACGGGGGATTGGACACGACGAGGTGGAACGGCCCGCCCTCCGCCGCCGCCGCGCGCGCCACCTCCAACCCCTCGCCCAAGCGAAAGTCCACCTTCGCGCCAAGGGCCTCGGCGTTCTTCTGCGCCCAGTCAAGGGCGCTCTCAGAGAGGTCGACCGCGACCACGTCGGCGCCGTCGATCTCTAGCGCGAGGGTCACCGCCAAACAGCCTGAGCCCGTTCCCACGTCGAGGATGCGCGGGGCGTCCCAGCCCGACTCCTTGGCGATCTCGCGGGCACGGTCGACGATCAGTTCCGTCTCCGGCCGCGGCACGAGGACGCCCGGGCCCACGAGGAAGTCGCGCACGTAGAACTCGCGGCTACCCACGATGTACGCGGTGGGTTCCCGGCGACCCCGGCGAACGAGCAGGTCCCGCGCGCGGTCAACCTCCTCCGGAAGGAGGGGCTGATCCAGCCGCATGAAGAGCCTAAGGCGGTCAATGCCCAAGGCGTGCCCCACCAGTAGCTCCGCCTCCAGCCGCGCCTCCCCAAGCCCCTTGCGCTCCAAGAAAGACCGCGCAAGGGCCAGCATCTCCCGAGCGTCTTTCGGCGCAGGAGGTCGACCCGTCGCAGGGCCGCGGGCAGCCTCCGCGCCTTTGGGCGCAGGGGCTGGACTGGAGTCAGACGAGGTCACTCCTAAGAGGAGCGCCGTGAAGCGCGCTCGGCCTTGCGCTGCTCGCGCATAGCAGCCTTCTTGAGGTCCCCTTCGACCTTCGCCTGCTTGAGCGAAACGTACATCGTGTACATCGCCATGATTCCGCCAGCCGCCACAACCAGCGAGGCGGCGATGCCGATGATCTTGAGGCTGCCCTCGCCGGTCAGCGCGGTGAAGACGTGCAGGGAACCCGCCACGGCCGGGCCGAGGAACATCAGCGGGAAGATCGGGTTGAACTTGGTCTGGTAGTACTCGTACGCCTTGATGTGGGCGAGGGTCGCAAGCGCCAGGAACAGGGTGGAGATCTCCAGGAGCGCGCGGAGACGGTACGTCTCCTCGACGCCTTCGATAGCCTCGGCCGTAGGCTGGACGAGCTCCCCGTTCAGGAAGTAGGTGCCGCCCATAGTCCAGGCAACAGCCAGGGCCGCCACGTAGCAGACCACCCCGAAGATGGTCGGTGCCATCGGGTGAGCGCCCGCGATCGACTTAGCCAAACCGAACGCCTTCCGTCCGGACTTCGCCTTGGCGCCCTCGAACATGATGAAGCCGCCGAGCAGCGTCAGGAGAGTCGCGATCGCCCAGGCTTGCCACGGCATCTCCCCCTTCGTCGAGATCGACGTCATCCAGGGGAAGATGGCACCGCCGATCAGGATCATGCTGGCTTTGCGCAGGAGCAGCGGTGCTGCTTCGAGCTCGCGTGCCGGCGTCGGGCCGTCCTCAATATCACTTGTTGCGTCACTCATGGAAACGGTTGCTAGTCGTGAAGCCGGACGAGGTCCAGGCTCCCGCCGAGCGGGTGGTGGAAGTTCTTCTTGGGGGGAAAGGAAATGATCAGGCGCCGGAGAGGCTGGAGAGGCGCGCCTTGCGCTCCATCTCGTCAAGGGCTTCGAGGATCGGCTCGATGCGGCCCTCGATGACGCCGTCTAGGTTGAAGTTCTTGCGGTCGCCGTCCTCAAGACGGTGCTCGGTGACTCTGTTCTGGGGGAAATTATACGTCCGGACGCGGGCGTTGCGGTCACCCGTGCCCACGAGGCTCTTGCGCGCCTCCGACCGTTCGGCCGCCAGGCGCGCTTTTTCCCCTTCGAGGATGCGCGTACGCAGGATCCGCATTGCCTTGGCCTTGTTCTTGGCCTGGCTCCGCTCATCCTGGCAAACGACGACGATGCCGGTCGGTTCATGGGTAATTCGAACGGCGGACTCGACTTTGTTGACGTGCTGGCCCCCAGCGCCGCCGGCGCGCATCGTGTCGATGCGGAGATCGCTGTCCACGACGTCGATGTCGGCCTCCTCGGCCTCCGGTAGCACGGCGACCGTCGCGGCGGACGTGTGGATACGCCCCTGGGTCTCTGTCGTGGGCACACGTTGGACACGATGCCCGCCCGACTCGAAGCGCAGGAAACGCCAGGCGTTCTCTCCGCTCACGCAGAAGACGATCTCTTTGAAGCCGCCCACGTCGCTCTCGTTGACATTGAGCATCTCCACCTTGAGCTTGTGCACGTCGCAGAAGCGGCCGTACATGCGGAACAGGTCGCTGGCAAAGAGCGTCGCTTCGTCGCCCCCGGTGCCCGCGCGGATCTCGACGATGACGCGGGAGCGCTCGTCCTCGGGGTCTGCGATCAGCGCGACCTTGATCTCTTCGTCGAGGACCTCCTCCTCACTGTCCAGGCTGGAGAGATCCTCCTTGGCGAGGTCCACGAGATCGGCATCGCTGCCGTCCTCCAGAATGCTCTCCGCCTCGGCACGCCGCTCCACCATCGCCATGGCCGCTGCATACATCTGATGGGAATGCTCAAGGCTCCCGCGCTCTCGAAGGAGAGCTGGGAGCCTCTTTTGGTCCGAAGCAATTTCGGGCTGGCTGATCAGCCCGGTGATTTCCTCGAACCTCGCTGCGCGTTCACGCAGCGCCTCAATGAGAAAGGGATCGAAGTTCACGGAAGAGCCGAGGAGTGTTGTTCGGAGAGATGGAGTCGCGTCGTGCGCCCCGGCGGCGCGGGGCTGGGGGCTTGATCCCTCTTAGCCGAAGTGACTGGATAGCCAGAGTGACTGGATCGCCGGAGCGACTGGGGTCTCGAAGCAGCGCTGACGTCGTGGTCCCGGGGCGTGCTACGCAGACTCAGCTGGCCGCAGCACGCTCCCAGACCAAGGGATCAGTCTTCCTTGACGGCGGACTTGGCGCTCTTCTTCGCGAACTTGCGCTTGAAGCGATCGACGCGTCCAGCGGCGTCCACGAACTTCTGGTTGCCCGTGTAGAACGGGTGGCACACGTTGCAGATCTCGATCTTGAGTTCCTTGACGGTGGCGCGGGTCTGGAAGGAATTACCGCAACCGCAAGAAACGGTGCAGTCGACGTAGTTCGGATGAAGGTCGGTTTTCATGGCTGGATTGGGTTCCGTTAAGGCACTCCGTCGTGGCGGAGCGGCCCGGATATGGGTTCCCCTGGATAAGGGGCCGACAAGCATAGGACGTAGACCCCCAAGTTGCACCCTTGGGAACCAGGGAGTCTGGGGACTTTGCCCCATCCCTGGGCGGGGCTTCTGGGCGTCCGGGCAGGGGTGCCCTACGGAAGACGACCCAGGAGCTTGAGGGTGCGCTCGACGGGCAGGCCAACGACGTTGTCGAAGCCCCCTCCGTCGAGGCCGTCCACGAAGCGGTCGGCTGTCTCCTGGATGGCGTAGGCCCCCGCCTTGCCCTTCCATTCGCCGCTCGCCACGTAGGCATCGATCTCGGCATCTGTGATGGGCCGCATGGTCACCCAGGTCGTCTCATGATCGGAGAGCTCCACGGGTGGACTCGAGCCCCCTACCACCACGGCCACGCCGGTGATGACGCGGTGGCGGGTGCCCGAGAGCGCCTTGAGCATGCCGCGGGCCTCGGCCCCATCCGCTGCCTTCTCCAGGAAGCGGCGGCCTGGATCGTCGTCATCCCCCAGCACCACCACGGTGTCGGAACCCAGCACCACGGGCCCTCGCGAACCGGGCCCAGGTGAATCAGACACTGCCGATCCAGGCGCTGCCGAATGAGACGCGGCCGACTCAGACGCGGCCGACTCAGAAGCCGCCGATCCAGAAGCCGCCGGATCCGAAGCCCCTGGGGCGGCTACGCCCCCTCGGCGGGAAGCAACGATCCGCGCCTTGCGAAGCGCGAGATCCTCGGCGATCGCCCCGGCCCCGAGGTCAACGTTGATGGCCTCATCGGCGTCCGCGGGCTCGATTTCGAAATCAAGCCCGGTACGCCCAAGTAGCTCATGCCTGCGCGGCGATGCGGAGGCGAGCACGAGCGGCCGACCCGCCAGCCGCGCCATCACGTCACGGGCGAGGGTGTCCATGGCAGTCGGGAATCAGCGAGTACCGCAGCGCGAAGATCAGCGGCGGCGCGCCGACGCCTTCTTGGCGGGGGCCTTCTTGGAAGCGGACTTCTTCGAGGCGCTCTTCTTGGCGGCGGACTTCTTAGCGGCTGGCTTCTTGGCCGAGGACTTCTTGGCTGCAGGCTTCTTCGCCGCGGACTTCTTGGCCGCAGGCTTCTTCGTCGCAGGCTTCTTCTTGGCCGCTGCCTTCTTGGCTGCGGGCTTTTTCGACGCCGGCTTCTTCGCGGCCGCCTTCTTGGCCGCTGGCTTCTTCTTGGCGGCTGTTTTCTTAGCGGCGGCCTTCTTCGCAACGGCGGCCTTCTTCGCCGCAGCTTTCTTCGCAGCGGCGGCCTTCTTGGCCTCGGCCTTCTTCTCAGCAGCGGCACGCTTTACGGCGGCCTTCGCCTCGGCGGCAACGCGCTTCGCCTCAGCCCGCTTCGCGGCGGCCTCCTGCTTCTTCTTCTCGGCGGCGGCGGCCTTCGCCTTGGACTCGGCGAGCTTCTTCTCTTCGGCCTTACGCTTCCGCTCCAGCTCACGGGAGCGCTTGCGCGCCTCCGCCTCAGCCTTCTTGCGCTCACGCTCCTCTTCCTTGCGGATGCGCTCTTCTTCGCGGCGCGCGGCGGCCTCGGCGCGGGCGATGGAAGCCTCGCGCTCCTTCATCGACTTGGTGCCGTACGGAGTCGCGAGCAACGACGGAACGGACAGGTAAATCGGGGCCTTCTCGTCCTCCCAGCGCTCGATGATCTCGTGGAACGCGAGGGTGAACTCAAGCTCCTTGCCCTTGGGCACGATGCCGTCGATCGAGGCGCGCGCCTTCTTGACGGAGGTGGTCCGAGGAATCAGATCCAGACGATCGAGAAGCTTCATCAGCGCAGTGTGCACGGGAACCATGCCGTCGGTGGCCACCCAAACGAGGTAAGCCGCGCCCGGAAGGCCCAGGGCTTGGAGGCTCATGGCCACCTTCCCAGCCGTTTGCTCGTCTTCGCGAAGCTCCTCAAGGTCCAGGTGGTGGGTCTCCTGAAAGACGTCCTGGAGGTAGGCCTTCAGCGCCATGGCGGCGTCCTTGCGATCGCGGAGCAGAGCGACGCCCTTCTTGCGCCCGCTGGTCTTCAGGTGCATCGCGATCTCTTGCGACTGGCTGACTCGGATCTCGTTCCAATCGTCGAACGCTCCCTTGAGCGCCTTGACCGACTGCTTGGCCTGAAGCTCGGTCATGTGCCGCATCAGCACGATCGCTGCGCCCTGCTCCAGCAAGTTCACGGACTCCATCGGCTCCTTCGGAATCGGATGACGCAGCTGGACCTCTTTGATGAGGC
>CALHGQ010000299.1 GCA_938030175.1 uncultured bacterium | reverse complement strand
GCTCCCGGTAGGCGTGGCTGCGGCGTTGAGCCCTGGGGTATTGGCCTGCAGGACGGCGCAGCCACGCCTACCGGGAGCCAAGAGCCTCGAAAGCCCAACATCGTCGTCATCTATGTGGATGACCTCGGCGCCGGCGAGCTCGGCTGCTACGGCCAAGAGCGCATCAAGACCCCCCACCTCGACTCCATCGCGGCGTCGGGCGTGCGCTTCACCCAGGGCTACAGCGGCTCCCCCGTCTGCGCGCCTTCGCGATGCGTGGCCCTCACCGGCTTCCACTCCGGACACGCAGAAGTCCGGGGCAACTGGGAGAACGGCGGCTGGGGCCCCGACCAGCCCGAGGGACAGTGGCCCCTTTCCCGCGACCAAGTCACCCTCGCGGAACGGCTCCAAGCGGAGGGCTACACGACCGCTGGCTACGGAAAATGGGGCCTCGGCGGCCCCGGCACCCGCGGCGCGCCCGAGAAGCAGGGGTTCGACCACTTCTACGGCTACCTCTGCCAGCGCGTCGCCCACAACTACTATCCCACCCACCTCTGGCGCGACGGTGAGAAGGCTGAGATCGAAGGCGCCGAGTACTTTGCGTCGAGCCAACGGCTTCCGGAGCCCCTAGAGTCGGACGACGCCTACTACGAGCGCTTCGGCGACGGGGAGGAGCGCTACGCCCCCGCGCTGATCGCGAACGACATGATCGCCTGGACGAAGGCCAAGGCCGAAGGCGGCCAGCCCTTCTTCCTCTACTACGCCTCGGTGATCCCCCACTTGGCGCTGCAGGTGCCGCGCGAGTACGTGGAGCGCTACCCCGCAGAGTGGGACGACGCGCCGTTCCTCGGGAAGCCGTACCTGCCCCACCCGAGCCCGCGCCGCGCGTACGCAGGCATGATCTCGTACCTGGATGACCAGGTCGGGCGGATCATCGACACGCTGGAAGCCGCCGACCAGCTTGAGAACACGATCCTGATCTTCACGAGCGACAACGGCGCCACCTACACGGGGGGCGTTGACACAGAGTTCTTCAACAGCCACGACGGACGTCGCGGCAGGAAGGGCCAGCTCTACGAGGGAGGGATCCGCGTGCCCTTCTTGGCCCAGTGGCCCGGGCACTTTCCGAAAGAGCTCGTCTCGGACCATCTCGTCAGCTCCGTGGACCTCACCGCAACGCTGCTGGAACTGATCGGTACGACAGCACCTGCGCACCTCGACAGCGTGAGCTTCGCGCCCGCCCTCCGGGGACATGACGACGGCGAGCGCCCCTTCCTGTACTGGGAGTTTCGACCCGCGGGCGCACAGGCCGTACGCGAAGGCCCGTGGAAGCTCCTGCGCGTCGGACTCAAGACAGGCGACCCCAAGCTGGAGCTCTACCACATGCTGGACGACCCCGCCGAGTCCAAGAGCGTCGCCCCCCAGAACCTCGACGTGGTCCGGCGCCTCGAGATGCTGATGGACTTCAGCCATCACCCGTCGCGGGGTTTCCCGCTGCCGACGGTCGACGCACCGGAAAGCGAGATCCGGGCCGCTGGCAAGATCAACCCAAGGAGCGGGCCCAACGGGTAGTGACGAGCACGTCTCCCCCATCTCCCGCCCCGACGTTCCGCGAGCTGCCGGGCGCGGGCGGCGATCTCCTCGTCGCCGTCATTCACCGCACGCCCGACCAACAGGCCGAGCGCCCGGCCCCCGAGCGCGTCGCCGCCCAGCGCGCCGCGTCCCGAAGGGCCCTAGCGGAAGCCGCGGCCAGGGCTGGCTGCCCCGACTCCACGTTCGAGAAGTCGGGGGAACGCGGTCGGCCGATCCCCACAGCGAGCGGGTGGCACTGGTCCATCAGCCACGATGCGACCTTCGTCGCCGCCGTCGTCTCCAAGCGCGGTCCGCTGGGCATCGATCTCGAACGCATCGCGCTTCGCCGCCGCCTCCTTGTGGAGCGCGTCGCGGATGAGACAGAACGCGAAGCGCTCGGTGAGACGCCGGACGCGCTGCTCGACGCCATGGGATTCGCACGGCTATGGACGTCGAAAGAGGCCGTGCTCAAGGCCGAGCAGATTGGGCTCCCCGGCCTCACGGACTGCAAAGTGGTGCTCGCCGATGACCCCTGCCTCACTCGCCTCACGTTTCGAGCCGAACCGCGGCAAGCCGTGCATACAGTGCTCGACTCCCACCTCGTCAGCCTTTCGTCGACAGCACCTTTCCAAAGAGTCCTTTGGATGCGGCCGTAGACGGGAGGCGTAGACTGGAGCCTTAGAGTCGTCCTCCGCGAGCGGCCGCCACCGCGGCGCTTGTCCTCTCCAAGGTCCTTGATGCTTCGTCCGTTACTTGCCGCGCTGTTCGTCGTCCTCCTCTCCGGTCACGCGAGCGCTCAGAAGGTGGCCCCGCCTGTGCCTGACCTAACGGCGGAAGGCCAGCCGGACGACAAGCACGACTGGAACCTTGGACCCACCGGCGCCAGGGGATGGATCTGGGGCTGGAAGCTCGAAACGACGAGAGCTCGTCAGATCCTGATCACGGGCGTCGAACCGCACAGTCCAGCCGCCGGCGTCCTTGAGGTGGGCGACGTGATTCTCGGCCTCGGCAAGGAGCCCTTCGCCCGCGACGCACGCCGCGCCCTCGGCGACGCCATCACCGAAGCGGAGAGCAAGGCGGGGCGCGGCAGGCTGCGTCTCCTCCGATGGCGCGACGGGAAGCGCAAGACGGTGACGCTCAAGCTCCGTGTCCTCGGAAGCTACGCGGATACGGCCCCCTGGGAATGCGCGAAGTCGGACGCCATCCTGGAAGATGCCTGCGAGCACATCGCCGGGTCGATGAAGGGCAACATCGACGGGATGATCAATGCGCTCGCACTCCTCGCCACCGGGCGGTCAGAGTACCGGGAGGCCATTCGCGAGCTGGCCCACGATGTCGGCCGGCCCGAGATGGAGCTCACGCTCTTCGGCCGGACCTCCGGGCTCTTCGCGTGGGAGTGGGGCTATCGGAACCTCTTCCTGTGCGAGTACTACCTCGCGACGCGGGACAAGTTTGTGATGCCCGCCATCCTCGAGTACTCGCAGACCATCGCGGAGGGACAGAGCGGCGTGGGCACCTGGGGCCATGGCATGGCCTGGCCGGACCTCAACGACGGGCGCCTCCACGGCAAGCTCGGCGGCTACGGGGCGCTGAATCAGTCCGGGCTCATCTGCCACCTGTCGCTGGTGCTAGCGAAGAAGTGCGGCGTCGGAAGCGAGGAGGTGGACGCAGCGATCGAAAACGCGAATCGCTTCGCCGCGTTCTATGCGGGCAAGGGAGCCATCCCCTACGGCGATCACCGGCCGGGCTGGCACGCCCACGATGACAACGGCAAGAACTCCGTGGCCGCGTTGATCTTCGACCTCCAAGGCCGGCAGGAGGAAGCACGCTTCTTTTCCAGGATGACCGTCGCCTCCTACGGCGAGCGTGAGCGCGGTCACACGGGGAACTACTTTAGCTTTCTGTGGGGCCCCCTTGGCGCGGCCCGCACGGGTCCCGCAGCCGTCGCCGCCTTTATGGGCGAGCAGCAAGGGTACTTCGATCTCGCCAGAACCCACACGGGGAGCTTCGTCTACCAGGGCGGCGCGGGCATGTCCGGCGGCGAACATAAGTACGGAGACTGGGACTGCACGGGGGCGTTCGTCCTCGCCCATACGTTGCCGCTCGGCAAGCTCTACATCACGGGTCGCGACCGCGGCACCGACATCGATCTCACCCAGGCAGAGGCCAACGAAGCCATCGAGGCGGGGCGAGGCTTCGATGCCTGGAGCCAGGGCGCTGACTACTACGGCGCCATGGAGACCGAGGAGCTGCTCGGGCTTCTAGAAAGCTGGTCCCCGGCTGTGCGCACCCGAGCGAGCATCGCGCTGGGCGAACGAGCGGACGCTCCGCTAGCGGCGTTGATGCAGCTCCTGTCGGAGGGGTCTCCTGACGCCCGGTACGGTGCGTGCCAGGCGCTTGGTGAGCTCAAGGAGAGCGCGGCTGAGGCGGTGCCGCTTCTGACGTCGACCCTCGGGTCCGAGGACGTCTGGTTGCGGATCCAAGCGTGCTTCGCGCTCGCGGGGATCGGGCCGCCAGCGCGCTCAGCCGTGCCGAGGCTCCTAGAGCTCGCCCTCCAGTCTGACGCCGCCGACCCGCGGGAGTACACCCAGCGCTTCCTCGCGTTCTGTCTCTTCTACAAGGGCGGCGCGCTCGGCATGCGAGGGCTCCTCGCAAAGTCCCTCGAAGGCGTCGACCGCGAAGCCCTTTTGCCCGTGATCGAGCGCCTGATCCGAAACGACGACGGGCGAGCGCGTGCAGCCGTGGAGTCGGCGTACCGCCACCTCAGCTTCGAGGAGCTACAGCCGATCCTGCCCTCGATCCTGGAGGCCATCCGCGAGCCTTCCCCCAGCGGCGTGATGTTCTCCAACGGCATCCGCTTCGCGGGCGTCGAGCTCTTGGCGAGGAACCACGTGGCCGAAGCCATGGACCTCGCGCTGGAGATCACCGATATCGACGAGTGGGGCAAGAAGAACCGGGTCCGGCTCGCGCTCCATTCCCTTCGTCACTTTGGCGGGTCGGCGCGCGCTGCGCTCCCAGGCATCCGTGAGCTAAGGAGTCGGATCGATGCCCAGGGAAAGTCGGACGGACAGGCCAAGCTGATGGCGCTGTGCGACGAAGCGATCGCGTCGATCGAGGCCTCCGAGTCGACACCTGAGCTGATCACCCTCGCTGGGCTGCTCCATGCGGCCCAAGGGAAAGGGCACCAGAAGAAGCCCAAGTAGGCGGCCGCTACTTCGCGCTCGCGGCGGCAAGCGCCGCGCGTGGAAGCGCAATGGACTCGCCCGTTCCGACGTTGATGGAGAGGGCGGCCCCTGCGGCTTCCAGCTGGCTCGAAAGGACCTCGGCCAGCGCCGCGACCGTCATCGGCTCCGCGCCAGCCACGTTCGTCGTTTCGCCGACGTCCGCGTATAGGTCGTAGAGCTCGAACCTCGGTACTGGGACACGCTCTTTCTTACCGTCCACGAGGACCTGCGAGGAGTGGAAGTAAATGAGCTTCCAGCGGCCCATGCGCACGGCGCTGAACGGCTCGATCCCGGGGCCTCTGACGCCCCAGTAGTGCGGCTGGTGCCAAACGAGCGGACGCTCCGTGGGCACGTCCGCTCCAGCGAAGACAGGGAGGAGATCGACACCGGTGGCTCCGGCTCCCTCGAGATCGCCGCCAACCGCTGACAGCAGCGTCGGAAAGAGGTCTTGGGTCACGACCGCGCCATCGGTGACACGGCCGGCCTCGATCACCCCTGGCCAGCGAGCGATCAGCGGCACGCGGATGCCCCCCTCGAACGCAGATCCTTTGCCGCTCCGGAGCGGCGCGTTGTGCGTGTGCTTCTCGCCGCCGCGGCCATGGGCGGAGAGCCCGCCGTTGTCGCTGGTAAAGATCAGAAGAGTCTCGTCCGCGATTCCGAGATCGTCGAGTACCCCAAGGAGCTGCCCCACCGCGTCGTCCGCGCTGGCGACCAGAGTGGCGTAGGCGAGCTCAGGCCCCTCAAGATCCGGGAAGCGATCGCGCACGCGCTCGTTCACCGTTAGCGGCGCGTGGACCGCGTAGGGCGCAAAGTTCAGGAAGATCCGGGCGTCGTCGGCCACCGCATCGCGGATCGCACGCTCGGCTTCGATCGCGAGGACGTCCGTGAGGAAGAGGTCCTTGCCGTGGTAAGCCCCGAGACCCGGGATGTCCCACCCATGGCCGCCGTTACGCCATGCCGCGCTGAAGTTCTGCTTGGCGAGATAGCTACCGGGTCCGCCCGCAGCCCAGCCAGCGATGTTGACCTGGAACCCAAGCGCCGTAGGGTCGCCCCCAGGACCCGTACCAAAGTGTGCTTTGCCCACGTGAATGGTGTGCATCCCGGCATCGGAGAGGCGCGTCGCCAAGTTCGGCTCCCCCGGCTGGATGCCGTTCACGCGCCACTTGGGTGCGCGCAGCACAGGGCCTCCCCGGGGGAAAGGCGCCGACTGGTCGCGGTCGAATTCCTTCGTCCAGTACGTGATGCCGGTGCGCGCGGGGGACTGACCGAGCATGAGGCTCGTACGCGTCGGTGTGCACACCGGCGCGGCCGCGTACGCCTCACTGAAGCGCATCCCCTGCTCCGCGAGCCGTGCAATGTTCGGCGTCTTGAAGTGCGTAGCGCTGGGCGCCGTGTCGGCGGATTCCCAAGGGAGCGGCGCCCACGCAGCGGGCTCAAGGTCGCGCCAGCCGAGATCGTCGATCATAAAGACGACGATGTGCTTAGGCGCAGGAAGCGCAGGCTCCGCCTGGGAGGCGAAGGCGGGAACCGTCAGGGCGCAGAGCCAGAGGCCCCATGAAAGGGCGTGTGAGTGAAGCAACATGGGCGATCGAGCCTACTCGATGCACCCCTCGGCCCCACAGTTTGAGTAACTTGCCGTACGTATCAATCCCATGCGATTCGCCTTCCTGTCCCTGGCCCTCGCCCTAGCGGTTGCGCTGGCGTGGTTGGCCTTCTCGACCCAGTCCGTTCAGCCGTCGCCGCTGAGCTCGACCGTGAGCGCCCAGGAGTCCCCCCTGGACCGATCACCCATTGCGAGAGAAGACATCGCCGCTCCGGAGCCGACGTCAGCTTCGGTCGACGAGCGTGTGGCTGAGAGCAGCTTGGCACCGGCGCCCTCAAGCCATCCACCGATCCGATTCAATGAGCTTGAGCTGCTCGGGCGATTGGTCTCCGTCAACGGAGCCCCCCTACCGGGCTACACCGTTCTTGTGGCTCCCACCGGGCTCAAGCCCCACGTGGCCGCCAGCGTCCCATCCGGCCAGCGCTGCGTCACCGATGCCGATGGCCACTGCGCCTTCGCAGGGCTAGCCGTTCCAGGTCCGTGGGACGTCTATGCGTTCCCCATGGACCTGGGAGTCGATCGCGGCACCATCGAACGCCGCGCGCGAGTCGGTACGGTCACAGCTGGAAACCCCGGACAAACAGAGCGTGTCACCTTCTCGATCGTGACCGGCCCGACCGTCACCCTGCGCTCCCCGCTGCCGGACTCGGTGAAGGCAGAGGACCTCTGGTTCGAAGTGCTCCCGATGTCCGGCGAGATCAAGGACACCGAAGCGAAAACGATTCATCGGTACGCCCAAGGCGCTCCCACGGAGGAGGGACACGTCAAGGCCCTGCTCCCGGCGATCAGCGACCCGTTCCCGCAGACTGGCTTCAGCGTGCACATTCGATCCCTCGATGGGCTGTTCGCGCTGGTGTCCACGTCCAAGGCGGACCTCGCCGGCCAGCTGGGGATCGTCATCGACGAGCCGCTGGAGAAGCGCGGCCGTGTGAGGATCCAGATCGCCATCAGGGACGTTCGGCCAGGCGTGGAGGATTCGCCCATGGGGGACGAGGATTGGGCGCACGCGATCGAAACGGTGGACTGGCGGCTCCTGCTCCAGGACCCCACCCGCAGCGGCGCCGATCTACCTGGGGACTTTCGGACCACCAGCCGAAACCAGCGCTGGACCTCACTCGGATCCGGTGCGTTCGAGCTGACCGACCTTCCCTTGGACATACCGATGGAGCTGGGCGTGCTGGGTCCCAGCCTGGGTCCCAGCCTGGGCCCGACTCCGGGCTCGGACGCCTTCGTACCGGAGACCCTGGGGCGGGCCACCCCGGTCCACGGGGACCCAGAACCTGTCGAGGTCCGGATACGCAGGGTGCGCTAGCGGGGGTCGAGTCGCTATCCTCCTAGGCCGGATCGGCGCGCTGCCCTTCCACCGCCCTGCCTGCGCCCCCGGAGCGCCCCCTCCCCATCCCGCCTGTGACCGCGACCACCGACGTGACTGCCTCGAAACCACAGGCCGGCCCGAGTTCCCCCCAAGGCATGCCCCTGGGATCCCAGGTGAACGCCGAGGCCGTCATTGGCCCCCTCCGGGACCTCTATCCCTACAGCCCCAAGTACGTGGAAGTCCCTGGCGGCTCGGCCGTCGGGAACCACCCCGCGCGGATGCACTACGTGGACGAGGGCACGGAGGATGCCGTCGGCCCAATCCTCTGCGTCCACGGCAACCCGACCTGGTCGTTCTACTGGCGCCATATCATCGAGGAGATGCGGACCGAGACCCGCGTCGTCGCCCCCGATCACCTGGGAATGGGCCTTTCGGATCGCATCCCCGGGGGCGTCAAGCTCGAGGAGCACATCACGGCGCTGGTCTCGCTCATCGAGCAGCTCGACCTCAAGAACATCACCCTCGTCGTGCACGACTGGGGCGGCGCGATCGGGTTCGGCGCGGCCCTCGCTCGGCGCGACCGGTTCGCTCGCCTCGTCGTGACGAACACCGCCGCGTTCCCCACGAGCTTCATGCCCAAGCGCATCGCGGCATGCCGCGCCCCGGGTGCCGGGCGGCTCGCCGTGCAGGGAGGCAACGCTTTCGCCCGCGCGGCCACCACGCAAACGACGGTCATCCCGCTGCCGCGCGAGGTGCGCAAGGCCTACCTCGCGCCCTATTCGAACTGGGCCACCCGCGAGCAGGTCTGGCGCTTCGTCATGGACATCCCGATGAAGACGAGCCATCCCAGCTGGGACGCGCTCGCCGGGATCTCCGACACCCTAGAGTCCCTTCGGGATCTGCCCATGGAGATCGTGTGGGGCATGCAGGACTGGTGCTTCACCCCCATGTTCAAGGCCCTTTGGCAACAGCGGTTTCCAAACGCGTTTGTCTCGGAGCTGGAGGGCGCAGGCCACTACCTGAACGAGGACGCGCCTGAAGCCGTCATCAGCGGAATCCGGCGCGTGCGCCGGGCGGGCTCGATCGGGGGCGAAGGGGCCGCTCGATGACGCTAGAGGATCCGAGCGTGCAGGTCGGTCCTAAGGTGCCGACGGTTCCAGCCATGGCGAACATCGCGGGCTACCTCCCGCGCGGCGCACAGCTGCGTCCGAATGCCCCCGCCGTGGTGGTGCCGGGCCGTGGCAAAGGTGAGTGGAAGAGCACCACCTACGCCCAGCTCGAAGCCCTCTCCAATCGAATCGCAGGCGGGCTGCGCGCCCAGGGCATTCACAAGGGAATGCGGGCGTGCGTCTTTGTGAAGCCTGGGCCCGAGCTCATCGCCATCACCTATGCGCTGTTCAAGCTCGGCGCCGTCCCCGTGCTCGCCGACCCGGGCATGGGGCGCGAGCGGCTCTTGTCCGCCGTCGAGCGCACGGCCCCCGAGGTCTTCATCGGCGTCCCGTTGGCCCAGGCGGTTCGCTCGGTGTTCTCCAGCGCGTTCAAGAGCGTCAAGGTCTTCGTGACCGTCGGCATGAAGCTGGGTTGGGGCGGAACCACGCTGAAGAAGCTCACGGCCGGTCAGCCCGACACCTTCGATCCCGAAGCGACCTCCAAGGACGACCCCGCAGCGATCCTGTTCACCAGCGGCAGTACAGGCCCGCCCAAGGGTGTGCTCTACACCCACGGCATGTTCCATGCCCAAGTGCTTAGCCTCAAAGCGCTCTACAAGTTCCAGGAGGGCGAAATCGACCTCGCGTGCTTCCCGCTGTTCGCGCTGTTCGACATCGCCTTTGGGATGACCTCGGTGTTCCCGGACATGGACGCCACGAAGCCGGCGCAGTGCGACCCCGCCAAAATCTCGCGCGCCATCGAAGAGACCGGGGCCACGACGAGCTTTGGGTCCCCCGCGATCTGGCGCCGCGTGCTCCCCCACTGCCACGACCAAGGCTTCAAGCTCCCGGGCCTCAAGCGACTCTTGATGGCTGGCGCTCCGGTGCCGCCTGACCTCATTCAAAAAGCCCACGCCGTCCTTCCGATCGACGGCGACGTCTTCACGCCCTACGGCGCCACCGAGGCGTTGCCCGTTGCGTCCATCGCAGGCCGCGAAGTGGCTCCGGGCCTCCTGGGAGCCATGCACAACGGCGCAGGTACGTGCGTTGGAGAAGCCGCACCCGGCATCGAGATTCGGCTGATCCGCATCACGGACGACCCCATCCCGGAGTGGACGGACGACCTGCGCCAGGGCCTGGGTGAAATGGGCGAGGTCTGCGTCCGCGGCGCGGTCACGACCGAGGTCTACGCCGAGGAAGAGGAGCACACCCGCTGCGCCAAGATCCGCGGCGAGGACGGGAGCGTCTGGCATCGAATGGGCGACATCGGCCGGTTCGATTCCGAGGGGCGGCTGTGGTTCCTTGGGCGCAAGTCCCACCGACTGCAGACCGAGTCGGGGCTGCGCATGCCGGTGCCGGTGGAGAACATCTTCAACCAGCACCCGCGCGTGTTCCGCACGGCCCTCGTGGGCATCGGTCCCCAGGGATCCGAGACGCCGCTGCTCGTGGTCGAAGCGACGCCCGGCGAGTACCCGAAGGGCGAGACCATGACCCAGGGCTTCATCATGCAGCTCCGTGACATCGGACGGCGCGTGGCGCGCTCGGCGGACATCGAGCACTTCCTGTTCCACCCCGCCTTCCCGGTCGATCCACGGCACAACGCCAAGATCCACCGCGAGGAGCTCAAGGCCTGGGCCGAACGCCAGGTCCTTTGATGCGCGCCCTCGTCACGGGAGGCGGCGGCTTCCTTGGCGGCGCGATCGTAAGGGCGCTGCTCGAGCGCGGAGACGCCGCGGTGTCCATCTCGCGCGGCGCCTACCCGGCCCTCGAAAAGCTCGGGGTTCCGTCGATTCAGGCGGACCTGGGCGACGGACCTGAATTGATTGCGAGGAGCATCCTTGAGCACAGCATCGACACGGTTTTTCACTGCGCCGCCAAGCCCGGTGTCTGGGGCCCTGCGAAAACCTTTGAGCACGCGAACGTGACCGCGACTAAGAACGTGGTCGCCGCGTGCCTGGGGACCGGTGTCCCTCGGCTGGTGTTCACCTCGTCCCCGAGCGTCGTGTTCGACGGAAGGAGCCACCGCCACGCTGGCCGCGACCTGCCGTACCCGGACAAGTACTTGGCGCACTACCCGCGTACCAAGGCCGAAGCCGAACGGCTCGTCCTCGCCGCCAATGGGGAGACCGTCGATGACGCCGCGCCCCTCGCCACGGTCGCGCTACGCCCCCATCTCATCTTCGGCCCTGGGGATCCGAACCTCTTGCCGCGACTCCTCGAGCGCGCCGACGCTGGCCGCCTTCGAATCGTGGGCCCGGAGGACAGCGAAGTGAGCCTCTCCTACGTCGACAACGCAGCCGAAGCCCACTTGGTCGCCGCCGATGCGCTCGCGTCCGGCGGCCCAGCGTCCCCATGCGCCGGGAACGCCTACTTCGTGAACAACGTGGAGCCCGTTCGCCTGTGGGACTGGATCAACCGGGTGCTGACGAGCACCGGGCGTCCGCCAGTCACGCGCCGCATCCCAGCGGGCGCCGCCTACGCGGTAGGCGCCGCGCTGGAGGGTCTTTGGAAGATCACAGGTCGCCGCTCCGAGCCGCCCATGACGCGCTTCGTCGCCAAGCAGCTCTCCACCTCTCACTCCTACGACATGGCACCGTTCATGCGGGACACGGGCGGCCAGTACGTCGAGCCCGTGGACATCGACGAAGCGACCGACAGGGCCTGTCGATCGCTCCTCCCTTAGCGCCAACGGTTACCCGAGGAACCCACGGTGGACGTTGCGTCCTACGAGTCTGGCCAGCTCGCGCGGGCAGGCCCCGCTGAGGTCCTCGGGCTCAGGCGCGAGCCCTAGTCGACGCTCAAGCTCGCGGGGATGGCCGAGGAGGTCGTTCGGTCCGTAGTCCGTGACCGCCCGGGGCACTCGCCGGCCAGAGAGGAACTGGATCGCAAGGTAGATCGGCTGCGCCGCCACGGCCCCCCGTGCGAGTTCAAGCCAAAACGTGCTGGTCGGATCGTCCTCCAACACGGAGAGACTGAGCTCTGCGAAACTGAAGAAGTGCGCAGAGTCGGGGTAGCCGCCAAGCTCCACGGGGGGCTGGCCCTCCTTGTCGGCTGGAGCCGTGACGGAGGTTCCCATGCGGACGAAGTCGAGCATCGCACGCTGCACCGACATTGGGGCCGCAAGGCCTGCGGCTTCGCCGGCGGCGTTGGCGCTCGCTTCGATGAGCCGCGTGAAGCCTGCCTTCGACGCAGGCTGGAGGGAGAGCCCGCGGTCCGACCACGCGCTTTCGTCGAGCACCGGAAGGGCGTTCCCCGGTTCCAGCGAAAATGCATGGGCGTAACCGCGGGTCATCGTGCGCTGTCGCAGCGTGTCCTTGACGGCATCGTACGCCGCGCGGCCCCCCGGTCGCAGGCATCCGGTCTTGACCCCGGACTCAATGCCGTGGAAGAAGAGCATGCCGAAGACCGTTTGCGCACCGACCGCGCCGAGGCGGTGCAGCTCTTGGATGCGATCGAGGCGCTTCTGAAGCCCTGGATCCACCCAGCGCTCCAAGGGCGGCGTATTCGTGTCCGTCAAGGTCATCGCTAGAACCCCGCGACGGCTGCGGGGCACGTCACGTTGACGCGAGCCTGGATCGAAAACGGCTGATCGAACTCATCGGGGGCGCTGTAGAAGTCCAGCACCTGGCCGTCTGAGTCACCGATACAAAATGAATGGGTTGGGACCTCAAGGTAGAGCCGGCCCACCGGAATGTGGTGCGCACCCTCCACCGCCTGGAAGTGGTCGCCGTCGAACGCAATCTCCAACGAACGATTGATGAAGCGCTGCACCGCCTCTCGGGAGTTCCAGCGATCCTCAACGTTCAGATCAAGTGCGTCTCGCTCGTGCTCGGGCAGGGCAGCGAAGTACTTGTCGTACTCTTTGATGCAGTCGGCTGCGACGACCGCAGGCTGCGGCAGCTCGGTCAACGTGAAGATCGCAGGGAACTCGGCGTAGCTTGCCTCGTCGATGTCAAACTCCGCGCGGTACTTGGGCTTGGGCTTGAGCGGCACGTTCGGGTCCGCTGAGATCATGAGAGTGGCGGTCGCGTCCGGGCTGTCTTGAATCGTGGCTAACATGGTTGAAGTCTCCAGGTGGTTTTCATGGAGCGGGCGAATTCCCACTCCTGGGACGGACACGGACGCGAGTCGGGAAGACCGCCATCGAGGAGGGATTTTTCTTCGAGCGGACTTCTTGTGGCGGGATCTTCGCGCCTCCGCGTTAATGCACGTGTGAAGGTCGAACAGTGGAACCGGGTCCAGGACATCTTCGGCGAGCTAGTAGAGCTCGACGGAGAGCCACGCCGGGAGATGCTGGAGGCCGCTTGCGGGAGCGACCAGGAGCTACGCGCGATCCTTGAGGGCATGCTGGCGTCGGCGGCTAAGGAGGATGAGTTCCTTGAGTCACCGCTCGAGTCCACTGGTGAGTCGCCGCCCCCTAGGTTCCTCGGGGACTTTGAGGTTCTGGAGGAAGTCGGACGCGGCGGCATGGGCGTGGTCTACCGCGCGCGCCAGGTCGGACTGCGCCGCGACGTCGCGGTCAAGATCCTCCCCCATGGGTGGTGCCAGTCAAAACGAACGGTAGAACGCTTCCATTTAGAGGCGCGCACGCTTGCCCGACTCCAGCACCCAGGGATCGTCACGATCTTCGCGGATGGCACCGTGGAGGACGTCCACTACTTCGCGATGGAGTTCATCGACGGGCCGAATCTCGCGGAGGTCATCCGTGCGAGACGCGGGTCCGAGAAGCCCGATGGGCACGTCGATTCACCTGCGGTCCAAGGCCACGCGGCGAACCTCGATCGACCGGTACGCGTCGCTGGGATGATTGCGGACGCCGCCGAAGCTCTGCAGGCGGCTCACGACGCGGGCGTGGTGCACCGCGACGTCAAGCCAAGCAACCTGTTCCTCACCGCAGGCGGCGAGCTCAAGGTAGGAGACTTCGGACTCGTGCTCGACGAGGAGGACGGAACCAACTCCCGCACCGGCGAGTTCGGTGGCAGTCCGTTCTATCTAAGCCCCGAGCAAGCGAGCGGAGATGGGCGCTCCGTGAGCGCACAGAGCGACGTCTACTCGTTGGGGGTCGTGCTCTACGAACTGCTCACGGGTCGGAGACCGTTCGAGGGAACCAACGCGATCGAAATCATGGGCAAGGTCGCCGAGGGTGGCGCGCCCGGGGTGCGAACGATCGCAAAGAGCGCCCCCCGTGACCTCGCCGTGATCTGTGAAGTGGCGATGGCCACGGATCCAAAAGAGCGCTACGCCAGCGCCGGCGAAATGGCGCTCGATCTCAGGAGGGCCATGGCCCTTGAGCCGATCAAGGCGCGTCCGCTCCCGTGGCGATCGCGCGCGGTGCGGTGGATGAAGCGTCACCGAGCCGTCGTGGCCGCCTCGGCGGCGTCTGTGCTCTCCATGGGGCTCGTCTCAGCGCTGGCCCTTCAGTTCAGTCGAGCGAACCGACTCCTTGCGGAAGAGCTGACGGACCTCGTCAGGATGGTTGAGGACTGGACGCCCGACCAAGTGACCGGCGCAGCGATCGCCAATGGGATCCGCAGGATGGACGCTAGGCGGGCGGATCTCAGTGGGGACCAAAACGTCACGCTCGACAGGGTCCAGAGCCTCTCTCACGAGAAAGGCAACGCCGCGACCGCAGCGGGAATCCGGCTCTTGGACGAGTCCGAAGAGGCATGGACCCCCACTCGGCCGTGGGACTTGAAGCTCGACCTACGTTCCCGGGGGCTCGCGATGATCCAACGCGCAGGCGTTTTGCTCGGAACTCCCGAGGCAAGCCGCGAGGCCATGCTTGGGAATTCTGAGTCGAGTCAAGGGCGGATGGCGGAGAGGTTTGCCGTTCGCTGGCCCGTTGAGATCGCACCTGAGTTTGCAGACGAGCGCGCAGAGTTCGAGATCACGCTTAGGGCGATTGATCCGGTGACCACGACCATGGGTCCCGCCATAGTGATCGGCCATGATCCCCACGAGATCCGCACGGCACCAGGGCACTACTGTGTCACGATCAAGAGCGAGGGCTTCGCCCCCAGCGAGTTCATCCGGCTGGCGCTGTATGGCGCGAACGTTCGCCCCATCCATCTTCGACCGAGGCGAAATGTCGAAGAGCCAGAAGCCATGAGCCTCATCCCCGCAGGGGACGTCTCGCTGGAGCCCATGCACGCTGCAAAGACCCCGCTCTTCGGCGGAGAACTGAGCCTCTCCCCGTACTGGATCGACCGATACGAGGTCTCCAATCACCAGTTCCATGAGTTCGTCACGGCTTTCCCCGACCGCGCGCCGCTCCTATGGGACCTTGAGAACTACGACCCCGCCTGGGCCGACCTGCCCGTGGTAGGCGTCTCCACCGAGGACGCTGCTGCGTACGCGGAATGGAGGGGCAAGCGCCTCCCCACGCTGGCCGAGCTGGTCTACGCCGGAAGAGGCCCGAAGGGCCGTCTGTTCCCGTGGACTGACGCCAAAGAAGTGGCGACCTACCGCGGCAACTGCGATTACTCGCCTCCCCGCATTCCGACGAGCGAGAACCCCCTTCCACAGCTTCGAGCGACCTACGCCGAATGTATGGTGCCCGTCCGTTCGCACGAAGACGCGATGTCGGAGTTCGGCGTCTTGCATCTCCTTGGGAACGCGAGGGAACTCACCTGCTCGCTCAATCTGACCCTTGACTCTAGCAAGACCCTCACGACCTCATTGGAGGCCTACTTCGTCACGGGCAGCGCTTCGTACGCAGCCTTATTTGGCCATACCCTGGCGACCTCGGTCGCGATTCAACAAGAGGGGAGCGACCGAAGGGATCGGTATACCGGGTTTCGATGCGCACGAAGCGCGGACTCTTAGGGCGAGTATCCGCCCCTGCGTCACTGCCCATGCATCACTGCGCCCGCGTCACTGTGCTGGCGTCACTGCGCTGGCTCTTCAGCTCGCTTCGAGCTGAGTGCGCAGGTAGTGGCGCGTTGCCAGCCAGCGCCGTTGAAACGTTCGCAGCTTCAGCCCGACGGCCTTCGCGACTTCGACTTCTGACATGCCCGCAAAGAATCGAAGCTCAATCGCCTCGGCCATCACCGGGTCCAATCGCGCGAACTCGGTGAGCGCCTCGTCGAGGTCCTCAAGGCTCTGTGAGCGATCCTCGAACATCTCCACGACGCTGTCGAGGCCTACGTTGACCACGCGCCCATCCCGCTTGTCCGTCTTCTTCTTGCGCGCGTGATCCACGAGCAGATGGCGCATGGCCACGGCAGCGGTTCGAAAGAAGTGCTGACTATCCGCAAAGGAAAGATTCGAGGCGCGCATCACACGAAGGTAGGCCTCGTTCACGAGGGCCGTGGGCTGCAGCGTGTGTTCGGGCCCCTGTCCATGCATCGCCGCGGTGGCGATGCGCTTGAGCTCACCGTAGAGAGCCGTGAACAGCTGCTCCTTCGCCTCGACGTCGCCGCCCTCGACGGCCCGCAGGAGGCGAGTCACCTCTAGCCCCTCTCGGGCCGCCGCTGTGCTGGATGCTGGAACTGGAACCACCCACGAACGATACATGATGGACACGAAACCTGCAGGGAACGAACTGGCCCCATCGAGGACTCCAATCCGCGTAGTGGGGCGGTCCTAGGGCCGGCGCCTCTCGGCACCGCCCCTGGGACACCCGGCCAGGTGGCTCGATGACTCCCGACGAGCTCGCCTAGAGCCCCCATTTTGCTCCATCCGGCCCCGTTACTCCGCTTGCGGCACCGTCTCGAGGATCTCGTCGAGCTTCAGGAGGACGGCCGGGGACTGCTCTCGCTGCCGGAGCATGAGGAGCTGCTCCACCTTGTCATCCCCCGGCTGCCATGCCCCGCGTGCGAAGCGCTGCAGCAGACTGTGGAGCGCGGCGCGGCGCACCAGAGCGCTCGGATCCTCCATGGCGGCTGCCTCGAGGGCACGGTTGCACTCCAAGCCCTCGAAGCTCACCACCTGGGCGGTTCGCTCACGAAGCGTCGGTTCGGGGCTCTCGCGCAGGATCCGAATGATCGCCGTACGCGCTTCGCTGCTGGTCGAGCTGAGCTCGTCGAGGTGCACGAGTGCGCGAGCCCGATCGATGGCGGAGCGCGAGAGACTCCCCTGGGCAATCCAGGAAGCGTCGTCTTTCTCGACGTCCAAGAGGGTCAGCACCGTTCCGTTGGGGTCGATCGCCACGTCCACGACTCGCTCGTCCATGGGCACGATCAAGAGGTTGCTGGCCTGGTCAACGATGAGCGTTTCGGACGTGACAAGGCCACTCTCAAAGTGCACCTCGACGGGCAGCGCCAAGCGGAAGAGCGGGCCGGGCTGAACCTGGTCCACCACGACCCCCAACGACTCGCCTACGCCTTCGACCGATCGTCTCTGGTAGCGAACCTTGAGTTCAGGCACTGTGACGCGCTTGGTCCACTGTGCGATCTGAGGCCCAAGGTCGATGCCCGTGAGCGCGAGCGCATCTCGGCGAAAGTCCTCAACCGTCACAAGCCGCCCGCCCTTGCGCTGAACAAAGGCCCTGATCAAACCCCAAAAGGTCTCCTCGCCAAGCCGATGGCGAATCATGCGCAGAACCCAGGCAGCGCGCTCGGCCGCTTCTTCGCGGGCGAGGGTCACGACCTCGCCATCGGAATCGTTCAAGGCCAAGCGCTCGGTCGAACGGCGTGCGATCGATTCGCGCAGGGTATCCCACTCCATCGAGACCTCGGGGAGCCCGCGGACCCGCGCCTCGTAGTCAAGCTCCAGCGTGAGCGCGAGGCCGTCGAGCAACCAGCGATGACGTTCATCGAGCGGCGCCAGCCACGCGCCAAACCACTTGCGCGCCGCCCCGCGGGCCACCATCCTTCTCGGTCGCTCGCGACGGTCGTCGACTTCGCTCGACTCCGTCAGCAGTTCGTTCGCGTCAATCAACGTCAGGCTTGCGCCGTCGAGCATGTACGACGCCAGGCCCGGCAGGACCGCCTGGTCGTAGCGTGGGAAAGGAAAGTCGAGCCCCACGAGTCGCGAGAAGTACTCCAGCACCGCGGACGACTCGCCGAACGCGGTCTGGGCTGCGTCCGGATCGGTGCCCTTCGGCAGATGGAAGTAGATCTCCGTGTCGCCAGCTTGGGCGGCGAACGTGTCGAACTGCGCAGCCGCGATGGCCATGGACCCAACCGGTATCTCGGTCAGCGACCGCCAGCTGAAGACCTTCTGAGCCAGCCCCTCCCCGGGGAGGTCGTCCACCGCGATCAGCGCCCCGTTGGCCACTGCGCTCATGTCGTCGCGGAGTTGAATCTTCGTGTTCATCGTGGCGAGGTCCCCGGGCTGGTCCCACGTGGGCATCCAATGTCGGAGGCCGGCGGGAAACGCGGTGCCGTAGGCGCTCGGCGCGAAGTCCGCCCCTTGCGTGAGCGAGGATCGGTAGCCGGACGTCGGCGTCGAGGCGAACTCGACGCTGATCGAGGCTTCGTCGCCGATGGCGAGCGGCGTGTCCAAGGTGATATCGAGCAGGTCTCCCCGCTCGCGGAACCCCAGGGCACCGCCGCCTCCACCCTGCACTTCACGGATCTCTAGCCCGTCCGAATGGAGCCTGATCAGATCCGTTCCGTCGCGGAGCGCTCGGAAGGTGTTGACCGCCGTTCCAACGACCCTTCCCGACTCGAGGTCGAGGGCCACGGACAGCGATACGTGGATCAGGTCGGCATCGCGACTCCCCCCCTGCCATGCCTCGTCGAGGCCAGTATCCGCCGCCCCGTTGACGCCGGCGCGCTCCGAGGGCGCTTGGCTTAGGACGAGCGGTGCTTCACCTGACTGTGCCGCGAGTCCATCGACCGACGTCCCCGGCGGTAGGAAGACGCAAGCGGAATGCAGCGCCCCGAGGGCCAACACCCAGAGGGGAACCACTCCCCATGTCCGGGCGCCGTAGGCACATGGGGCGAGACGCTTGGCTCCTGCGGGAGTAGGGCTGACAACGTGGGAGCGGCTGGAGATCCTCATGGACCGCAGATCATGGCCCAGAAGCACCCCTGCGCCCAGCCATTCGTGCTCGATGCCCTATCCGGAATTTCATGATAGGACGATGTGCGCTGACCGCGACAGGCACCGGGCGCCCGGAAAGAGGCCCCTGACCTTCCATTCGGATAGCCCCCTTCGGTAGGCTCCGATCGAGTCCGCAGCGCACGAACTCGCTTCGCACACGACCGAGCGCAGCGGCCTTACAGGAAGCTTCTACTGAACCTGTTAACTCCACGTCGAAAGACGTCGAAAGTACCGGCGGGGACGACCAATCCCCCTCGATTCACCCCCAGGCCAGCCCTTGGCCCACCCCCGGGCTCATTTGAGCCCCAACCACCGCCCATAAGGGGCCCTGAGCCCCACCTCAGCCATGATGGCAAGCACACGCCAGGCCGCTGTTAGCTCCATTGCGAGCGACTCGCTCCTCGAGGTCCGCGAGGACATGTCCGGAATGGGCGGCCAAACGCTCTCCGAGTCCTACGGTCGCTACGTCTTCGGCGACGAGGCCCAGCAGCAGCGACTCCCTGCCAGCGTCTACATGGCGCTTCGTGAGACGATCGAGTCCGGCAAGACCCTCGATCCAGAAGCGGCCAACGAGATCGCCGAGGCGATGAAGGAATGGGCCGTCGAGCACGGCGCAACCCACTACACGCACTGGTTCCAGCCGATGACTGGGTTGACCGCTGAGAAGCACGACTCTTTCCTGCGCCCTAGCGAAGGCGGCACGGCGATCCTGAAGTTCTCCGGGCGCCAGCTCAGCCAGGGCGAGCCCGACGCGTCGTCGTTCCCCAGCGGCGGCCTGCGCGCGACGTTCGAGGCCCGCGGCTACACCGCGTGGGACCCGACCTCGCCTGCATTCATCCGCAAGTCGGCCAGCGGCGCGACCCTCTGCATCCCGAGCATCTTCTGCTCGTGGACAGGCGACGCCCTGGACAAGAAGACCCCGCTGCTCCGTTCGTGCCAGGCGATCTCCAAGTCCGCCGCCCGGTTGCTCCAGGCCGTGGGTGAGAACGCCGTGACGCGCGTGTCCCCCACCACAGGCATCGAGCAGGAGTACTTCCTGGTCGACCGGCAGTTCTACCACCTACGTCCCGACATGATGGCGACCGGTCGGACCCTGTTCGGCGGTCCTCCGTACAAGGGTCAGGAGTTCGACGATCACTACTTCGGTGCGATCTCTGGACGCGTGCTCGACTTCATGCGCGACCTTGAGAAAGAGCTTTGGCTCCTCGGCGTGCCGGTCATGACCCGGCACAACGAAGTGGCCCCCAGCCAGTTCGAGCTCGCGCCCCAGTACTCGGGCGTGTCGGTCTCCGTGGACCAGAACATGCTCACGATGAGCGTCCTGAACGACGTAGCCGAGCGCCACGGCCTCATGGCCCTGATGCATGAGAAGCCGTACGCCGGCTTCAACGGCTCGGGCAAGCACATGAACTGGTCGATCGGGGACAACCTCGGCAACAACCTCTTGGAGCCCGGCAAGACGCCCCACGAGAACCTGAAGTTCATGCTCGTGCTCACGGCCATCATCCGGGCCGTGGATCTGCACCAGGACCTCCTGCGCGTTTCCATCGCCTCAGCCGGTAACGACCACCGCTTGGGTGCCAACGAAGCGCCGCCGGCGATCATCTCGATCTTCGTGGGCGACCAGCTCAGCGAAGTGATCGACGCCATCATCGAGGGTCGCAGCCCGAACGCGCGCGGTGAGGAAAGCCTGCGCCTCGGCGTCGACGCCCTGCCCGCCCTTCCCAAGGACATCTCGGACCGCAACCGGACCTCCCCGTTCGCCTTCACCGGCAACAAGTTCGAGTTCCGCGCCGTGTCCTCCAACCAGTCTGTCGCCTACCCCGCTGCCTTCGTGAACACGATCGTGGCGGAGTCCATGGACTTCCTGACCGATCAAATCGAGGCCCGCGGCGGCTCCAGCGCTTCCGTGATCCAAGAGGTGGTCCGCGAGACCCTCGCCAAGCACCGACGGATTCTCTTCGACGGGGACAACTACAGCGCGGAGTGGGTCGAAGAAGCCGCCCGCCGCGAGCTCTTGAACCGCCGCACGACGCCCGAGGCGCTCGTGGCCATGGACCACGAAAAGAACGCTGCGCTGTTCGAAGCGTACGGGGTCCTGACGCGCGATGAGTTCAACTCCCGCCGCTACGTCAAGTCCGAGATCTACGTCTCGAAGATCCGGGTGGAGGCGCTGGCAATGATCGACATGGCAGCGACCATCATCATGCCAGCAGCCATCGCCGCGCAGCGCCAGCTGGCGGACGCGACGCAGTCCGTCCGTGACATCGACGCCACGATCCCCGTGGACGGCCAAGTGCAGGCCCTGCGCCTCTGCTGCGAGCTCACCGGCGAGCTCCAGTCGGCCACCAAGGCGCTCCGGTCGTCCTTGGCCGAAGTGGAGTCGCCCGACAACGAGCACGAGCCCATCGACCACGCGAAGGCCATGCTTGCCAAGGTGATTCCTGGCATGGAGCGCCTGCGCGCCGTGGCCGACAAGCTGGAGCAGGAGATCGACGACGACCTCTGGCCCCTGCCGAAGTATCGCGAGCTGATGTTCATCAGGTAGACAGCCCAGGGGATCCGCTCATCTTCGGGAGATGAGATCCCCTCAGCGTGCACACGCTGTGTTGGCCACCCCGCGTCAGCACCCGAGCAACGACAACAAGAGACCCCGGCGCCGCCTGCTAGGCCGCGCCGGGGTCTCTTCTTTGTGGCGTCTCCGCCGTGTTCGATGGTAGCGGTGGAGGGATTCGAACCCCCGACACGCGGATTATGATTCCGCTGCTCTAACCGACTGAGCTACACCGCCGTTCCCGAAGACATGGGCGTACGCTCCACGTTCGAGGGGCGGGAAGATAGCCGTCATAGCGCCGGTCGTCAAGGGAGCCGAGAAACTATCCCTTCGACCCGCTCCATGCAGCTCGGATCAGCTCTGGGTCGACACCCTCGGCCGGCTCGCCCCGGACGGTGTGGTAACCAGCGCAAATGGCGGTCGGCACCCCGGATTCGGGGCAGAAGACGCGGCAGGTGTCGATCGGGCTCGAGTACAGGTGCAGCGAAACACCCTGCTGACCGGCTTTCGGCCGCACGAGGTGGAGAGCGATGTCGTCGTCGATGAAGGCGACTCCCCCTTGGGGGAAGGCCTTGATGCGCCCAGGGACCGGCGGCGCCCCGTGACCTGACTCGCCAAGGTCAGGGAAATGCACCTCCTCGAGCTCGCCGTCTAGGACCGCCATCCAGCACTGCTGGCCGGAGTGATCGTGAATCGGGGAGGCCTGGCCCTCATTCCAGCACAGGATGAGCAGCTCGAAGTCACCACAGCGCCAGATCAGGTTCCGGCTGTAGGTATCGTCCCGATAGTTGACGTAGCGCCGCCAGCTGTCTTCAGCCCCCGCGTACTCGCGGAGGAGCGCCGCGACTTTCGCGCTCCCGCCCCCACGCCTGCCTGCGCCGTCCTTGAGGAGCGGTGCGAGCTGGAGCGTCAGGGCATCGAGGGTACAGTCCGGCTCTCGGTCCCGCGGGCCCAGGGGGGCGGGGACCGAGCTGGTACAGGGAGTTTCGTTGGTAGGGGTCATTCGGTTGCTAGGGCGCTCAGGGAGTCGTCGGTGCTCAGTTCGTCGTGTTGTCGGGATCGGCCAGCTCCGTGCCCCCGTGGGCGACGGCGAACAGAATGCAGGGCTCGCTGGAGTCGATAGAGGTCCCCATGGCCACCGGGGAGTGCTCGCTCCCTGACGGATAGCGCACGAACTGGCCGGCCTCAAAGG
>CALHGQ010000298.1 GCA_938030175.1 uncultured bacterium | reverse complement strand
CTCCACCTGGCGTACTACACGGTGCACGCCCCCATTCAGGCCCCCGAGAAGCTCGTTGCCGAACAGAAAGCGGCCGGCGCCCCCCACCCCCGCTACGGCGCCATGGTGGCAGCGCTGGACATCGAGTTCGCCAGGGTCCTCGCCGCCGTGAAGCAGCGCGGCCTCGACGAGAACACCATCATCGTCTTCACCTCGGACAATGGCGGCTACGGACCCGTGACGAACCAGGAGCCGCTGCGTGGGTACAAGGGCACGCTCGACGAGGGCGGGGTTCGGGTGCCGTTCATGGTGCGCTGGCCAGGGAAGATCAAGCCGCGGGTCAGCGCTGATCCCGTTCACCACGTTGACCTTCTGCCGACCCTGGGTGCGCTTGGCGCGGTGCCGCCCACCGAGACGCCGCTAGACGGCATGGACCTCAGCAGCCATTGGACCGAGGGCACCCCCCTGGAGGGCCGAAACCTCGCGTGGCACTTCCCGTGCTACCTCCAGGGCTCGAGCGATCGGTTCGAACACTGGCGAACGATTCCGGGCGGCACGATCCTTGAGGACGGGCGCTGGAAGCTCATTCAGTTTTTCGGCACACGCGACGACGGGAGCGCTTGGAAAGAGCTATACGACCTGGAGTCCGACCCCAAGGAGACGAAGGACGTAGCGTCCGAGCATCCAGACAAGATCAAGTCGCTGATGCGCGAGCTCGTGACCTGGCGCAAGACGGTGCACGCCACGGTACCCAAGGCCATCGAGCGAGACTGAGCCGCGCATCACGCCCGCTCAACGCAGGTCAGCGATGTCCGACTCCATCGAGTCGATCCACTCGCGGATCGGCTGCATTCCATCGTCGAAAAGCTCGTCGTGGTACAGCTCGATGTAGCGCTCGGCTTCCGCAACGGACTCCGTGAGCCAACGGGACCGCTCCAATCCCTCGGAGGCCATTCCGCGATGCCATAGGGCCACCGCCAAGTGGTACTGGGCCATGGGCCTGTTGTTCGGCGGTCGGTCGTCCTCGGGCAACGCCAAGAGACCCCGCATTCGATCCACTGCATCCTCCGAGAGCTCGATCACTCTGGCGTGATCACGCTGCTGATCGGAGAGCACCCCGACGATGTCGACCTGGATTCTTGCGACCCAGTGCTGCGTGGTCTCCCATTGCTTCGACTGGGACCCATCGGAGAAGTACGGCAGGTTGGAAAGCTGAAGCTCTAGAGCTTTCTCTAAGAGGCCGAGGGGCTCCTGCCACTCGGCTTCGTCGTGCGCCCGTTCCCACCAGTTGGCTGCCATGCTGTGGGCCACGCGGTACCACTGATAGGGCTGTCCCTCACGGGTGATGGCAGAGAACGCGTCCCCGTAGGCGATGCGGCACTCCTCGATCAGGCCGGCGCGCCGCGCGCCCTCGTTTTCCAGGGCGCGCAGATAGAGAATGCCGGCCAGCTCCCGCTGTGTCCGACCCCATTCCATGGGGCACTCGTCATGCGCCTGAACCTTGAGCGCCCGACGAAGGGCCGCCTCTGCTTCGGCGAGCTGCTCGCTCGGCGTCTTGCCCCCGAGACCCACGCCGTAGGACTGCAGGGCGGACGCCAGCCTGAGCGCGTCGGCTAGGTCGAACTTCGCGTGGGCCAACCAGCGCTGCTCCGACAACGAGTAGAAGGCCTTCGCCGCCTCGCGGTGGTCTTCGGCGGCCTCGCGGGCCATCTTCGCCTGCATCGTCCAAACTAAATCGTTGTCCTCAGCGGCATCCAGCCTGAACGCCTGAGAGACTCTACAAGCGGCTCTCTCGTTGAGTGCCATCGCTGCCTGCGGGCTCCACTGATCCTCACGAAAGACCTCCAGCGCGGAGGTGAACGCGCTCTCGGCGACTTCTTGCGAGCTGGCGTCAGATCCCATCGCCGCAGCTTCTCCCCGTCGGAACTGCAGGTCAGCCCACGGCTCTGGTAGATCACTCCGGGATGTCACCCGAAGAGCGCCCTCAAAGGCCTCCACCGCCTCGCCGTAGTTACCCAGCGCAACCAACGCCTGACCTTTGATTCGCAGTCGGTCGCGATGCTCCGCCGTGGGAGCCGCTGGGACGTCCGCGGCCTCTTTCGCTCCAGCGAAGTCTCCCCGGGAGAACGCGACGAGGGCCACGTCGAATGGATCGGCGCTCCCGCTGCCCTCCACCCTATCGGCGAATTCTTGCAGTGTCCCCTGGAGCCGCTCGACGGAGACCGTGGACCCCTTGGCCGTCTCGACCAGAGCTAGCTCGAACACCGGCACTTCTTCCAGCTTGAGGTCCTTGAGCCTCGCCTGAATCCGATTGTAGGTGTCAGCCAAGGCCTGCGCGGTTGCGCGTTGGACGCGACCCTCGCTGCCGACTTGCGCTCTTTCCACTCCGCTCGGCTCGGAAGGATCTCCGGTCAACCCGATCCAGAGCCCCGCGAGGAGCAGGAAGATAGCTAGCAACCCAGCGGTGCCAAAGACGATGCGCCAGAGCGCCACCGCGAGCGCCTTCAGGGAGCCGAAGAGGGACCGCCCACCGAGCGGTACGAAGGAAGGGGAAGTCATGCGAAGAGAGCGGTGCGAGCCGCAGGAGGACGTACGCAAGGCGAGCTGGGCTCGCCCTGCGGATCTTTGGGCCTGGGGCAATCGCCCCGGGGGAAGGAGCTACGCAGCCGTCGACGCCCTGTTGAAGGGAATGACCTCTCTATCGCCATTCCCCGCTATACGGTCACGTGGTAGCCGTCCGCATCATCGTCGATGGGATACTGGGGCCCGCCAGGGCCGCCGATCGTCTTCGCCCAGGGATCAGGCTGGCTGTCCGTGGGCAGGATCAGTGACTGACTCACGCGGCCAGCGGCGTGGTAAAACGCACCGCGGGTGACCTGGCGCCAGATGGCCGCGATCTGAGCGATCCCGAGGAAGGCCAGGACGTGCCAGCCGTTCGCATCCGCGTAAAAGCGTGTCTCCACCGTGCCGTTCCACCAGCCGAGGATGACCACCACGAACAGCACCTCGACGATCAGCAGCAAGATCAAGGGGCGCATCGTCTGGATCGGGTGGCGCAGCATCGTGAAGTAGGTCGCGATACCGGCGGCGATCACGGAACGGCTGTCCCGCAGCGCTAGGCGCGTGCGAACGTAGATCGCCCAAGCGAGAACCTTGGCAAAGGTGATCGCTGCCAGGCCATCGCGCAGCCAGATGAGGTTGGTGTACAGGCCCTCCGAGGAAAGCGTCTCAAGCCTGCCCCAGTCGTGCTTGGGCACGTCGAGGATCAAGCCGTAAACAAGGCGCTTCCAGGGGTCGCCATAGAAGGCCCAGCGCACGAGCGCGAGGAGCAGCATCGTCATCACAGCGACCCGCACGAAGCGGCCGAAGTAGCGGCCGCCACCGAATGCGAATCGACGGAGCGTCTGGCGATCCGGCTGCTCGAACGTGATCTGCAGCCAACCGCCGGCGGCGAAGCAGCCGAACAGCAGCGCGATCAACGCCAGAGCCGCGCCCCCATAGGAGAGGCTCGTTTCCATCTGCGAAAGCGTTGCGCTGTGGTCCTGACGGAAGATCTCCGACATGCCGACCGTGGGGCTAGACAGCGTGGAGTGCAGCTCGCGCGCGGCGTCGGCGCTCGCGTAGCGATTGCCCACGATCTTTTGCACGGTCCCCATCACCTGCATCGCCGGGATGGCGGAGAGCAGCAGAAGGAAGAGCCAGCTCGAGCCCCACAGCTTGTGGCGCAGCAGCGCCGCACGAATCGAGCGAAGGAAGAGCGCCGAGTCCGGACGCTTGAGGTTGTCGTGATCCACGTTGTTCTCGTATGTAGCCATCGAACTAGCCCCCCACCGACATGAACCAATGAAGCAGGCCAGACGCACGGGTCAACGCGCGCTCTCCCCAGCGTTTCGCCGCTAGCTTGTCGGGTTCGTCGAACCACTGATTGTTCGCCATGTTCTTGTCCAAGAACCAGAGACGCTCCGGATCGATCACCACGGACGCGATCTTTCGCGGGCTCGGCACGATCGGGAGGCGCCACCAGCGCTTCTCACCCTGCATCTCGCGCGTCCACTCAAAGGTCTCTTGCTCGCCAGAGTCGAAGGTCACGCGGATCTTGACCGGCAGCAAGAGATCGCCGCCGCGGCGCAGCAGAACGTCGTACAGGTACGGCTTCTTCGAGTCTTCGTCGTCGAGCTCTTCGGTCGCCGAATCCCACGCAGAGGACTCGCTGTCTTCCTCGGCCTCAGCGGCGGCCTCCTCAGCGGCCTCCGCCAGCGCCTCAGGGGAGCACTCCGCGGTCCAGGAGCCATCCTCGCAGAGGAACCAGCCCTCCGCCTTCGGCTCACGCGTCTGACCGACCTCCAGTTCCCAGTCCACCGTGCCAGTCCCGCGGAACACCTCGTCGAAGTACCACTGAATATCAGCGTCGGCGCCTTCTTGGAACGAGAGGTAGAAGTCCTCGGGGTAAGGATGGCGATAGCGCCAGTCCTGGGCGAACTTGCGCATGCCACGCAGGAACGCCTCCCGACCCACAACGGCCTGGAGCGAACGGAGCGCGACCGCGGTACGCGGATAGCTGTTCGTGCCGTAGCTCCGTCCATCGACGTAGTCCCAAACGTTCGTCTCGATAGGATCGGAGTCCGGGTCACGGAGGTAGCCGTTACGGTCGCCCCAGCGCTGATCGGAGTACTGCTCGACGAGGGCGAGCTGGGGCTGGTCACGCCAGAACTGAATCGGGGAGGGCACGGCGAGCGGCTGCATGTTGATCCGCTTTGGCACGAGCCACCGGTAGTCCTTCGGGATCTCGACCTTTGCCTTACTCAGCGCGAAGTGGAGCGGGTTCGGGATCTTCACGCTTTGCAGAGTCATCAGGCCCGCAATCCCTGATGACGCAGGCGCGGGCGTCGGCATCGTTCCCCACATGGGAAGTCGCGAGTAGGTCGTCGCCGAACGCGATGGGCCGTACTCGCGGAAGAGCGTCTCGCTGTCGCTGAACGAGTTGAAGCCTTCGTCGAGCCAAGCCGCCTCGGGCTCGTTGTTGCCGACGAGTCCATACCAGAACTGGTGGCCAGCCTCATGGACCGTGACGCCCTCGGGCGTGCCCATTTGTTCCTTGGTGAACATGCGGGTGCCCGACGTGAAGATCGTCGGGTACTCCATGCCGCCGGCTCCGCGTGCGCCCCACGCGGGGTCGACCGCCGTGAGCTCGCTGTAGGGATAGCCCCCGTACCAAAGGCCGTAGAAGAACAGCGTCGCACAGGTGGCGCGCCAGTGCCGTTCCTTCTGGTCTTCGTGCTCGGGGTGGATCATGACGCGCACCAGCACGTCGCGCCCCTTGAGCTCGCCGAGGGACAGCCCCAGCGCGCGGCTGACCTCGTTCACCTCGTCCGCGTACTTCGCTGCCCACTCGTCCCAGCGGAACATCTCCTCGTGTACCACGTAGTCTGGGTCAGCCGTGAAGGCGAAGCCGTGGAGAAGGGTTGCCTTCTTCGAGCCGCGCGCCGCCACGGGGTCGACAATGCCGCGATCGGCCTCGGCCGGCGCCAGGAAGCGCGTCACCGCGCGCCCGTCGGCGACCGCAGGATCGCCCACCTGGGCCCCCGAGCCGGCCACCTTGCCCGCGTACTCCTCGGGAAGGTCGATCGTCACGTCATAGGTGCCGTAGTCCGCGTAGAACTCCGTGTTCATGTGGAAGGGATGCGCTCGCCAGCCGCGCTCCCGCTCGTACACCGCGAGCTTGGGGAACCAGTGGCTGAGCAGCATGAAGTTGCCCTTGGTACCGGTGCGGCGCCGAACGCGGGGCAAGCGCGACTCCCATTCGAGCTCGACGGTGACGTCCGATCCCGATGCGACCGGCGCGGGCAAGTCCACGCTCATGAGCGTCCGGTCAAGCGGTGCGGTAGCCCGCGGCACGCGGAAGCGAATCGAGTCCGTCAGGTCGACGTCCCCTACTTTGAGGGAGGTGATCTTCTGCCAGCCGTACCCGCGGTCCATGTCAAAGCCGCGGAGAAGCCCTTTGGACTCCGTTAAGTGCAGGCTTCGGTTGTTGGCGTAGGCGTTGAGGTAGAGGTGGAACCATAGGTCCGATACCGCCTCGCCCGAGCGGTTCTTCCACGTCAGCGTCAGCGACCCCGTGAGATGCTTCGCCGGACCGTCATCGACGTCGGACGCCTCGGCCTCATCGATCCGCGCACGGATCACATAGTCAGCCTCGGAGGACCGACCGTCGTCGAGGAGAAGTTCGCCTCCTTGGGAGTGTCCGAGAGGAGCGATCGCAAGCGCCAATAGCGCCGGCAGTATAGAAGCGAAGAGTCGGGGTCGAGCACGCATGGAAACCAGTGTGTCCATCCGGCGCTCTGACGGCAATCGGCGTCATCGATCTTGGGTGCGGTTGAGACGTCGCGTTCGACTCATACCGGGATCGCCATGACGATCGAGAAAGGTTCGAAGCCCGCAAATGACGCTGAGTGCAGGCGAATGGCCAAGGCCTCAGCCTCGAATCCCGAGATCCAGGGCGGCTCGCCAGCTGCGACCCCCTGGCACCCGAAGAACTGAACGTCCACCGAGCCGTTGATCCGTTTCGAGAGAGTCGACCGGAACGCGCCCGCAATGAGATTGCCCGCTTCCATGATCGCCTCCTTGTCACCCTCGTCCGGGGCGGACTTGGCGCGGTTCTCGGCCACGTGATCCATGGGCATCATCAGAAGCGAACCGGAGAGCGTCAGCGCTTCGGGGAGGGCCATCCCGATGAGCCCCATGCGAGCCCGCCCCTTGATGGCGAACCCGATCCGAAAGACGATGTGGATGTCTTCCCAGACAGGGCGGTCGTGCTCGACCACGTCCTCCACGGCCGGATCCCCGAGCTGGAACTCTGAGAGCAATGACAGCGAGGCAGCCGCTTCGTCGATCAGGAGGTCGAGGAGCTCTGTCGTCTCAACGCCGGCCATGAAGGGCGGATCCTGGATGGGTGATTCTTCGGTGGCGGCGTCCATGGGTACTCCAGCAGCTCGGGGGTACCCGAGCGCTCTTGGGGGGAATCGGCACCCGGGGCCGCAAGAATGAACGCGAGCTAGGAAACTCCCCTGACCCGAGGCCCAAAGCTGGACCCCTGGGAGCGCTCTTGTCCCAGCTGGGTCTCAGCTGGGTCTCAGCGCTGGGAATTTCCGAGTTCCACAGCTAATGCCGCTGCTCAATCGTCCGATCACTCTTGTAAGGACCGCCTCTCCCGTGCCGGAGAAACAGGGCAGTCCCCATCGCATGAGCGCCGCAAGGTGCCCGATTCGCCCCCCCCCGTGCGTCGCTCGCGCCGCACACCGCCGCCCCCCGGGGTGGTTCAGCCTGCACAACGGTTCTTCAACCATGGAATTCAACACAAACAAAAAGGTCGACCTGACGGAGACGCGCTTCGTCGAAGTCCGTCGCGCCAGCGAAATGCGCGGGGCCGAGCTCAAGGCCACCGTCGAGCGGGTGAAGAACCGCTCGGAAGAGAACGCCGAAGTTCTGGCCCGGATCCAGGCGCCCACCGACTCCATCGAGATTTCTGCTGGCCTCGGCGAAGCAGGAGACGCTGGCCGTTCAGAGCGCATCGCAGAGCTCCGCTCTGCCGTGGAAGACGGCTCGCTCTTCAACCAGGACCGCCTGGAGCGCGCGGCTTCGCGCCTGCTCTCCGACCGACTCTAAGGGTCAAGTAAGCGCTACGTACGCGGCGGTACGGAGCCAGGCAAGAAAGCGCCACCTGAACGCACGAT
>CALHGQ010000297.1 GCA_938030175.1 uncultured bacterium | reverse complement strand
CCTCAAGCGCCGCCCGACAGGTCCTCTTGATGCCGTCGACCTTGGCGCTGGCCTGGCGCTCGGGCCGGAGCGCTTCGAGACGAGGGTGGACCTTCTTCTCGGCGACCGCATGGTCCGACGCAATCCTCACCGCGACGATATCCATGTTGTCGTCACGGCACCGGGCGAGGACTCGGACAGCCAGGTTGTCGAGCGCGAAATGCGACTGGCTGCTGATGAGGACGCGCTGGCTCCTGTCGGACCTGAGGTGCGCGGCAACGGCCACGGAGGCGACCGTCGTCTTGCCCGTTCCAGGGGGGCCGTGCAGTCCGTAGAACGGCTCACTGCTGAGCATGTCCTTCACAATGCCCGCACTGCGGCCTTTCAAGTGATCGCCTACACCTCGCCATCGCGCGCGGATTCCCTTGATCGCGGAGGGCCCGTGTAGCTGGTGCAGCAAGGCGCGAGCCTGAAGCAGCTCCTGAACCGCTTCCTCTTGTCTTCGCAGCTGGAAGAAGCTGCCATTGTCTTCATCGGGGCGAATCCAGCCGATCTCCGGCAGACTCCTGGCACCGTGGAGGAGGCGGACCTGGACGGTGTCGTCATCGAGCCGCCGGTTGAGCACGACCTTCGCGATGGTGCGCCCCCTGAAATCCGGCTTGCCGTTCAGGTCGCCGTAGACGGCCAGCGGTGTCGTGCCCTCGCTGTCGAGCCCATCGAACAGTCGTCCCATGGGGACGCGCATCTCGCGGTAGTAGAGCGACCTCAGACTGTCTTGGTACTGGCGCTTACGGTCGCGACTCTGATCGACACCGATGTCGACCAACGTTCCGGACTGCTGTCGGGTCTCGAACGGGAAGATGCGCGCGTCCAGTTCGGCGTTCTTGAACGCCAGCAGGAACGACAACGCGTCGTCCATCACCAGCATCCAGTCTGGCGTGGTCCGCTCGAACTCGATGGACCGAAGCACAGGCCGCCAAGTTGCGCCCTCCGCTCTCGATTCGCTCAGGTCCGAGGCTCTGCGAGACCAGACCGGCAGGAAGCGGAGTTCGCCTGGGATCCGCCGGCGCAGCGGGATCTCACCGAGCCGCCAGGCCCGCTGGTGGTGCCTGACGTACTTGATGAGCAGAACCTGTTCGACCAGTCGGTCTTGGCGGTTGTAGGCCGGCCCTCGTTCACAGTAGACATCGCAGAACCAAAAGGCCTGCTTCCCGGCGAGCACGTACTTGGCCGCCTGAAAGGCCCGCAACTCCCTATCATCACGCGCGCGCTGGTAGCCGCTAAAGCCCTCCGGGCAGTACAGGATTTCCGCTCCGCGAAGCTCGCTCTCGAGAAACGCCCGAAGCTGTTCGCGTCCTTCCTCCTCGGTGGGATCGAGGTCCACCCAGCCCCAGCGATAGACGGTGTTTTTGCTCTCCTCGGGCATGTAGCCGACGTAGAAGGTACGGGCTTCCTCGGGCGGCGCCATGCTAGCGACGAGTCGCCCGTAGTCCTGCGTGAGTTCTCGAAGGACCGCAAAGACGCTGGGGCGGTCACGTGGATCCCATGCCAGCATCGACCGAAGAAGCTGTGCGAGTGTCACCGGGATCCGGGGGGCTCGGAGCCGCGCAAGCATGTGCGCATGAAGGCTTTTGATGGACTCGACCGAGCGCTCCAGCCCCGCCCATGCGATTCGATCCTCCTCGTAGCTCCCGTCGTCCGTGGACCCGGACTCCACGAGCCAGCGCCAGGCGAGGATGCCTAGCGAATAGATGTCGGACCGATCGCTCTCGAACCCGAGCTCACCCTGCTCCTCAGAGAGAAGCCACACAACCCGTTCTGGAGGGCAGTACGCCAGGGTCTGGTCGGCCGAGTCGAGGTAGATCCTCCGCATGTCGCCGGTCGGTAGCTGCTCACCCGCCAGCTGTCGCCGCACGAGGTTGCTGACCATCGCGCTCATCTCGAAGCCCGAAAGGCGAAGGCCGAAGCGGACCTCGTCGGTCTCGGCGACGTGTCCGAACTCGACGTACTCGACAGCGCCCGGGTGCAGGTTTCCGTGCGTGATGCCCTGTTCGTGGAGCAAGCTCAGTCCGTGGGCCAGCAGGGTAAGCTGCCGCACCGCCTGCTCCCGGTCCGACGCCACGAAGCCCATCGCTCCCTTGTCCGAGAGCCGGTACTGCGCGGCCTCGGTGATCACGAACGCAAGGTCGTTCTTCTCGACGTACGCCCCTGCGAGAATGCGGGGCAGAGCGGGGTGCTGTCGGACGGACACCCGGAGTAGGGTTCGTACCTCCCGCGTCCACAAGGCGCCACCGATCGAGTCGATGTCCTTGTAGACCTGCAGCGTGACACGCTGACTGTCGGGGTCCAGGAGCGTGAACCTGTACAGCGCCGACGGGATGACGACCTCGCCGCGGTCGCCAGTCGGCCGACTGTAGTTGCCGTAGGTACCGCCCGGACCGCAGAAGAGCGTCTCAACCTCCGCGATTACATCAGCAGGTACCTGTGGGTCAGTTGTGTCCACTATTCTCGATCCCCTTCGGCCGCCGGTCGCTGACGTAGCATCCATTCATCGATCTCGGCGCGATGGAACCGCCACCTACCGGCGACCTTTGAGCAGGGAATCTCCCCGCTCTGCGCGAGGTCATAGAGCTTCGATCTGCTGAGCCTGACGTACTCGGCCACCTCGTCGAGCGTCATCC
>CALHGQ010000296.1 GCA_938030175.1 uncultured bacterium | reverse complement strand
GAAGTCCACGGCGGGCGGCACCACCGAGATCCTCACGGGAGTCGTAGATCCCAGATGGAGCGTCGAGGGAGATGCGATCGTGAAGGAGCTTCCGAGCGGTCGACTCGCCTTGACCATGACCCGAGGTAGCAGGGTTCGAATCTGGTCAAAGGACCAGCCAGTCTCCGAAATCGAGCTGGGCAGCGCGCCGCCCACCCAACCGCCCTATCGCTTTGGCCTCGCGGCTAAGCCGAGTCCGGGCGGGAAGTGACGAGCCGATGAAGCGGGGGGCGGGCTCGGGGCACGCATGAATTGCGTAACGGAGCCCCAAGGGGCGTGGTGGATCGTCCGTGACGTCCAGGGCTCCGGAAAGAACCGGTACTCAGGGACCCCTGGGACAACGCCCTCCGTCCCTTCAGGGTCAGGCTTTGCCTACTTACACGTAGTCGTCTCCCCATCAGCCCACACCATCCGATGCCATTGAAGTCCGTTTCTGCCGTGAACAGCCTCCTGTTCTTCGCCCTCGCCGCTTCATCGTTCGGGCAGGCCCAGGACCCGGCCTCGATGCCCGCGCCGGAGCTACCGGTCGGTGGTCCCCCTGAAACCCAAGCCTCGGGCACAACAGTGGCTGGCGAGCCGCTGGCAAGCTCTTCGGTGCTCCGCACTTGGACTCAGTCCATGGCGGAGGCGGTGTCACGAAGCGAGCAGGAGCCGCCCACTACGGAGCTCTTCAAGCAGCGCGACGGCCGCCAGGGCGTCTGGCACACACCTGGAGTCAAGCACAAGTGGTCCACGAACTCGGGCCGTGGTCTGCTCTACAACAAGTGGGGCGATACCTCGATGGGGATTGGCTTTGGCGCGCCCCTCACGCTCGAGCAACTCCACATTGCGGGCCAGGGGGGACGGGGCAGCTGGGCGGAAGCGATTCGCATCGTTGGCTTCCTCGGCGACGATGAGGTGGGCGCGACAGCCTGGTTCGACGAGATCGACGAAGTGCCCCGTGCGCTCCAGGTAGGCCTAGGACCCGTGGATCGAATCGTGGTGGAGGCCAAGCCCTCGTCGACGGGGCATGGGTTCTACGCCCTCGACGATCTTGTGGTCGTGGACGCCGGCGGCCAGCGACGAACCCTCGACTTCGAGGATGCGCCGCTGGATGCCGACCTGACCGGCAGCGACTACTTGGGCTTCACCTGGGAGCGGGGTACCGGAGCCTTTGACGCTCCAGAGGCGGATGCCGTAGCCCCGCCCGTTTGGCCGGGGAGCATCGTCCCCGTGACTCCGACATCCGGCGGTTCTGCATTCAGCTCTTCGCTCGGTTCGGCCACCGCTCCGACCGCGCTGCAGGATTTCCAGGGGCCGCGGATCTTCGAACCTGGCGCTGGCTTCATTCCGCCGGATACCTCAGGTGCAGCCGGGCTGGTGCACTACGTCGCCTGTGTGAACGCCAACCTTTCGGTCTACGAGAAGGCCACCGGGAACCGCGTCGTCAACGTGTCGTTCACGTCGTTCTTCAACTCTGGCCTCATCGGTGACGTGCGCGTCGCCTACGACTTTGCGGACAACCGTTGGGCCTTGCTGGCCACGGACTTCGACGACAACATCTTCCTCGCCTACTCCGCGACCTCTGATCCGACAGGGGCATGGTTCATGGCCGAGATTCGGCTGACGCTGCCGACGACCAACGACGGCTTCGTGGACTTCCCGACGCTGGGGGTGGACTCGCGCGGGATCTTCGTCGGTGCGTTCCTCGTCAACCAGCCAAGCTTCGCGATCTTTGCAATCGACAAGGCGCCGCTCCTTCAGCCGAGCCAGAGCCTCGGCGCCGTCACCGCGTTCCGAGACCTTCCGACAGAGGGCGCCATTCAGCACGCGACGCAGTACACCGACGCGGGGGAATCGTTCATGGTGTCGGCGTTCTTCAACCCGAGCATCACGATTCGCCGCATCAATGAGCCGCTGTCCAACCCGACGCTGACAACGACGCTCGTGACAGGGATCCCGAGCTTCAGCTTTCCCCCGAACGCGCCATCGATGGGCAGCACGACGGACATCAGCACCGGTGACACGCGCCTCGTGAACGCGGTCTTCGCCGGAGGATCCATCTGGACCTCCCACGCGGTGGACGTCAATGGACGCGCCGGAGCCCGGTGGTACGAGATCGATCCATTCACGGCCACTCTCCTGCAGACGGGGACGGTGAGCGACCCGACGCTCGCGTACTTCTATCCGTCGATCGCAGCCGACGCGAGCGGCAACGTGGTGATGGGCTTCAGCGGGACCAGCGACGATCAGTTTGTCGGGACCTACTACTGCGGAAGGGTGGCGTCGGATCCCGCCGGCGAGATGAGCGTGCCGGTGCAGTACGCCATGGGCCTTGGCTCCTACACGCGCGTCGATGGTGGCGGCCGCAACCGCTGGGGCGACTACAGCCAAACGAGCTTGGATCCGGTGGACGGAACCTTCTGGACGATTCAAGAGCGAGCGATTGGCAGCAACAACTGGGGCACCCGCGTGCTGCAGCTCGAGCATGATGTCTGCGAAGGGGCGATCACTCGCTACTGCACGTCCGCGTCGGGTCCCTTAGGTCTCCCCGTGGAGATCTTTCCTACGAACGGCAGTACGACCAGCCTGTCGGCCAACAACCTTGGACTCTTGGCGGTGAACCTCCTCCCGAATACGTTCGGGCTGTTCTACTTTGGCGCGAATCAGGCTTCGACGCCCCTTGGTGGGGGAATCCTCTGCGTGGGCAACCCCTTCTCGCGGCTGCCCGTGGTGCAAGCCGATCAGACCGGGATCGCACGACTCGATCTCGACCTGATGAACCTGCCATCGGGGTCACCAACTATTGACGTTGGCGATACCTTCAACTTCAGCTTCTGGTTCCGCCAGGTCAACGCGAGCGGTTTCAACTTCAGCGACGCGCTGGAGATCCAGTTCTGCGACTGATAGCGTGAGCGGATGGGTTCGGTGGTTGGTGGCGGCGGCGCGCTGAAGAAATCTACCGAACCCAGACGGCGCCGTTGCTGACGCTCAGGCGTTGCGATTGAGCACCGCCCACGAGCAAGACCTGGAAGTGCTCATACTCGGAAACTGCGCTAGTGGGGGGCACTTCGAAGGTCGCTGCGCCATGACTGCTGACGATCGTGGGGGAGCCTACGAGACCCAAAGTCTGTCGATCCAGACACAGCCCCGTCGAAGCCGCAGGCGTCGCCGATGCTTGCGGAGCGTGGAAGAGCACGGCGGTTGCGCCCACCGGAGCATCTACGATTTCCGCGATTTGGCGCCGGCGGATCGGCGTGAAGGTCCTGTGTAGGTTGAGTCTTGCCGCGGAGGTGGATGCGCAGGTGGACTGGCCGGCGAGTTGATCCACGACGATATCTCCCTGCGTGGCGGAGCGATTCACGACCCTCGCGACCGAGCGGTCCGCGCCCATGAGCAGCGGGCCATCCTGGTGGAGAAGTGTGCCCAGTCCTTCGATGCGGCGTAGTGGAGTTATGGAGCCGCCGAGAGGGGCGGAGTAAATGGTGGTGGCGACTCGGTTCGACACGATGAGGTCGTCGCCGTCGAATTGGAGCGCCCACGCCTTCAGGATGCCCTGGTCGTCGACGCTGGGCGATCCCTCAGGGGTTGGTACTCGCCTTCGCGCGTCAAGTCGCCAG
>CALHGQ010000295.1 GCA_938030175.1 uncultured bacterium | reverse complement strand
CCGACGATGAGTCCGTCACGCATGACGAGGATTCGATGGGCGAGGCGGCGGACCTCTTCGAGGTCGCTAGAGGCGAAGAGGACGGCGGCGCCGTTCGACGCGAGGTCCTCGGCCACCGCGTAGATGCCCTCGCGGGCGCCGACGTCGACCCCGCGGGTGGGCTCGTCGAGGATCAAGAGATGCAGACCTTCGTTGATCCAGCGGCCGACCAGGATCTTCTGCTGATTGCCCCCGGAGAGTGAGTCGATGGCGACCCGTGGTGAGGCGCTGCGGACGTCGAGGCGTTCGGCGCGGTCTTTGTACTCGGCGGCTTCGCCGGATCGGCGAATCCAACCCCCGAAGAGGGCGGTGCCACCGGCGGCGCGTTGGTGGGCCGAGGCGAGTGTCAGGTTCTCGTCGACGCGTCCGCCTGTGAAGAGCCCGCAGCCCGCTCGGTCTTCCGGGACGAAGCCCATGCCTAGGTCGATGCGCTGGCGCGCCGTGGCAGCGCTGATATCGTTTCCAAGGAACTGGACGGCGCCGCCGCTCTTCTTCCGCAGTCCAGTCACCGTCTCCAGGAGTTCAGTTCGGCCCGCGCCCACAAGGCCCGCGATCCCGACGATCTCGCCGGCCTTCACGCTGAGACTGTTGACGGCCTTCGGCCAAGCGGCGGTCCGCAGTTCGTGGAGCGCGAGGACTTCTTTGTCGCCTGCGCCCGGAGCCTCGCTCGTGATGGGCCGCTGACCCTCGATGCGGCCGATCATGAGCTTGACCAGCGCGTGACGCGTCATGTCGGGGTCGGCGAGTTCCCCCACGCGGCGGCCGTCACGGAGCACGACGGCACGGTCGGCCACCGCGGTGATCTCGGGAAGGCGGTGCGAGACGTAGAGGATCGCGATTCCCTCGTGGCGCAATCCGCGAAGGACGGTGAGCAGACGATCCGCGTCGGCTTGGGTGAGCGAGGATGTGGGCTCATCCAAGATCAACACGTCGGCTTCCTGGTCCAGCGCCTTGGCGATCTCCACGAGTTGGCGCTGACCGATGGACAGGTTGGCGAGCGGCGTGCGCGCATGGAAGTCCGCTCCGAGGCGCGCGAGCGAAGCATCGGCCCGCGCGTGGAGTTGGCGCTCACGAACGATGCCGAGCACCGAAGGCTCCCTTCCCAGGCAGACGTTTTGGCCGGCGGTGAGGTTGTCGGCGAGGCAGAGCTCCTGGTGAACGAGGGCTACGCGGACGCCCTTTGCGACCTCAATGGTTCCGCTGGTGGGTCCGTAGACGCCGGCCAGCATCTTCATGAGCGTGCTCTTCCCCGCGCCGTTCTCTCCGACGAGCGCGACGATCTCGCCCCGTGCAATCTCGAGGCTGACATCGGCCACCGCGACCACGCCGGGGAAAACCTTGGTCACGCCCCTCGCCGCGAGGCAGGGAGTTCCGTCTCTTGAGAGAGTCGGACCCACTATTCGCCAGCGCGGCGCTTGTTGAGTTCGGCGCGGAACTCAGCCACGTTCTCCTTGCGGACGATGGCGGCCTTCACGCCGATGATCCCGCCCTCGGGGATGACGCTCTTGTCGCCGTCGCAGATCGCGTTGAGCACGCGAACGGACTCTGATCCGTACTGGTAGGGGTTCTGGCTGACCGTCGCATAGACGTGGCCTGATTCGATTCCGTCCAGGGTGCCGTCCTGTTCGTCGAAGCCAATCACCTGCACTTCGCCGAGGCGGCCTGCGCTGCGCAGCGCCTCCAGGCACGTCGGTGGGTTGTAGGCGAAGAGTCCCACCATGCAGGCGAGGTCCGGGTAGGCCACGAGGGCGTCCTGGGCTCCGGCCATAGCCTGCGCGACGTCGAAGTTGTCGACGCGGGTATCGAGCACCTCGTACTTTCCGCCCTTAGGGACCTTGCCCACTTCATCGAAGCGCGAGGGATCGCTGTCGCGATCGAGCAGCTCGTCGATGACACCTTGGCGCCTGTCCCGGGCGTTGTTTTGCTCCAGGCGCCCGATGAAGATCACGACGCTGCCGCCGTCGGGGCACGCTTCCTTGACAAGGCTGCCCACGGTGCGGCCGGCGGCGTAGTTGTCTACGCCGATGAAGCACAGGCGCTGCGAGTCGGGAGCGTCCGTGTCTTGGGTGATGAGCGGGACGTCAGCGGCGATGCGATCGAGGAAACCAACCTGCCCAGTGGAATTGACTGGGCTGACCGCGATGCCAGAGACGCCGCGGATCAGAAGATCCTCCAGCTTCTGGTTCTGATCCTCCGCCGTTCCGTTGGGGAACACCACGTCGAGGTCAACGCCGAGCTCGGCTGCTTTGGCCCGGGCGCCCGCAGCGCAGACGTTCCAGAACGGATCAACTCCGTTCGAGACGAACGCAATGCGGTGGGGGGCCGCACCCTTGGACGCGCCGGCGCCATCGCTGGCGCTATCGCCAGAGCCACAGGAGAAAGATGAGAGCGCGATGAGCGCTACGGCGGGGAGAAGTATGTGTCGCACGGCCCGCACGATACCACGCGTGGATGTCGCGCTGTAGCTCAACGGCTGATCGTGTCTCGCGAACTCTTGCGCTGGCGCGCCCCGAGCTATTCGGGGCCCTTCAAGCAACGCGGCCAGGGCTTCGAGGGGCGCTGCCCGATCGTGCGGCCTTCTTCAACGGGCTGCTAGGCGTCTGGGACGGCGATGGCTCGCCCAGAGACCTTCGGTGCGCACAGTGCAGCGAGCACGTAGAGCAGCGTGGCGACGACGAAGACGGCCCGGAACCCAAAGTTCATGGAGACGATGACCGTCGCGATGGAGCCCACGACGGTCGCGACAGCGTTGGCGGCCCAGGCCCAAGGGACCATCCGGTCGTCCGTGCGCTCGATGAGCCGCAGTCCGTGGGCGAACGGTATGCCTACCAAGAGGCCGATAGGAGCGACGACGCCGGCGGCCACGGCGAATCGTACGGCGTTGGGGAAGGGCGCCGCCCATCGCACAAGGGAGTGATCGAAGGCCGAGAGCGTGCCAAGGAAGATCGCGAGTCCAACGGGTACCAGCCAGATGGCGCGCGTCGGTGCGTCGAAGCGTTTGCGCGACAGGTACGACCCCAGACCGGTGGCGAGCAGCATCGAGGCGAGCGTCACCGTGACCGAGTAGAGCGGGTGTCCTACCATCAGCACGAGCTTCTGCATGAGCGCCACTTCGACGCCGATGAAGCCTGCTCCGATGGCTCCAAAGTATCCCGCGACTGGCCAGATCGATGTGGTCTTGGGCGCTCCACGCCGCGCGAGGAGGAGCGGAATGCCGAGCAGGACGACGCTCGCGAGAAGCGCGAGACCGAGTTGGCCGAACAGAAAGAGCGGGTTGCCCTGGGACACCGTGATCTCGGAGTCCAAGGAGTCCTTGGCCCGCCCCAGGTCACTCCATCGTGTGAAGTTGAAGAAGTACGGTTTGTCGTCGGTGACCGGGTCTAGATTGACCCGCGACTCCGCCATGAGTTTCGCGGGGTCTTCGCTGCGGATGAACGCTTCGACGTTGTTGCCCAGGGTCAGCCGCGGGTGGTACGCAAGCGCGTAGTCCCCGTCCCGGAGGAACGTATCCAGGCGGTTGATCTCCTCTGTGGTAAACGGCGTCCGCTTCACCAGGAGCGACATGAACGCATAGCTCGGGACGCACGCAACGCAGTCGGCGAAACGACCCTCGCCGAATCGGTCGTGGGCGCTCCTCAGCGTCGCGAGGAGCCGCATGGCCTCAGAGTCTTGGCTGAACCGAGTGATCTGAACGGCGCCGTCGTCTGCAAGCACCGCGAACATGTCGTCGATGGCGTCCTGGGTGTAGAGGAAGTTCTCGGCCAGCATGTAGGCGCCGCTCTGCAGCGCCGTCCAGGTGTCGATCCCCGACATCTGCACCAGGTCGAGCGGAGGCGCGCCTTCCGCAATAGCGGCCGCCTCGACCAAAAGCTGGGTCCGCCCTTCCCCGTGGACCATCTCGACGCCTTCCCGTGCCACGAGCCCCTTGGAGTACTCCGGCAGCACGCGCGTATGGATGTCTAGGATCTGCTGGTTGAGCTCGATGCCCTTGATGCGCTTGGTCCCGGCGCGGGCATGGGCCCACAGGTCGTCCCCGCCGCCGACGCCGATGACGAAGACAGACTCTGGTCTCAGCACCCTGGCGGCCAGCGAGTACAGCGCGCCATGGAGACCGCGTAGGCCTTCCGGCGTGCCGGTGTAGTCGTGGACGTACGTGCCCGCTGATCCGTCTTGCATGACGAACGCCTGGGCCTCCGGCCGCGGCAGCTCAACGTTGTTGCTGCGCATGAAGAGGTTGCGTTCCTCCTCGGGCACGTGTGCGAGGTCGACGCGGCTGATGGCGCTCCAGCGCGACTCGATCATCCCGTCGCCGGCAGTGAACGAGACTTCTTCGGTGAGCTGCAGCTCGGTCTTGCTGGGCACCGGGAACTTGGCGTCGATCCAGGGAAGCGCAGCCAAGAAGACGGCGCCTACCACGAGGGCCCCGATTCGACCCGCGCGCCCCCGCTCCAGGAACACCAATCCCCCGCACGCGAGGACGGTGGCCCCGAGCAGGGCTCCGCCTGCCCCGGAGAACCAGAGCAGATAGGGGCAAAGCAGGCACCCAACCGCGGCTCCCAAGAGATCAGCGGCGTACATGCGATGCACCGACTTGGAATGCAGCGTCAGGAAGAGCCCGATGGCTCCGCCCGCGAAAAACATCGGTACCGCGGCGACGAGGTTGTAGAGAAGGAACTCCAACGAGTTCTCGCCCGTGGCGATGCTCACCTCATAGGGCACTGGGTAGGCGAGCAGAAACGCATAGGTCGCGGGAAGCGAGACGACTTGCAGGCGGACGATGGCGCGCAGCCAGCTCTCTTCGCGCCCGCGCATCTTCTCCCTCACGAGGTAGAGGAGCGCACCAGCAGCCCCTACCGCAAGGAGCGCGTGGGCTACCACCAAGAAGCTGAAGTGGAAGGCCAGGCGCAGAGCGCAGACCCGCGTAAGCAGAACCTCGTAGACAAGGCTCGATGCCGCCACGAGGGCGATGGCCGGAAGGTGACGACGATGTTGGGACATGGATGGGGCGCACGCCGAGGGGACCAGTCGGCCGCAGGAGCTTAGCAGACGCGGTGGATGGCCTGGGAACTAGGAGTGCATCTGATCGGCTGGTGTTCCTCGCTGCTCTGGGGCTGCGTTCGGCCCTGTCACAGTGACTGAGCGAAAGCACACTAGTGGCGACAATCACTCCAGTACCGGACCGCCACAAAAATCTTCCCCGCGCTTGCAGTTGCGAGCGCGGGGAAGAAAGGAGCTACCTGTGTCAGGAGAACAAAGGAGGTTCGGATCCGTATCCAGCAGCAGCACCCGCGCCTTATGGCGATGGTCCGCTGCCTGAGCGCGCTGCTACGGATCCAGGTTGCGTCAGTGCGTCGCGAGGGCACCAGCGGACCGCTTGGGGAAGTCGATTAGGGAAGAGAGTGGTGCGAGGAGCCTCTCCTGCGGTCCTCGGTACTCCTAGTACTAGGCGTGTACCGCAGAGCGGGTACTCCTACCGACGCGGATTCTTCTGAAAAGTGAGCGGTACCGTACCGCTCATCTCGCCGTGGAACGTGCCCGGGGCTAGGGGGTCGGCTGCGTGGAGGTCGGCTGGGTCACTGGGACCGTGGGCTTCGTAGTCGAGTAGCGCCGCTTTGAGTAGGCCGGGCACGTTGGGGAGAGCGAACTGTTCGCCCGCATAGCCGTTGACGAAGCGGCCTCCGTGAACTTCCCCGCGGAGTTCCATCAGGCGCAGCGCGCGGTGGAGGTCGCGCCAGTGGACGCCTAGGCGCTCGCGCTGGCAGACGGCGCGGAAGAGAACGCCGTAACGGCGCAGCAGCAAGCGGGCGATCTCTTCGATGTCCGGCGTGTCTTCCAGCATGACTTCGGCTGGCGCACTCCGGAAGAGGCTCCAGCGTCCGGTCTCGAATAGGGGTTTGGGACGGCGCTTCGACGGCGCGGTGAGAAGGGGGCGCAGTGAGGAGAAGGAATCGCTGCTCGCAAGTCCGCGCGCGATGAGTTCGTCGAGGCCTTCTTCTGCGTCTTTGGGGACGAGGCCAGGGATACGTTCTAGGTCGGAGCGGAAGAGCGCGCCACGGCGCTGAAGTTCCTCCATGACGCGGACTGCGCGCCATTCGAGGTCCTCCGTGGGAGCGGAGCCTGCGAGGGCTTCCCATGTGCGGAGTTCTTCGCGCGGGAATAGCGAAATTGGTGTCGCGCGGACAGCGGGAGTCGCTGAACCCCAGAGTCTGCCCCATGCGACCTGGCCGCTGAGCCCTGCCTGGTCGAGCCATTCGGGACGGTACTCGGCGACTCGCGCAGGAAGAAGGTGGCTCTCCCACAGCGGCGCGGCGGCCTCCCAGCCAGCGAGGCGGCTGATGGCGGTGACGACGCCCGCGGGACCGTCGAACTGGTGCCCAGGTGCGGTTCCGTGCCAGCGCGCAAGGAACGAGCGGAAAACGGCCGTGGACACGGGGCGGATGCGGCGGCGCTTGCCCTCCCGTGTTCGGCGCTGGATGCGGGCCAGGAGGCGCCTGTGACACCAGTGCTCGACGCCATTGATCTCAAGGCGCATCGCGACGCCTTCGGCCTCTAGGGCCTGGTGGATGGTGTCGTCGTGGGGCAGAGCGATCGGCCCCGTGACCTCGAGTCGGCCGCGGGCGGCGTCCAGAGGATCTTGGCTCGCCTCGGCGGCGTAGATGCGATCGTCCACGATCGCAACACGACCGGCTCCGTCGAGTTCCTGGATCCAGGCTTGCCACGGCTGCGCCTCCTGGGCCGTGACATAGCCCATCCACAGGAGCGCCTCGTGCACCTCGTCGGCTGACCGCGGGTCGGGCCACGCTTCCTCTTGCACGCGCGCGACCTCCCCAGGGTCGATGACGCCGACTTCATCGACCTCCAGCTTGCCACGGCTGACCGCGCGGACGCGGCGCTCCTCAAGCCCGGCGTCGTCGAGGTATCCGTAGGGGCCAATGGCGAGCGCACCCAGTGCCAAGGGGGAGGGCTCGGCGGTGTCTGCCGTGTGCCGCTCGATCGTGCCGTCGCGAAGACCTTCCAGGATCGCGATGAGCCCGTCGATGTCCATGGCCTCGTGTAGGCAGTCCTCCAGCGTCTGGTCGAGGACGGGGTGGCCTTCGGGAATCGGGATGTCCCCGGGCGGGAGGTTCTCGCCGCACGCGATCGCGTCGGGGAACGCCTTCGCCAGGAGATCGTCAGCGCGCATGCGGATGATGGGCGCGGGGAGGCGCTTACCGGCGGGGGCGCGCGGGGTGAGGAGCGATCGGCTGGTGTTCCAACGCCACCGCGTCGTGAACATGGGTGAATCGAGCACCGCCTGGCGCAGGGTGGCCTCGACGGTCTCCGGCTTCAGGTAGTCGAAGACCTCATCCAGCGGAAACGAGTGCATGGGTCCGAGGGAAAGGAGGATGGACTCCTCGTTGGCCGCGGCTTGTAGCTCGAATCCGAACGAACGGCAGAAGCGCTTGCGGAGCGCTAGTCCAAACGCGCGGTTTATGCGACCGCCGAACAGCGAGTGGACCACGAGCTGGGAGCCGCCCGTGTCGTCCGGGAAGCGCTCGATGACGATACGGTTCTGGGTGGGGAGCTTGCCGAGGGCGGCCTTCGCCCGCGTGAGCTCTTCGGCGAGCACGCCGTTGAGGGGCTCAGGGAGTCCGCACTGTTCGTGCAACCACTGGGCGTCGTGTCCAGCCTCGCGTACCTCACCCATGGCGTGCGACAGCTCGGTGGATCTTGCGGGTGCCTCCCCGAACCAGAAGGGCATCGAGGGCGGGGCCCCCTGGGCGTCCACGACCCGAAGGATGCCGGACTCGGAGCGAATCACCTGCCACGCCATGTTGCCGAGCTGGAAGATGTCCCCCGCGCTCGCCTCCATCGCGAAGTCCTCGTCGACGGATCCTACCGTGACGCCCTCGGGCTCCGCGATCACGCGGTAGTCGGCCTTGTCGGGGATGGCGCCGCCCGAGGTGACGGCGACGAGCCGCGCCCGCCTTGTGGCGCGGACGGTGTCGGTGGTGGCGTCGAAGTGCAGCAGTGAGAAGCGGTCGCCCGTGTGCATCTCGATCACGTCGTCGAGGCGCTCTCGGGTGAGCTCGCGGTAAGGCCATGAACTCTGGATCTGCTCAAGGAGCGCCTCCACGGGCCACTCTTCCTCCACGCAGGCCGCGACGATCTGCTGGGCAAGGATGTCCAGCGGTGCCACGGGCTGGGGCGTCACGTCGAGAGCGCCGCGGGAGATCGCCAGCATGAGCGCAGCGGACTCGGCGAGCTCGTCCGGGGAGACCGGCATGAGCACGCCCTTTGGGGTGCGTCCGACGCCGTGCCCCGATCGGCCGATGCGCTGGAGGAGCGTGGCGATCGTCCGCGTGGTCCCCACCTGGATCACTAGGTCTACGTCACCGATGTCAATACCGAGCTCCAGCGAGGCCGTCGCGACGAGAGCGTCGAGTTCCCCGGCCTTGAGGCGGTTCTCGGCGTCGAGGCGGCGGTCGATGGAGAGGCTGGAATGGTGGCTAGTGACGCGGTCCTTGCCGAGTATCTCCGAAAGCTCGCGGGCCGTGCGCTCGGCTACCTTGCGCGTGTTGACGAAGATGAGGGTGCTGCGGTGCTCGCGAACGAGCTCGGCCATGGCCACGTGGAGCTCGCCCCACACCTCGTGGCTGATCACGGGCTGTAGCGGTGAGTCCGGGATGCGGATGGTGAGGTCCATCGGGCGGGCGTGGCCCTCGTCGATGAGCGTGCAGGCGCGCTTGGGGCCGACGAGGAAGTTGGCGACCGCGGAGAGGGGTTTTTGGGTAGCCGACAGCCCGATGCGCTGGACCGGGCGCTCGCCGGTGAGTGCGTCGAGTCGTTCGAGGGAGAGCGCCATGTGGGCCCCGCGCTTCGACCCGATGATGGCGTGGATCTCGTCGACGATGACGGTGCGGACGGTGCTGAGGACGCCGCGGCCACCCTTGCTAGTCAGTAGGATGTAGAGGGATTCGGGCGTGGTCACCAGCACGTGGGGCGGGCGCTTGGTCATTCGCGCGCGCTCCTTGGCGGGGGTGTCGCCGCTCCGCACGAGCACGTCGATATCCGGGAAAGAGGGGTCAAGCTCTTGAAGCTCGGCGAGCGGCGCGAGCAGGTTCTTCTGGATGTCGTTACCGAGCGCCCTGAGCGGCGAAACGTAGAGGACGCGCGTTTCGTGGGGAAGCGGGGCGCCGGTTTCGAGGGCTTCCGTGGCTAAGTCGTTGAGCGCGCTGAGGAAAGCAGCGAGGGTCTTACCGGAGCCCGTGGGGGCCGCGAGAAGGACGTGCTCGCCCTTCTGGATCGACGGCCATGATCTCGCCTGGGCTGTGGTGGGGGGGCCGAGGCGATCCCGAAACCAGCCCATGATCGTGGGGAGGAAGGCCTCCTGGGGCTGCAATTGGGTCGCCATGGGAATTCCAACTTACGTTTCTTCAGATCACTGTGGGGGCCGTACTTCGTGCTGGCCTGAAAGGCGGCTAGTCTTTAGTGCCTAACACCATGACTCAGATCAGAACATCCCACCATTCGAAGCTCGCAGCGGCGCTGCTTCTGGCCCCCGCGCTCCTTGGCTCTCCACAGCACGTGGCGGAGGGCGATGGCGCCCGTGTGACGACTCTTTGGAGGTCCGAAAGGGCGCTGGATCGCTACGCGAAGGAGGGCCTGGCCATCGCGACCGGGGTGCTGAAGGGCGTCGAGTCGCGGGAGGCGGATGCTCCGGTGATCAGCGTGCGAGTCGCTGAAAATTCGATGGCGCTGCGCTGGCTGGAGGACCCTGGCGCGAAGAAGCGCGAGCAAAAGGCGCGTCGCAAGCGTCGACGCACGGAGAACGAAGAGTCGCCTGAGGGGGCCACCAGCGAACCGGAGGCGGCTTCGGTGCAGCAGCTTCTGGTCTTGCCCGCCTCGGCGGACGATCCGTCCGAGGGCGCCGTTGTGGCGGTCGTCCCGAAGATTCACGATCGCGTCATGTTTGGCACCGGACTGCCCCCGGGTACCCAGTGGGGTATCGCGCTAGAGGCCGCTCGTGCGGCTGCACCGGACGGCGACATCCTTGGGCTCGCTTCAGCCGGGATGCAGAGTGCTGGCTTCGCTCACGCCTTGGAGGCCGACCCGTTCACTTCTTCAGGGCTGATGGAATACCAGCGAGAGCTTCGCGCCGCTCGTTCGGAGGGCCGAGACCCAGCGTCGCTCGCCGTCTACGACTTCCCTGCGAGGCGAACCTTCGACCCCAGTGGCCCCATCGTGGCCCCGTTCCAGCTCGTGGCCCAGCACACCCGGGCAGCGGGTCTCTCCACCGATCAGGTCATGGAGCTAAAGCCCGAGTGGTTCGTGGAGGCGGGCTCGGTGGGCAAGCATGCGTATGGCTGGCAATCGGTGGCCTCGCGCCGTGCCGATGCCCTGGCGCTCAGCACGACGCCGCTCACCTCGGAGCCGTTCACGCTCAAAACCTCGATGGTGCTGTTCTCCAACGATCTCCAAACCCCCGCTCAGGCGGACTTCGTCTTCGGCGACGTCGATGGCGAGCGCTATCTCCTGGTCTGCAACACGAGGGAGGGAATCTACTTCTTCAAGCGGCCGGGGCGCGGTGAGCCCTACGAGTCCGTGGCTGAGCAGAAGGAAATCGCGATCCCGCCGGGGCGTCCGGTCGAGGTGCAAATTGTGTGGCAGGACAACACCCTCGCCGCAACCGTGGGCGGTGTCGAGATGGCGGCGATCGTGCTTCCCGATGACGCGATGAAGGGACTCTTCGGATTCGGCTGTCACGCGGGCAGCACGGTGCTCTTCGGCCATTTTGACTTCAAGTGAGCGGTCGGGGGCCTTTCTCCCTACAACGCCTGTAGCTCGACAGCCGCAGTGAAGTTGGAGACGCTCACGCCCGACGCGGCGACGTCTCGGTACCAGGCTTGGAAGACGAAGGTGCTTCCTGCTGTGATGGCGATCGGCCCGCTCGCTGGCGTGGGTACGTGGTCGACGTCGACTACGAAGCTGACGGTGCCAGAAGCGCCGGCATTCGTGACGGTCGAGTTGAAGCGGCTCACTTGGCCGCTCAAGCACAGGTTGCCCATGGAGCCGCCGGGGTTCGCCACGAAACCCGTCTGCGTCGACCCAATGAGCAGCGCGAAGGAGCCAAGCGGAAGGTTGTCGCTAACGACTCGGAGGTCGTTCAGGTCCACCTTGCGGTCTCCGACGAGTGCTGCGGTGGCCCCGAATCCGGTGGAGTTGGGCTGACCGGAGCAAACCTGCAGGCCAAACGGCAAGGAGAAGATCTCCATTGCCCCTGTCCTCCATCCCTGGGCGGTCCGGGCGAAGGGGGCGCCTACGACCAGGCGATCCCCGTCCAACGCGATGGAGTCCCCAAGACACTCGGCCTGATACTCCGTAGTAGGCCGCGCTTGAAACCGCTCCTGCCATGTGCTGCCCGACTCTTCGAAGATGTAAGCAGCTCCGTCGAGGTCGGCGAGCGTCGCTGGGAGTGGAGCGCCTCTGCGGCTATTGGGGCAACCGACGGCCACTCGCCCATCGCTGATAGCGACTGACTCACCGAAGGAGTCATTGATGACGTTGCCATTGGAGAACAGCTGGGTGAACGAATCGCTCGCTTCAAGCGACGCTTCTAAGGGCCAGGTGGAACCAGTTCTGCGATACAGATGCACTTGGCCCACCGACGTCAAGAAGCCTTTCCGAGGGTCACTGACAGCCACCAAGTCTCCTTCAATGGCGACCGCATGGCCGAAGTCCGACGTGAAGCCGGCACGGGGATCTACCAGTTGCTCGACGTACTCAAAGGTGCCCGTTGCGGGGTCCCGGCGAAGCATGTGAGCTTGGCGAATCGTGTCGCCAACGACCATGTGCCCCTGGCTGTACGCCAGGTGTGCACCGAACCCTGCTCCGTTAGGTGCCACACCATCGGTGTTGAGCCGCTGGGTGACCGTCCAACCGCTGGGCGCGCGAGTGTAGAACACGATTTCGCCCAGTTCGTTTCCGGGTGTGATATGGCCGGGGCGACCGATGGCGATGGTCGTCGAATCGATCACGCACGACGCTCCACCAAACTCACTGTCTGGTGATGAGTCAGGCGCGCTAATGATTCCGTCAGGCTGGTAGGCACCGTCGTCGAGTCGCCAAACGTAGGCGCGACCTTCGAACGGCGGAGCCTGCGGGAAGCGCCGAGCACCCGCCAGAAGGATCCCATCTCGCACATCCATCGAAGTCGCCAGGCTGAGATTCATGATGGGCTCGGGAGCGTACTCCGCAATGGACGTCAGCATGCCATGGCGCCAAGAACGCTGAAAGATGGCCCCACTCTCGGGCGCCGAGGCCCACTCGGAGGGAGAGTCAATAAATAGCGACGTCCCGTTGAACTGCACAAGCTTGGCGAACTGCGAAGCTCGAATGTTGTCGGGCTCGAAACGGTGAGAATCGCTGATGACCTCGCCTTGCGCAACGAGGGGTAGGGAGAGCGCGACGAGGATGTTTGCGAACATGATCAGCTTGAGGGCTTGGGGGACGATCAGCACCAATCGCGAAGTGAGACTGGGCGCACCCATCACGCTCGGTCTCGAAGCAGGCCCCCTTCTATGGACTAGTCCAGCTAGTGCCCACGGTCACGATTACCAACGGGTGTTCGTACGCGCCCAGGTCGACGAGCCCAGAGACGGTCGTGGCCTGTCCCGCGAATGCCTGGATCGTTGCCCTGGAAGTCGATCGAGCGGTCCACGGCCAAGCTCTAGCCAAGCGGTAGGATCGCCGTCGCAATGTCATCGTCGAGGTCCGGGTGGTCTTCGACGAGAAGGCCGTCAAGCCCCGTGTCGAATGACTGCGAGGCCGGCTGCAGTTGGAAGTTCGAAGCTGACTACCAAGGGCGTACGGCGGCGATGCCGAACGACGCTAGGAGCGGCCGAGTGTTCCGCCGCCTGCGCTACCGCCCCAGTTCTTGGTGGGAGCGCCTTGGGCTTCTCGTTGCTTCTTCTCTTCTTCGAGCTTCCGCTGTCGGCGAGCCACATCGGAGTCGAGGACCAAGCGTCCGTCCTCCACCTTGACCGTATAATCGGTGGGCGACAGGCCCATGATGTTTCCGGAGAGGAAGTCGAGTGGGATAGTAATGATGCCGAAGTCGATAAAGATCCCGAGGAGCGTGCGGGCATCAAAGCTCTCGTCCAACTTCGACTCGAAGGGAAGGTAGTCATCGTGCTCCACTCGAATGGTGTGGTCCCCATGTCCCCTCTTGAGCGATGCGGAAACGGAAGTGGTCCCGCGGAGCTCCCCATCGATGAAGATTCTGACTCCTTCGACCGTGGAGTTGATGCTTGCTATGTCCTTTCCACCGCTGAGGACCGAGGCGCAGGAAGTCAGTGAGGTAAGGATGGTCGCGAGTGCGAGCGTGGAGATTCGGGACATCACGTGGACCGATGGCTAGGGTTAGGTACGAGCTAGGAGGGGGGTAGTTGTAGCCTCCCTGGCGAGTGCCTGGGGCGCGTGCGCTCGGTTCTCGCCTGTCGTTGGTGGATTCCGCGGCGGTTTCGGTCGCGAGAAAGGAAAAATCGGCCCGCATTTCCGCCGCTAGTCCTGTCCTAGAGGTCTTCGAACCTACTTTCGTCCTCGCTAGGACCACTGAGGGCCCCCGCCGGCGATTCGGCGGGACCCGAGGTTGCTTCCTCAGGCCCCCCAACCAACTCGCTCGTTCGAAGCCTCCGCCGAGCGAACCCGGCGAGCTGACCAGGCGACTCCGACTCTCTTCTTAGCCTCGCGGATGGTGCATTCGATGCACCGTCTGCACGTGCTCAACGTCGAGGTGGGTGTAGATCTCGGTCGTGCGGATCGACGCGTGACCGAGCATTTCTTGGACTGCGCGCAGGTCGGCGCCACCGCTGAGGAGGTGGGTGGCGAAGGAGTGGCGAAGGTCGTGGGGGGAGATAGTGCTTGGCAGGCCGGAGAGGGCGACGGCGTCTTTCACTCGCTTCCAGCCCGTCGAACGGGCCAGGGGTTGGCCGCTGCGGGACAGAAAGACGGAAGGGGGCGCGGCGCCGGCTCCGGAGGCGAGCCGGCGGCGGACGACGGTCATGCGACCGTTCTCTAGCCAGCGTTCCAGGGCGGCGCGGGCTCGGCGGCCGAGGGGGACCACGCGCATCTTGTCCCCCTTGCCGTGGAGGCGCAGGGATGCGAGGTCCGGTGGGACGTCGTTGGTGGTGAGCCCGAGGGCCTCCGAGATGCGGGCGCCGGCGGCGTATAGGACTTCGAGCAGGGCTGTGTCTCGTTCGGCCCGCCAGTCCGGTGGCTCTCCGTCGACGAGGAAGGCGGCGAGGAGGCGCTCGACGTCTTCGGGAACCAGCGTGGCGGGGAGGAGGCGACGGAGCTTGGGCGTGGGGATCCGGGCGGTGGGGTCGCGCTTGAGCCCCGATTCCAGGATGAGGAAGCGGACGAGCATCCTGAGGGCGACGAGGCCGCGGGCAATCGAGGTCTCAGCGGCACCGGCCGTGCGGCGACCCCCGAGCCACTCGATGATCCGGTCTTCGTCGAGTTCGCTCCAGTCCGTCAGATCCCGCTCGCCCATCCAGCGCCCGAGGGACTCCAGGTCGCTCCGGTAGGCCATGATGGTGTTGCGGGCGAGGCCTGCCTCGACGCGCATGGCGTCCAGGAAGTCCAGAATGGAGCCCTGGAGGCCCGGGTGAACGGGCGCCGCTACTTTGGCCCCGTCGGCCGCTTTTCGATCGCTCCCCACGGCCCTACCATGGCCCTCTGGGCTGGGCCAGCGCAAGAAAGACAGGACGCAACTCCAGGAAAGGGGCGCCGTCCAGGATTCCGGACCGATACGCTCTCAACGGGCGTACCGCGTGTCCGTAGACCCGCGTGCTGCGCTGCTCCCGGACCCAGGTAGCCCGAAGCCCTATGACCGCTGATTCCCACACGCCTGCTCAGCCCGCTGCACAAGATCCAGTTCAGGCGCCCGCGCAGGCCGCGTCCGCCGTGGCAGCGGCTCCCGATCTCCCGGCTCCCGATGGACGGGCCGCCTCCCGCGCAGGGGCCGGTCGGCACGTGGCGCTCCTCGGCGTCGTTGTGTTCCTGATCGCGCTGGATCTCTGGTCGAAGTCCGCGGTCTTCGGTTGGCTGGGCACTCCTGGGGCAGGTGCGGAGGTGGGCTACTCCGAGCGAGGGCACGTTCGCTACTCCATCCTCGGGGACTGGTTCGGCTTCATGCTGAACCTGAACTACGGCGCCGCCTTCGGGAAAGCGGCGG
>CALHGQ010000294.1 GCA_938030175.1 uncultured bacterium | reverse complement strand
GCCGTTACCGCGCAGCTGGATGCGGCGCCCGAGAACCTGGTGATTCGCGAGCTCAGCGGCGGAACCGCAGACACCCGCGAAGAACTCTTCGAGCTGGTCGCGCTGGGCCTCGGCACCACGCTCGACGAGCTCACCACCCCGCTGACCTGAGCCTGTTTAGCTGGGCTGTTGCTCAGCCTGTTTAGCTGGGCTGTTGCTCAGCCTGTTTACCCGGGCTGAAACTCAGCCTGTTTACCCGGGCTGAAACTCAGCCTTTGTAGGCATTGGTGATGGGCATCCGTCGGTCACGCCCGAAGGCCTTGGGGCTCACGCGTGCGCCCGGGGGTGACTGGCGGCGCTTGTACTCGGCCCGATCGATGAGGCCCACCACCTGACGAACCTGTGCCTCGTCGAACCCGGCCTCGATGAGCTCGGCGATGGTGAGGTCGTCCTCCACATAGGACTCGATGATGGGGTCGAGCTCCTCGTAGGGCGGCAGGGTCTGGTCGTCGCGCTGGCCCGGACGCAGCTCCGCCGACGGTGCCTTGGTGATCACCCCGGCCGGAATGACTTCGCGACCCATGCGCTCGTTGTAGTCGCGGCACAGGTCATAGACCACCAGCTTCGGCACGTCCTTGATGGCCGCGTAGCCACCGGCGGTGTCGCCGTAGAGGGTGGCGTAGCCCACCGCCATCTCGCTCTTGTTGCCAGTGGTCAACATCATCCAGCCGAACTTGTTGCTGAGCGCCATGAGGATGACGCCGCGCACCCGCGACTGCAGGTTCTCCTCGGTGACGTCGGGCTCGCGCCCGTCGAAGCTCTCGGCCAGCACACCCTCGAGCGCCAGGAAGGGCTCCTCGATGGCGATGGTGCGAAAATCGATGCCCAGGTTCTCGGCCAGCAGCTGGGCATCACTCTTGGAATGGTCGCTGCTGTAGCGCGACGGCAGCGACACACCATGGACGTTCTGCGGGCCGATCGCCTCGGCCGCGATGCAGGCAATGATGGTGGAGTCGATGCCGCCCGACAGCCCGATGACCACCTCGCTGAAGCCGTTCTTGCGCAGGTAGTCGCCGGTGGCCAGCACGAGGGCCTCCCACAGCTCGTGGGGCTCGCCGAGAGGCTCAGTGATCACCGGTGGCCTTGCCGGCTCCGGCAGCTCGCTACGGGGTCCGCTGACCTCGATGACCGGCAGGGGGCCCGTGGCGGCGCGGTGGCGGGGATCGAACAGGGTGGACTGCAGCGCGCTGCGTACCGGCAGATCGAGGATGGCGATGTCCTCCACGAACTGCGGGCTCCTGGCCACCAGCTCGCCACTCGCGTCGAAGACCATCGACGCACCGTCGAAGACGATTTCGTCCTGGCCACCCACCACGTTCACGTAGGCGATGGCGGCAGCAGCATCGGCGGCGCGGGTGGCCAGCGTTCGCTCGCGCACCTCCATCTTGTTGCGGTGGTAGGGCGAACCGTTGATGGAGACGATGAGCTCGGCCCCACCGGCTCCGAGGTCCACGCAGGGGCCGTCGGGCACCCAGGCGTCTTCGCAGATCACCAGGCCCACCTTCACCCCGGCGATCTCGTAGAGCTCCAAATCGCCGTGGCCCGGCGTGAAATAGCGCTCCTCGTCGAACACGGCGTAGTTGGGCAACATGCGCTTCTGGTAGGTGCCCACCACCTCGCCGTTGGCGCACAGAGCCGCCGAGTTGAACAGGCCGTCGGCCCGTTCGACAAACCCCATCACCGCGGCGCACCGACCAGTGGTGGCGGCCGCGAACCGGTCGAGGGCCCGCAAGTTGTCGTCGACAAATCCCGGCTTGAGAACCAGATCCTCGGGCGGATACCCACAGGCGCCGAGCTCGGGAAAGATCGCCAAGTCACAGCCGGCCGCTTCGGCCTCGGCCAGCGCCTCGATGAAACGGTCGGTGTTGGCCTCGAGCGCACCCATCATGGGGTTGATCTGACACAGGGCGATGCGGATGGTTGTCACACCTCTCAGGATACGGGAGGGGCGCGCGGGGGCCGACCACACCAACAACGAGGCCATGACCCGCCCCAGCCAGGTGCCATGGCCAAAACGCGCAACAGCCCGCACTCATTGCTGAGTACGGGCCGGTGCGTTTGGCAGTCAAACCAAGGTGGGGTGGCCTTCACGGGGCCACCCCACATGTGGTGGGCGGGGGGTCAGGTCTGGTCGGCGTCAGCGTCGGCCGAAGCGCCAAAGTTGCCGCGCTGGCCACGCTTGGCGAACTTCTCGCCGAGCTCGAATTCGCCCGACTCGATTGCGTCGAGGCGTTCCTGCAGGCGATCGCGGAAGGCTTCGGCGCGCTCGGCGTCGATCTCGCCGGCCTCCACCTTGGCGTCGATGTTGGCAAGCGCCTCATCGAGACGCTCCTGGGCGTTCGCCGCCGCTGCGGCGGTGATGTCGTCGAGGTTGATGCCCTGGTCGGCGAGGGCCTCTGACAGGTCAGAGCCGCCCCGCAGTGCCTCGCGCAGAGCTTCGGAGTCGATGTCGAACTCCTCGGCAAAGCCACCCAACCCGAATCCGCGGTTGCCAAGCCCACGCTTGTGACCCCGGCGGTCGCCGCGCTCGGCACGGGCTTCGCTGAGGCGCTCCATGACCGTGTCGGCCTGCTCCTGGCTGAGGGTTCCGTCGGCAACCAGTTCGTCGAAGACGTCGGTAAAGCGAGAGCTCTTGTCGGCCTCGGCTTCAACTTCCGCTTCGGCATCGGCCTCTGCCTCTGCCTCGGGAGCTTCCACGGCCGGCTCCTCAGTGGAGTC
>CALHGQ010000293.1 GCA_938030175.1 uncultured bacterium | reverse complement strand
GGCGCTCTGTCACAGATTCGGAAAATTCTTCTTCCCACTCTGTCAGCTTGCCGAGTTCTTTAAGTTTATCCTTCAGCCGCGCGATTTTGCGTTTAGCATTGGCGGCAGAGCGTTCGCGCGCTTTCGCCTCGCGCTCTCGTTCATGGAAAAGGCCGGCATCCAAAAGCTCGCGCGCTGCCCGGCGCTTGAGCTCAACGTGGTGGTCGCCGACTCGCTCCTTTACAACTTGCAGAGCGATCAGCTGGGCCTCGACCAAGGCAGCGAAGCCCGCGCCGCGGGCGCCTCAAGGTCAGACTACGTGCGCGAGCTGACGCTCCAAGACGAAGCGCACGCCGAACGCGTGCTCGGCAAGCGCTACGCCGCGGTGGTGGGCAACCCGCCCTACATCACCGTGAAAGACAAGGCGCTCCGCGTTGCCTACAACAAGCTCTACGAGTCCGCGTATCGCGAGTACTCGCTCGGCGTCCCGTTCACTGAGCGGTTCTTCCAGCTCGCGAAGGCAAAGGGGCGGGTCGGGATGATCACCGCCAACTCGTTCATGAAGCGCGAGTTCGGCAAGAAGCTGATCACCGACTACTTCCCGAAGCAGAACCTCGACCTCATCATCAACACCGCCGGCGCCTACATCCCCGGGCACGGGACGCCAACCGTCTTGCTTTTTGGCAGCGCGGAGCCGGCGAAGGGTGAGCACGTAAACGCGGTGCTCGGAAAGCGGGGTGAGCCGACAACGCCGGGCGACCCGGCCAAGGGCAAGGTCTGGACGTCCATCTCGACGAAGCACAACGAATCAGGGTTCGAAGACGACTTCATCTCAGTGGCTCGTGTCTCTCGCGCCGACCTCGCGTCACACCCTTGGAGCCTCGCTGGCGGCGGCGCGGTCGAGCTAAAGAAGCTGCTGGAGACCCGGTCGGCCGATCGGCTCGGCGATATCGTTGATGCGATTGGGTTTTCAGTCATCACCGGAGAAGACAACGTGCTTCTTCTTCCGGTAGAGGCGTTCCTTCGCGGTGGCATGAAGCGCGAGGACTGTCGCCGGAACGTCGTCGGGGAAGAGGTGCGTGATTGGGGAATCCGTGCTGGCAACTACTGCGTTTGGCCCTACACGGCAGAAGGCGAGAGGCTGCCTGTTGCCCCAGCAGCAATGCTGAAATTTCTCTGGCCGTACCGAAGAGTGCTCAAGGAACGGAAGCTCTTCGGCCGTCTGATCGAAGAGAAAGGTCTGCCGTGGTGGGCGCTACGAGAAGTCTATTCGAAGCGTATGCGGACCCCGCTCACAATCACCTTCGCCGAAGTCGCCACCCACAACCACTTCGCCCTCGACCGCGGCGGCAAGGTCTTCAAGCAGACCGCGCCCATCATCAAGCTCAAAGAAGGCGCGAGCGAAGACGACCACCTCGCGCTCCTCGCGTACCTCAATAGTTCGACCGCGTGCTTCTGGATGAAGCAGGTGTGCCACAATAAGGGCCAGGGCGGGGTGAACGAAGGTCTTCGCAGTGATGTGTGGGACCAATTTTATGAGTTCGCGGGGACACCGCTGAAGGCCATTCCTGTGCCGAAGCACGTTCACACGCTTGCTCGTATTGGGCGAGAGTTGACTGAGGTCACAGATCAACTCCATTCCTCGGAGGATGACCCAACTCGGCGTCGTCATCGGCTGGTCGCGCTACAAGAGAAGCTTGACTGGGAGGTGTACCGGCTTTTTGGTTTGGTTGAATCAGTTCCAGAGATTCGAGATCACGTGCCAACTGGGAGTCGTTCGTTTGAGTTCTTGATGTCTGATCGGAACTTGCGAGGAGTTGCGACAGAGTGGTTTCGCCGAAATTCGTATGCGAGCCCGAAGGCCGAACTTCGGCAACCTGATGTGGAAGCGATGATCGCGAAGTCAAAGTGGCTGAACCTGATTGAGCAGCCGGAGTTCAAGAGGCCTTGGCGGTTTCAACCATCAGAGGAAAGTGAGGAAGGACGGGTGCTTGCGTCTCGTAGAGCAGCTCAAGAAGACCACGCCTGTCGTCGCGCAAGCGTGTGCACGAATTCAAGCGTGCCTCATTCGCAGGTTGCTCCCGTCGCCGATGAGGCGGTTCCATTCCTCGCGGCGTATTGCTTCACTACAAGTGGGCTCGAGAAGCATGAGACGTGGAAGGAGGTCTGGGAGCTTCAGCGGAGAGAAGACGCAGGCGCGACGGTGTCGATTGGTGTTCCGCCAAAGTACAAGTCGACGGACTTCGTCGAGAAGACGTTCTACAAGCTTCGCGGCAAGCTCGACGTCCCCAAAGAACGCTTCATCTCCTACCCCGGATGCGAGTCCGACGAAGACGGCGAGCCCGTCTACGGCTGGGCCGGCTGGGACCACGCCCAGCGCGCGAGCGCGCTCAAGTCGCTTTACCTCGACCGCAAAGATCGCGAAGGCTGGAGCAAAGAGCGCCTCGTCCCGATGCTCGCCGGCCTGCTCGAGCTGATGCCCTGGCTTAAGCAGTGGCACGACGAAGAAGACGAAGACTTCGACACCACCGTGTACGAAGACCAGCGCTCGTTTCTCGATGAAGAGCTGCGCACACACAAGCTCACCGAAGATGACCTGCGCGCGTGGAGGCCGCCGGAAAAGAAGAAGCGCAGGAAGCAAAAGAAGAAGTGAACGCGCTACCGCAGCTTCTTTTGGAGCTTCTTCTTGATGCGCTGCCGGAGCATCGGCGCGAAGCTGTCGTCCTCTTTGACCCGAGCAAGCTGCAGCTCCAGCGCCCGGCGCGAGAACGCACCGCCGCCCTTGGGCGTCAGCCGGCGGCGCAGCTCGTCGAGAACGCTCTTGCGCATACTGACCAAACCGTTGCCGTTGAGGTTCAGGAGACGGATCGCGTCGCGGGCGTCCGTGTCGCCCGTTTTCGCGGGTTTGATTTTCCCGCCGCGGTACTCGAAGCGCGCTTCCAGACCAAGAGTCTCGATCGGGTGGAGCGGGATCGCGCGTTCACCCTTTGCGGGGTCGCAATGGTCTTTGCGCGAGGTGTTGCCCAAACACGACGCCACCAGGTTCGACCAAGCGAACGTCAGTTCGGGGTGGGTCGCGCGTGGGCGAACATGGTCGATCCGAATCGCTGGCGCGGCGTCCGTGTCCTTCGGAAGGCGTCTCAGGCAGTAGACGCACACGCCCGACTGCTCGCGGCGGTGCGCGCTCCGGAGCACCTTCTTCGTCCCGCCAGTGACGCTATTCCACGTCGCGCCCGAGGTGCGTCGGTACTCCTCAAGCTCCGCTGGCGCCGCCCCCTTCGAAAACGTCCGCACTCGCTACTCCACAGGCGTCCG
>CALHGQ010000292.1 GCA_938030175.1 uncultured bacterium | reverse complement strand
CCTGCTTCGAGCCCGTCAGGCCCAGCTTGTAGCGAAGGACCTCCAGGAGGGTCCAATGGTCCGGCGCGGCTGTTTCCAGCCGGTCGCCGTTCACGTCGAGTTCGAGGGCACGCATGGCGGCCATTGTCCAGATCGGCAGGTCGCGGGGCACCCCAAAAAGCCCGCTCTGGGGCAAGCCAGACCAGTTCGCGGGTCACAGCGACTCTTTCGAAGGCGGAATTTCTCGGAAACCCCGTGGAGTGGGGAACCTTTCAGCCCTTCGTCAAACGCAGCCCAAGACCCGAGGGATGAATTGGGATCGGAAAAGGGGCGCTGCGGCAGATTTCTGTCGCGCGGCACGCTCGCATCAAGTGCCACGCCCTGCGCTGATCCCATGGCGCGCCCTCAAAAGGGGGCGCGCCATTATCTTTGCTCGGTGGGAGCTCGGTGGGAGTGCTGCCGGCTTGCCCGACGGACCCGATGGAAGTCGTCCTCGCCGTGCAGCGGCGCTGCGCCAAGGCCTGCCTGAGTGGCTGAAGGAACCCCGAAGAGCTCGCGCCGCAGCAGGCGGTGCCCAGGCAAAGCTGCTTGGCAACGAAACGGGGGCGAGGGGCGCCTCTGCGCGCCTCGCCCCCGGCTGTGCCCTCGCTTCGAACGTGAGCCCTATTTGCTTGGCCTACTTGCCGCGCTTGAGCGACCGCTGCAGGTCCTTGAGTCCGTTCTCGCCGATGTGGAAGGTGAAGACTTCCTTCTCCTGGCTCGACTTCGCCACGATCTGCGGCTCGCCGCGCTGGCCGAGTTCCGAGACGATCAGCGGCAGCGTGTCCTCGTCGAGGAACGACAGGGCGACCAAGGCTTCGGCCTCCAGGAGGCGAGTACCGGTGGCGCGGCCCTGAGCGGCCGCGACGTCCAGCGTGTCGTTGCTATCGTCCTTGTGGTCCTTCGCGACGGCCTTGCGCACGTCGCGCAGCGAGACCGCTTCGCCGTCGACAATGGCGCGGCCGGTGACATCCGCTGCCACCAGGCTGGCCAGGCCGTCGGCCATCCAGTCAGAGATGAAGGGCTGATGCTCGGCGGTGTGCGCGCGGCAGATGGCCTCGGCAAGGCGGGCGTCCACTGCGCGGACGTCCTTGCGCGACCCGGTCTCTTCGAAGACTTCGAGCCGGTGGTTCACTTCCAGGAGATGCGCGCCATTGATGGCGTCTTCCGCGTCTCCGGTTTCCATGGCGCGCAGAACGACGAGCGGTCCGCCCGCGTTCATGCCCTCGAAGGGCTCCATGCGATCGAGGACCCGGTCGATGACCCGCTCGCTGCTGGCAAAGGAGCCGAACCGCTCTGCGCTGGAGATCACGAGTACGCGCTGGCTCCTATCCAGGTCCACGCGGTAGCCGCGGCGCTCGGCGAAACGGCGCCACGTCTCGATCGAGTCGCGGCTTGCGTCGCTCAAGCCACGCACCTCGTCGTCCTGGGGGACAGGCTGTCCATCCCAACGGACCACCGGAGCGAGACTCTTCGCGGTGGTCGAAATGTTCGCTGAAGCCTCGATCGCTTGCCCAACGATCGTATCCGCGTGCTGCGGTGCTTCCTGTGCTGCTGCGCCAACGGTCGTCATAAGACCCGCGGCCAACCATGCCCTCAAAACCATTCTGTATCCCTCTGTTGCTGTTGGTCCAACCCCGCGGTGTGCGAGGGCCCATGGATCCATGCCTTACGGATCGGAAGGGCAGGAAGAGAATCTGGAGCCCCGTGCATTGCAATTTCCTAGGGGCTCCCATTGAGACAGAGGGGGGCTAACGTCTTGGAGCGAGGGACGGGGCTGCACCGGGGCCCGCGGGCGGCGGGAGCTGCCCCGCACTGCGTCACTCGTCAGCAGGCAGCGTCGGTTCCTCACCCTGGGAGCTTGCCGGGTGGGCTGGCCCCAAGATCGACGTCACGACTCGATGTATTGCATCGCGCCTACGGCGTTTCCTTCTGTGTCCTCGAACATGACGAGCGTGCCTACCGTTTGGATGAGCATTGGCTCCATCGTGATGCGTCCGCCATGCTCGGCGACAGCCTTGGCGATCGCGTGGACGTCTTCTACGCCGATCGTGCACTCGAAGCCGCGCATGCCGTCTCCTGTCAGTGGCGCTCGCCTCTCTTGGAGCGCTCCTGACAGCGCTCCCTCGCTCGTCGTAATGCGCCAGAAGTTGGGCGGGCCCCAAGGGCTAAACGTCCAACCGAAGACGGATTCGTAGAACGCCTTGGCACGTTGGCAGTCGTCGGCATGGATAGCGAAGTGGGCGATATCGTTGGGCATGGGGCTTACGGTTGGAGGGAAGGATCTGAATGCCCGAACGATACGACGCGCGGAGAAACGTCCGCTTGCCGTATCCTGACAACTGATGCCGACATTCCGACAGGATGAAGCTGGCCCCGGATCTGCGCCCGAACGACCGAACGAGGCAGATCTAATCGTCCGTTCGCTGGGGCTTGGCCTCGCTCCCGACAGCGAGGTCGACACACATGTTCACCCTTGGCATCAGCTGGTCTATGCCACCTGTGGCGTGATGGTGGTCACATCGATGGAGGGACGCTGGGTGGTTCCGCCGGAGCGAGCGGTCTGGATTCCGGCCGGGTTGGCCCACAGCGTTCGCGCACGGGGAGCTGTGACGATGCAGACGGTCTACCTGAACCCAGCCTGGTGGGTGACGGGGCAAGGCGAGCCGGCGCAACTGTTGAGCCAACCCTGGGTGGTCCACGTCACGCCACTTCTGAAGGAGCTCGTGCTAGAGGTCCTGCGCTGTGGGATGCTTGCGGAGTCGATCGCGAAGGAGGTGCGCCTCGCCGAGGTTCTACGAGATCAGATTCAAAGTATGCGCAGCGTACCGTTCGCGCTGCCGTTACCCCGCGACGCTCGAGCGCTCCGCGTGGTCGACGCACTGGCACGTGACGTTAGAGCCCGGGTCACCTTGGCCGTGCTTGCGGAGGGTAGCGGCGCGAGCGCGCGCACGATCGAGAGGCTCTTCCTAGATGAAACCGGCCTTACGTTCGGCCGTTGGCTGCAGCGGGCCAGGGCACTCCATGCCCTCGAGCTTCTGGGAGCCGGTGCCTCGGTGACCGAAGCCGGACTCAGCGTGGGCTACGACAGCACCAGTGCATTCATAGCCATGTTCAAGAAGGTGACTGGCTCAACGCCCGGCGCGTACCTGGGTCATCCCAAGAACTCGTGAGCGCGGGCTTCGGTCCATGGCGCTGCCGCGCTGAATTGCACCGCGCAGTCTCTTGGCATCCCAGCAGCTTGGGGTCGTGCGGTGCCGCTATCGCTTCGGTGCTTTGAGCTCTAGCTTCGCCTCGAAGACGGCCTTCCAGTCCGCGGTGTCTGCGAGCAGCTCGAGCATGTCGGCCGCGCTCGGCTCCACGACTTCCTCATGCACGATCTTGCCATTCCAGATGACGGTGATGGGCTCGTCGAGGTCTAGCATCTCCCGGCAGAGGCCTAGTGTGATGCCCTTCACACCATCGGAGCTCAGCTCGATGGTC
>CALHGQ010000291.1 GCA_938030175.1 uncultured bacterium | reverse complement strand
ACTCGCAAGAAGGCCACCAAGAAGAAGGCCACTCGCAAGAAGGCAACCAAGAAGAAAGCTACTCGCAAGAAGGCCACCAAGAAGAAGGCCACTCGCAAGAAGGCAACCAAGAAGAAGGCTACTCGCCGGAAGGCCACCAAGAAGAAGGCCACCCGCAAGAAGGCAACTCGCCGCCGCTAGTCGCGGCTGGCAAGCATGCGCTGATCTGTCACAGTCGAATCTGAACCACTTGACCCCCCGGGTCCTTTTCCCCTGCTGCCCCCATGCTGGCAGACAGCTTGCTGTCCGTCGCCTCTGCGGCCACTCAGTGGGGAAACGGGCGAGGCTAGTCGATTTCCATCGCACGGATCGACACGCGCCGCGCCCGCTCGGGAAAGTCCAAGCTGAAAGATTCGTGCGAGCTGTCACAGAGCGTTCCGGCTTCTGAAGTCGGACGGCAGCGCGCCTTGGGCTCTCCCGGGGCCTCGGCCCTGGAATCGTCACTGCGCTGCGCGCCGAATGGCTCTTGAAGCCGGGCACGCGCATGCTGCTTCTCGGAACTTCACAATTCGACACTGAGCGATGCGTCACCCCTTGGTGTGGTGGTGATAGCGGCTGCTCGCTGCATACGACAAGAGCCACGGTCCCTTCGGGATCGTGGCTCTTCTTTTCGCCCGGTGTCAGGTCTCTTTGCCCGGTGCCAGGCGGCTTGCTCATTCGCCTCTCACAGGTCGCTCACTCGCGGCGCGCTCGCCACACCCACGCCGCCCGCTGCATCGGGCACGCGGGCTCTTCGCGTCCTTGGGCTAGGCCTCGCCTTCCGGCAGCTCCAGCTTCGGGAAGAGCGCGGTGACTTCCCCAAGCGGGGTGCCTGGCGTCAGCGTCCTCCATGTTGCCGCTTCCGGAAGCCCCGGCGCGAGCTGGTCATGGATGGAGCCCTCTTGGCCGAGCATCGTCCACAGCTGCTGCGCTTTCGACGGCATCACGGGCGCCATCCAGCGCGCGGTCCAGCTGAGCCACTCGCAGAGTGTCGCAAGGGACGACAGCGCCTTGACGGGGTCCTCCTTCCGCAGGGTCCAGGGAGCCATCATGTCGACAAACCGGTTGCCGGCAGCCGCGTTCTGGGTGATGGCTTCCGCGGCGCGTCGGAACCGGAACTGTCGGATGTGCTCCACCGGATCCTCCAGCGTGCCGCATTCGGTCAGGATGATCCGGTCCATCTCTTCGCGATGATCCTCGTGCACCTCGGGGATCACACCCTCTGCGTTCTTTCCGATGAACTTGAGGACGCGCTGGGCGAGGTTGCCGATCGTGTCAGCGAGGCTCGAGTTCGCGGTGCCAATGAAGAGCTCCATGGAGAACTCGGAGTCGGCTGTCTCTGGCATCGATGAGCACAGGTAGAACCGGGTCGCGTCGACGCCGTAGCTGTCGACGAAGGCCTGGATGTCGAAGGCGTTGCCCCCCGAGGTCGAGAACTTGCCGCCCTTGAGGTGGTAGAACTCGTTCGCGGGCACTTCGGCCGGGAGGACGTAGCCGTCCTTCGTGCCGTAGAGCATCGACGGGAACACTAGGCAGTGGAATGGGATGTTGTCCTTGCCAATGAAGTGCACGAGGTTCGTGTCTTCCCCCTGCCACCAGTCCTTCCAGGCGTCGGGGGTTCCGCGTTCCTCCATCAGCTCCTTGGTGAAGCTGATGTAGCCAATGGGGGCATCGAACCACACGTACAGGACTTTGCCATCGCCGGCTTCGCCGACGCTGCTCGGGAGTTTCACACCCCACTCCATGTCCCGCGTGATCGCGCGTTCAGGCACGTCCTTGAGGAGGTTCTCAATGAAGGCCGCGACGTTGCTCTTCCAGCTGTGCTCCTTGATCCACGCGCCGATCTTCTCGTCCCTGAGCTTCGGAAGGTCTAGGTACCAGTGGGTTGTAGAGCGCCGCACCGGCGTCTCGCCGGAGAGCTTGGACTTCGGGTTCTTGAGCTTGAGGGGATCGATCCAGGTGCCGCAGTTCGGACACTCATCCCCACGCGCGGCTTCGTATCCGCACTCGTAGCAGGTGCCCTCGATGTAGCGGTCGGCCAGGAACCTTTTGTCGGACTCGCAGTACAGCTGGTCGGCCGCGCGGCGGACGAGATAGCCGTTCTGATTCAAGAGCTCAAAGAACTCCCGTGACAGGTCCGCGTGGGGGGGGCAAGAGCTCGTGCCGGAGACTATGTCGTACTGGATGTCGAGGGCTGCGAACGTCTCACGCATCTTGGCGTGCCATCTTGCCACGTAGGCCGCAGGCTCCTCGCCCGCCGTCTCGGCCGCCAGGGTGATCGCGACCCCGTGATCGTCCGATCCTGAGACAGCCAAGACTTCATCGCCGGCCATCCTGAGGGCGCGGGTGTAGATGTCGGAGGGCAGGTAGCAGCCAGCGATATGCCCGAAATGGAGCGGGCCGTTGGCGTAGAGCAGGGCTGAGGTAACGAGTGTGCGGGGCACGGGGGTCCATCCGGGTGAGGGATTCGGTCGACTGGGGGATCTTCGGCTGGGCGGTTTTTGGTCGCGAGGCGCTGGGATTCCAGAGCCCTGGTTCCTGTTCCTCGGAGCGGAGCCTAAGATCTTGGCGACCAGACTCGACTTTTGAGAGCCCAATTGCGCGCTTTCGAGCCTCGGCCAGCCCGGCACCAAGACCCCGACGCCACCCTCTGCTTCTATGAGCGCCTACACGCAACTCGACTACCTTGATCTCGACGACCAGTTCTCCGAAGAGGAGCTGATGGTCCGCGACACCGTCCGCAGCTGGATTTCCGAGCGGTTCAACCCAGTCGTGATGGAGCACTTCGAGGAGGGCACGTTCCCGATGGAGCTGACCCGTGAGCTCGCCGACCTCGGGGTCTTCGGGCCGACGACCCCGGAGGAGTACGGCGGAGCTGGCATGAACAGCGTCGCGTACGGACTCATTTGCCAGGAGCTCGAGCGCGGCGACTCGGGCCTGCGGAGCTTCTGTTCGGTGCAGGGGTCCCTCGTCATGTGGCCGATCCACGAGTACGGCAGCGAAGAGCAGAAGCGCGAGTACCTCCCCAAGCTGGCCTCGGGCGAGATGATCGGCTGCTTCGGCTTGACCGAGCCCGATTTCGGCTCGAACCCAGGCGGCATGCTGACCACGGCCAAGAAGGACGGCGATGACTACGTCATCAACGGCCGCAAGATGTGGATCACGAACGGCAGCGTCGCACAGATCGCGATCGTCTGGGCCAAGGTCGACGGCCGCGTCCGCGGCTTCATCGTTCCAACCGACTCCAAGGGCTTCACCGCGCCCAACCACAACCACAAATGGTCGCTCCGGGCCTCCTACACGAGCGAGCTCGTGATGGAAGACGTCCGCGTCCCCGCTTCGGCCATGCTCCCGGGCGCTGACGGTCTCGGCGGGCCGCTGCGCTGCCTCACCCAGGCTCGCTATGGCATCGCTTGGGGCGTGCTAGGCGCCGGCTACGCGTGCTTCGACGAGACCCTGCGCTACCAGAAGGAGCGCATCTCGTTCGACAAGCCGATCGCGGCCTACCAGATCCCCCAGATGAAGTTCGCCAACATGGCAACAGATCTGACAACGGGCGCTCTCCTGGCGCTCCGGGTCGGCCGCCTCAAGGACGAAGGCCGCTTTACCGCAGCCCACGTCTCGATGGCCAAGCGGAACAACTGCCGCGTCGCGCTTGAGACCGCGCGGACGTGCCGCGACATGCTCGGCGCCAACGGTGTCACGCTGGAGTACCAGACGGGTCGTCATATGCTCAACCTTGAGTCCGTGATCACCTATGAGGGTACCCACGACATTCACACGCTGTCGATTGGTGCCGAGGTGACTGGCATCATGGCCTTCCGCTAAGCCGGTCGGCACCGACCAAAACAGACGCTCCCCCCGTCCCCTCGTTGAAGAGGGGACGGGGGGAGCGTTTTTTTGCCTGGCTTCGCAGCGCGATCTACAGCCGCTCGACGACCGGGGTCAGATCGCTCAGCACCTTGTCGATGTGGGCCTGCTCGTCGTCCGTGAGATTGCCCACGGTCTTGGTTTGCAGCATCTTGAGGTCGGCGATGAGCATGCGCGCGTTGTCAGGATGAGGGGTGCGCTGGCCCGTTACGGGGTTCTCAAGCAGGCCGCACGACATCATCAGCTGGTACGCGAGGCGTGTCACGAAGAGCTGGAACTCACCGCCCGGCAGCGGGACGTCCGCGGCCGTTTTGGTGGGTTCCGGATCAGTTGGGCCCGGGGGAGTGGGCCCAGGCGGAGTGGACTCCGCTGGGGGTTCTTGATCTTCCGACATGGGGCTAGCTCCGGGCGACGGCCGTGGGGCGGGCTCCACCGCCCTTGGCTCGCGGCAGCTGGTCGCTCGACAGGCGCTTTGCCGCCTCGACGAAGCCCTTGAAGACTGCCTGGGGCGTCAGCGGGCGACTCTTGAACTCCGGGTGAAACTGCACTCCGATAAAGAACGGGTGTCCGGGGAGTTCGACGATCTCGACCAGGTCGCGCTCGGGGTTCGTGCCCGAGATGACCATGTCAGAGGCTTCAAAGGACTCGCGGTACGCGTTGTTGAACTCGAAGCGATGGCGATGGCGCTCGTCGATGAGGTTCGTCCCGTAGAGCTTCTTCGCCAGCGTTCCTTCGCGTAGGTCGCACGCGTACGCGCCCAAGCGCATCGTGCCGCCTTTCGGAACACCCTCTTGGTCGTCCATGAGGCTGATCACCGGGTGCTTGGTGTTCGGGGAGTGCTCCAGCGTATGGGCGCCCTCCAATCCAAGGACGTTGCGGGAGTACTCGATGACGGCGCACTGCATGCCGAGACAGATCCCGAAGAACGGCACCTTGTTCTCCCGAGCCCATTGGATGGCACGGATCTTCCCTTCGAGGCCTCGCTCACCGAAGCCGCCGGGGACGAGCACGCCGTGGACGCCCTCGAGCGCACTGGCCGCTGACGAGAGGTCACTGATGGTCTCTGCGGAGACCTTCCGGAGCTTGATCTCGACGTCGTTCCCAACGCCCGCATGGGCGAGCGACTCGTAGATCGACTTGTACGCGTCGTGGAGTTCGACGTACTTTCCGACGATGCCGATCTCGACGGTCTGGTCGATGGCACGAATGCGGTCGATCATGTCGGACCAATCGCCGAAGGGCGTGGGGCCGTCGAGGCGCAGGCCGAGGTGGTGGGCGATGAGCTTGTCGAGGCCTGCCTTCGTCAAGTCGATCGGCACCTCGTAGATCGAGAAGTCGACGTCGCGCTCCTCGATCACCGCGTCCGGGCGAACGTTGCAGAAGAGGCTGATCTTCTGGAACATCTCCGGCTCCATCGGGACCTCGGTCCGGCAGATCAAGACGTCCGGCTGGATGCCGATCTCGCGGAGCTTGCCCACCGATTGCTGGGTGGGCTTGGTCTTGAGCTCGCCCGAGGCGCGCAAGTAGGGGAGGAGCGTGAGGTGGATGAACATCACCTCGCCCCGCGGGCGATCGAGCGCAAACTGGCGCGCGGCCTCCAGGAAGGGCAGCGACTCGATGTCGCCCACGGTGCCGCCGATCTCATGGATGGCGACGTCCACGTCAGAGCCCGTGACGCCTTCAGCGATGGCTTCTTTGAGGGCGTCCGTAATGTGCGGGATGACCTGCACCGTCTTCCCGAGGTAGTCGCCGCGGCGCTCCTTCTCGATCACGGACGCATAGATCTTGCCCGTGGTGAAGTTCGAGGCCTTGGTGAGTCGCGCGTGGGTGAAGCGCTCGTAGTGACCGAGGTCAAGGTCGGTCTCCGCGCCGTCGTCGGTGACGTACACCTCGCCGTGCTGGTAGGGGCTCATGGTCCCCGGGTCGACGTTGATATACGGGTCGAGCTTTTGCATCGAGATCTTGAGCCCTTGGCGCTCAAGGATCATTCCGATGGCTGCGGAGGTCAGGCCCTTGCCGAGGCTAGAGACGACGCCCCCCGTGATGAAGATGTGCTTGGTCATCAGCGAATGCTCCCTGGGAGTAGGCCGGAGCCAGTGGCTTGCCCGCGGAGTCGCGGGCTAATCTCGGCCTTCTTGAATTCCACTTGGCCGTCGACGGCCTGGTACTGCTTCACTTCGCCGTAGATCTGAGCGAACATGTTGAGGAGGTTCGCAAAGGCGACCTTCGCGTTGGGGTCGGTTTCGGCGCTGTCGGAGTTCAGCAGGAACCGTTCGACGCCGTTGAACTTGACCTGCAGCACCCCGTCGGACGAGCGGTCCTCAAGATCGGCGGCGCCGACGGTTGCGTACTGGTCGAACCCTTCCGAGTCGAACAGCTGCACAACGCCTTCTAGGATCTCATCCGAGCACACCTTGACGGATGCCGACGCTCTCTTGGTGGAGTTGAACGCGAGCGTCCGCTCCGCGGGGGTGTCTCCGGGGATCCCCATCTCGATGAGCATCGACTCCGACACCAGGCTGAGGGAGTTGCCTCGCGCCGCGTTGGAGTACGTGACGGAGCCTGGCTTGATGTCCGCCGGACCCTGTGCGGCGCCTCCGCTGGACTGGCAGCCTCCGAGCGCGAAGCCCAGGCAGAGGAGCATGAGCGACCCGAGTCGCCCGAGGCCCAGCGGGCGTGTTGCGGGCGGACCCGAACGAATAAAAAAGTGGTGCGTTGGCATGGAGGAGAAGGGAGCGCGGCGGTGAAAACCACCCATGTCCGGACCACTCCCGCTCCCCACCTGATGGGGGATCCGGCAGTTATCCGGATCTGGACCCGCCAACCCTACTGCGCGCGCAACGCCGCCTCAACCCGAAGAACGTTTCCGCTGCCCCGCTTATCAACTTCTGGTTCTGGGGGCGGAACTTCCCCTACCAGGAGGTGCCCGAAGTCGTCTGTGAACTGGAATCCATCGTTCGTGGCGCCGGTGGCGGGATCGAGGTGATCGCGCTCCGCAGGCACCTGGCCGGGCCCCCGTCCGCGCCAGACGGGATCGAGGGGCTCCAGGCGGCCCGTCGGGAACAGCTGGCCGCCCTCGTGGCGATCGACGGTGGCGAGGTCCATCCAGAGCCGAACTGGCGCTCCCTTCGCGATCGGAGGCGTCGGGTCGTCGGGGTTGATGGAGCCCTGGTAGGGGGCCAGGATCAGACCCTCCGACCAACGCGTTCCCTCCGTGAGCTCGATGGTCCGTCTCTTGTTCCAGCCGGGTCGGCGGATCGCCCCGGCGCCCTTTTCGCCCCGCTTGTCCGACATGCGAACGAGGAGCAGGTAGTCAGCGATGACCCGGGGGCCCATCTGGTCGAACTCAAACTCGACCCAGAGAAGATCGTCGCCCGGAAGCCACCAGGCGTGGGCGTCCTCCAGCTCGATCTGTTCGAAGATGCCTTCGAGAGGCCGCTCCATGCGCGCGATCGGCGTGCCGTCGTCGCGGGGATCCGCCTGACCCACGGAGGTCAGCATGCGGCGCGATCGATTGCGTTCTTCGTCTCGCACCAGCACCAGGATGGGGCCGAAGCGCCGTTCGTCGGAGTCGCGATCCCAGAACGCCGCGGCGACGTGGAAGGTCTCGGAGAGGGCCTGCACGAGCTCGCGGGTCCAGGCGAGCTCGGGCGCGTCCGAGAAGCCATCGATGCGCAAGAGCGAGGAGTGCACGATGAAGGCGTCAAGGCCGCGAATCTCCTCCAGGGTTCGTTCGCGCTGCTCCGGGGTCGCCAGGTGCGAAAAGCTGCCGTCGGGCTGGTTGGTGAGCTTGATCAGTTCCAGGTGGGGGGCCACCTGGAAGAGCGCCGACCAGTGGTAGCTTGCGCCGATGACCGGACGATTGCCGCGCGAGCTAGCGAGGCGCAGAGGCTCGTAGTCGTTGAGCCACTTCGCGGCGCGGGCGAGTGAGCCCATCGCGGTGGACGTGAACCCGGTCAGCGTGACCACGCCGTGGATGGGCAGCGCGATGAGAACGCCGGCCACCGCCGCGCTGCGAAGTCGCGTCGCGAAGCCGTTGGTGCGGCCCGCAAGGGTGCTCAGTCCCAGGGCGCTGTAGGCTGCAAAGGACGGCAGCATCGGCAGCCAGATGCGCATCTCCTTTGTGCCCTTCATGGTCGTTGCCGCGATCAGAGCTCCGGCGGCGAGCCACGGAGCGGAGGCAGAGATGGCCCTGCCGATTCGTCCGCGCACCGTGGGAACCTTGACGAGTGCCGCCCGCAATGCCGCCACCAGCGTGCCGAACGCGAAGATCGGGATCGTCCAGCGCGGGGCGAAGTCCCCGAAGTGATCGAAGTACCAGGTCGCCGGTGAGCGCTGGTGTAGGTCGTCGTACTCGGCCGAGATCTGATCGAAGCTCGTGACGTCGATGGCGTTGATCCCGGCGAAGTAGAGCGTGCGCCCTAGCTCGATGAAGCCGATCTCGTAGAGCCAGGCCGCGAGCCCCGGGCCGGCGTTTGCGAGAACGTAGTTCTGCAGGCCGATGCCAAAGCGTCCGTAGGCAGACATGTCGAACGCGCACTGGATGAAGATCAGCGTTCCCAGCACGAGGGTGCCAGCGGAAGCGAACTTGACCGTCGAACGGAAGCGCTGCCCGAACGAGGCGGGCTCGCCCGTGGCGGTCGCCTCCCCGGGCGACAGGAGACGGACGATGAACGTGAGGGCGGCGCTGACGACTACGACGGGGATCGTCTTGAAGGCCGCGAGGATCGCGAGGCCGAAGCAGAGGCCGGCTTCGGCGCCGTTGCGCGGCGTGTTCCTTCCCAGGAAGGCGCGCTTGAGCCCGTAGGCGAGCGCGGCTGCTGCACCGATGTCGGCCATGGGGATCGCTGAGAACTGCAGCAGCGTCGGGGAGCCCAGGGCCACCAGCCCCGCGAACCACCCGACGTTGCGGGACTCAGGCTCCGAGCGACCCACGAACTCGGCGAGTGCGCGGCCAAAGTGCACCGTGGCCACCACGAAGAGGCACGTGATCGCCACGTGGACGAGGGCGGCATAGGGCAGGATCCAGCGCGTATCGTCGAAGCCGAAGGACTCGCTGAGCACCTTGCTGATCCACAGCGCCGGCAAGTGAACCAGGGTGATGCCCGCCGACCGCAGCTGCTTCGCGTCCACGAGGAGCTCCCCCCGCACAAACGCGAAGGCGCGCTCGAGGTACTCCACCGCGTCCGCGAAGATGGTGCCCTCGGTGCGGAGGTACGAGAAAAGAGTGAACGCGAGGGTGAGGGCGAGAAGCCCGATCCAGGGCGTCCAGCCGCCGGCTGAGGTGCCGGGGGGAGACCCTGACGGGGGAGACAGCGAGGAGGGGGCGGGCGCTACCTCCACGGGAGCGTTGGGCTCATTTGGGTTGTTCGACGAATGGGGGCGAGCCATGGCTAAACCATACCGTGGGGCGTCATCCCGGCCATCCTTTGTCGCCGTTGGCGCCCGGGATTCCTCCCGCTCCCGGGGACTCGATGCGGAAACCGCCGATTCGGTTCTTGAATCGGGATCGTCGGCTTTGGATTCTTCATACGGCGCTTTTGACCCCGCACGGTCTTCGGCGATCCATCCGCACTTTCAACCGCTTCCAATTCACCGGGCACTTCGCCTGGGGGCTCCATGGGCAAGTCCGAGAAGCTCGTCGTACTCGGCGTTCTATTCTTCGTCGTTCTCCTCTTCGTCTGGTCGCTTCAGAGCGACGGATCTTCCCTTCATCCTGAGGACAGCGGGGTTCAGGCGTCTGAGCGTGACCCCGTCACGGCACCACGCATGGACGGGCGCGCTCCCCGGGAGCAGCAGCCTGCCGCCGGAAAGGCCACCCAGGGGGCGGAGCGCCTCGACGAGCGTTCACTGAAGCGCTCGGCCGTCGTGGACTCAGACGTCGCAGCACGCGACGCGAGCTCTGCGCTCCGCGGGGGGACGGCGTCCACGCGCATGCTCCTTGCGGAGACCCAGACCGGCGCTCCCGCCGCTTCTGCGGGTGGAGGGGCCATCGAGGTCTCTTCGTCTACGACCCGCCGGAGGCAGGGTCGCGGAAGCAACTCCTCCCTGGCGGACCCAGCGGCGCGCGGGGCAGCCGAGGGGGCCACCACCCGCAGCGGCCTCAGCCGCGCCCGAGTGCGGATGCAGCCGGGCTGGGACCTGATCACGACCGCCGGGCTCCAGGGGACCGTCGACCCTTCGATGTTCCTGTACGAGGTGTCGAAGGACGGCGCCACGTGGGAATCCCTGGCGAAGGATCTCTACGGCGACGCTTCGAAGGCAGGCGTCCTGCGCCATAACAACGAAGGCATGACCTCCCCGAAGGGGCCGATCTTCGTGCCTGCCAAGGATGAACTCGGGGTCGCTGCCTCGGTCCGGACCGTCGTTGTGCTCCAGGGCGAAAGCCTCTGGCAGGTGGCCAAGCGGACGCTCGGAAAAGGCTCAGAGTGGAAAGCCGTCTGGGAAGCCAACCGAGACGTGATCCCGGATCCGGATCTCGTTGCGCCGGGAACGGTTCTGCGTATCCCAGTACGATAGGTGACGCGCGATAGGTGACGCGCGGTAGGTCAAGCCCACTGCGCTAGACCAAATCCAGCCGGCCCCGCCCCTTTAGTAGAGGGCGAGGGATCCGAAAAGCGACCGCTCCGACCTACTTCAGGTCGTAGCGGTCGAGCTTTTTGTAGAGGTGTGAGCGCTGCATGCCGAGCTCCTCGGCGGTTCGCTTCACGTTGCCGTTGTTCTGGTTGAGGCGCGTTCTGAAGAACAGCGCCTCTGCTTCATTCTTGAAGTCCTCGAACGTCTCGGCTCGGAAGGGGGCGTCGAAGGGACTCTCGCCCGTCTCGTGGGAGCCGCCGGCCGAATCCCCGCCCGACCCGGAGCTGCTCGAGTCTCCGATGCGACCCATGCCCGGACCCGTCTCAAGGACGCGAGCCACGTCGGCCGCTGAGATCTTGGCGTCCTCGGCGAAGATCGACGCGGCCTCCAGCACGTTTCGGAGCTGACGGACGTTGCCCGGCCAGTCGAAGCCGATCAGCATCTCTGCGGCCTCGTCCGACAGCACGTCTGGGCTTCGACCGATGCGGGCGGCCTGGCGTTCGAGGAGGTGTTTTGCGATCAGGGGAACGTCGCTGGACCGTTCGCGAAGCGGCGGAACGTGCAGAGGAACGACGTTGAGGCGATAGAAGAGGTCGAGGCGGAACGTCTTGTCTTCGACGCTCTGGGCGAGGTCCGCGTTGGTGGCGGCGATCACCCGGATGTTGACGGGCTGCGTCTTGCTCCCGCCGACGCGCATCACTTCGTGTGTCTCCAGCGCGCGCAGCACCTTGGCCTGGGCTGCGAGGGGCATGTCGCCCACTTCGTCGAGGAACAGGTTGCCCCCATCGGCGGCCTCGAAGTGACCGACGCGGTCCTCATGGGCGCCGGTGAAGGAACCCTTCAGGTGGCCGAAGAGCTCGGACTCCACCAGCTCGGCGGGGATCGCCGCGCAGTTGACGGTGACGAAGGGACCGCTCGCGCGCTCGCCGCCCAGGTGAACGTTGCGCGCCACGAGCTCTTTGCCCACGCCGTTCTCGCCGGTGATCAGAACGGACGACTCGGAGTTGGCCACCCGCGCGATGGCGTCGCGGAGCTTCTGCATGGGCTCGGACTCCCCGATGAGCTCGAAGCCGGAACGCAGGCGATCCTTGAGGCCCTTGTTCTCGGTCTGGAGGCCCTCGTTCTCCTCGAGGAGGGCGCGTTCACGCAGCGCCTTGTTGATGGTCACCAGGACGCGGTGTTCGTCGAGGGGCTTCTCCAGGAAGTTCGCGGCACCGCGCTGCATCGCGTCGACCGCGACCGGAACGTCCCCGTGCCCACTGATCATGATGACCGGCGGTGCATGGTTCGGCCCGTCGGCTTCCTCCATGAGCTTGTCCAAGAACTCAAGCCCGTCGACCTTGGGCATCTTGAGGTCGGTCAAGATCGCGGAGGGGGGCGAGGACTCGCTCTTCAGGCGCGCCAGCGCCTCCTCCCCGTTCTTCGCCGTCCAGACGTTGAAGCCTTCGTACTGCAGCGTTCCTTCGAGTGCCTGCCGAATGTCTCCATCGTCATCTACGACGAGAATCGTTCGGCGGCCTGCTTTTTGTTCGGACCCAGTCGATGCCATAGGCTGCATTCTGTCACCTTCCGACACCCGGCGCGATTCATGCATCCCTCCCTCTCTCCATTATCTCTCGCGGCGCTTGCTGCGACCCTCAGGGGCGAAGGGCCCGGGCAGACCCCGCTGGTGGCGGGGGTGCTCTCCGGCACCTCCGCGGACGGGATCGACGTGGTCTTGGCTCGGCCGGTATTCGGGGTCGGCGGCGATGGTGCCTCGGTCCTCCAAGGGGTAGAAGCGGCGGCCTTTGCCACGGAACCCTTCGAGCCGAGCCTTTCCGCCAGGATCCGAGCCGTTCTCGATGGTGCTGCGATCAGCCTCGGCGAGCTCGCGGCCCTCGATCGCGACCTTGGCCTGGCCTTTGGGGCCGCGGCTCGCACGGTGGCGGACCGGCACGGCGTCGGGGAGCTCGCCTTGGTCGCAAGTCACGGGCAAACGGTCTTCCACCACGACGGTGAGGCCAGGTGGGGGCGCATCACGCTGCAGATCGGCGATGGGGACTTCGTGGCCGAGGCCTGCGGCGTGCCTGTTGTCTCGGACTTCCGAACGCGTGACTGTGCCGCGGGCGGGCAGGGCGCGCCGTTGGTGGGCTTGGTGGATGGCGTTCTCTTCGCGAAGGCGCCTCGGCCACTGGCGATCCTCAACCTCGGGGGCATCTCGAACTGGACGGTGCTCCCCGGGCCCGAGGCCCAGGGGGACGGCTCGGCTCCGCTGGCCTTTGACGCCGGGCCCGCCGGTGCGTTGCTCGACGGACTGAGTCGGCGATTGCTCAAGGCGCCCTGCGATTTGGGTGGAACGGTGGCTCTCCGGGGCAAGGCGGACGCGGGGCGGGTGGCGGAGTGGCTTCGGCATCCGTTCTTCGCGGCGGAAGGGCCCCGGAGCACCGGTCGCGATACCTTCGGCGAGGCCTACGTCGATCACTTGCTCGCGTCGATGGGGCGCGGCGCTGACGGCTCGGCCCATGCCGCGGATGTCCTAGCGACGGCCTGTGCCCTCGTCGCGGAGGCAGCGGCCAACGGCCTGATGGGCTCCTTGCGGGTCCGCCCCCGGCCTCAAAAGCTCCACGTGGCCGTCGCGGGTGGCGGGCTGCACAACCAGGCGCTCATGGGGGAGCTTGAGCGTGCCGTGGGCTCTGGGCTGCGGGATCTTGGGGTCGAACTTGCCTCCATCGGGTCCTCAGAGGCGTTCGGGGTGCCCCCAGACGGCCGGGAGGCCTTGGCATTCGCCGCTCTAGGCGCGCGATTCCTGGTGGGGGAGCCCTCCACTTCCCCGACGGCGACCGGCGCGCTCAGCGGCCGAATCCTTGGCAAATGGACCCCTGGGCCGTCTGCCCGCGGGTTTTAGGTGGCCCTGCCACCTTCAAAAGGGTCCAGTGGATCCTGAAAGGAAGTCGTAGCCACCCGGTTTTGACTGGATAGGCGCGGCCAAGGCCGAGCATCCGGAGCTGGCGCGTCGAGCGCCTTCTCTTCTTTCTGCCCAGCCAAACGCGGGGTTCCTTGACCGACTCACGCGCTTGGCTATCATCCTTCACCTTATTCCGCGTCACACGAACCGAACCGAGCCGCCCATCGCGGCATCCCCCCACGGTCCTTCCACCTCTGCTATGAGCCGATCGCGCTTCTTGGGTCTCTTGACCCTCCCCGTCCTGACGGCGGCCTCTTCGTTTGGCGCCGCATCCTTCGCGGCTGTTCCACAGGACGTTTCAGGCGACTTCACCTCCGCCATTGAAATGTGGAGCCAGGGCCGCAAGCAGGAGTCACTCGATGCGATGCGTCGCCTCCTGGCTTCTGATCCTGCGCCCGAAGACGTCTACAGCGTCTACCTTGCGGCGGACACCGACGTGCTGACCTCTTTCATGGCCGAGGGTGATGAGTTCACCCAGGTCGCGAAGCGCTTCTTCGAGCGCGCGAGCCTCGGCCGCAAGGCGCTCCAGAACGATACGGACAGCATCAAGGGCCTCGTCTCCCAGTACATGGGTAGCGACGACGGAGTCGAGCGGATGCGAGTCCTGGCTCAGATCCAGTCGGCCCACGGCGAGTACGCGGCGCCGCGTTTCATCAACCTTCTTGCGGACGACGACGATCCCGATCGCGTCAACAGGGCCCTCTCCGGGCTCGTTGGCCTCGGCGGCCGCGCCGTGATGCCGCTGATGGCAACCCTCGATTCTTCCGACGCGACGCAGCGCATGAACGCTGCCCTTGCGCTCGGCAGCATCGGCGACCCACGCGCAGGCGCCACGCTGCTTAGCCTTGCCCAGTCGGATGAAGTCGACATCGTTCGTTCGGCCGCCGGCGACGCCGCTGGGCGCTGCGGCGCGACGGGAGACCCCGTGGCGCTCCTGATTCAGCAAGGCGACGACTACCACCACCGCCGGGCCAACGTCCTCCGCGACTACGACTACAGCGATGTGATCTGGGCCATGGACGATCGTTCGCTCGTCTCGATGCCGGTCCCGCGTGCGATCTACAACAACGAGATCGCCAAGAACGCGTACTACACGGCGCTCGGCCTCGATCCGAACTCGCTGGACGCACAGGCTGGTATCGCCCGCGAAAGCGTCGACATCCAGTCCAAGCTGGCCGCCCTTGAGTCCGCTGGCCAAGACGTCGGCGACCTCGTCGAGAAGGCGCAGTCGGGCATGCTGGCCGTCATGAGCGCTGGCCCCGGTGCCCTCGATCGCGCACTTGGTTGGTCGGTCGCTGCCGGTGACACGGCAACGGGCGCACGGATTGCCCAGCAGCTCGGAAACCTGGCATCGTCCCCCGTGGACAGCCTTTCCGCCGCCCTGGTGGGCGGTGGCGCTTCGATGGCTGGCGAGTCCGCCGTCGCACTGGCCCACATCGCGGTTCGCACCCAGAGCGCTGCTTCGGCTGAGGTCGTGAGCGCACTCGGAGCCGCCGCTGGCCGCCGTGTCGTGAAGGTCGCCATCGTGATCGACGGCGACGCGCAGCGCGCAGCGGGCCTGATCTCGGCCCTCGACGCCGAAGGCGTCCTCGGCCAGCACGCAGGTGCAGGCATCCAAGGCCTCGTGATGCTCGGCCAGCTGGCCGGCGTCGACGCGATCCTGGTGGGCGACGACCTCACGGACATCACGACGGACGATGTCATCGCACAGATCCGCCAGAACCCGGCCTACGAGAACACGCCGACGTTCCTGCTCACCGCCAACGAAGACCTCAGCGAAGCCTACGGCGATCGCATCCAAGGATCCTTCGCCGGTGCTGACGGCATCGACGCTCTCTCCTCGGTCTTCGAGGCCAAGCTCGACGACAGCCGCGCCCGTGCCGACGCCCTTTCCGGTCGCGCTGCCGGTGCCCTTGCGGCCCTGGCCACCAGCGGTCGCACGGACGTCAGCGCCGCTATGAGTGGCCTGATGAACGCCATCGACGGTCGCCGCGACGACGTGGCGGTTCCCGCCATGGCCGCCCTCGGCACGATCGGCAATTCCGGCGCAGTGGACGGCATCCTCGCCGTGCTCGGCAACGGTGACGCTTCGGACGCAGCGCGCGTCGCAGCCGCCGACGCCCTCGGCTCCATCGGCAGCAAGGTCGCCCTCTCCGAGACGGTCCAGGGCGCCGTTCGCACCATCCTTGGTTCGGACGCTAGCCTTGACCTCAAGTCGGCCGCAGCGCGCTCGCTCGGGCGCATGCAGCTCGACGCGACCGATCGCGCCGGTGTGCTGAACAGCGTCCGCGTCCGCGTCGGCCAGTAGAGGCCTCGCGCTCTCTCGTCCCGCGAAATCTTCGCGGGACGAAGGCAAAAATCACGGGGTCCGTTCCTTTCAACTGGGGACGGGCCCCGCTATTATTCCCGCCCGCGCCAGAGTAGCTCAGTGGTAGAGCACTGCTTTCGTAAAGCAGCGGTCACGGGTTCAAATCCCGTCTCTGGCCCCACTTTCAACTTCGCTTGCACCGCGGCTCCTGGGAGCTGGACAGTTGGCAGCGACGTCTCCTCGGTTGGCTTTCCGCTCGGCTCTTCGGCCTGAGCTGACCTCCCGTGTGCCTCGCTTGGGGCCGCCTCGCGCTGAACCCTCGCGCTGGCCCGCCTTACTGGCCCCGCCTTACTGGGGCTCGAGGGCGACTCGATGAGCGCTAGAGGGAAGCCGCTGCGCCGCCTTGCCAGGGACTAGAGCCTCCCTGGTTCGTTCGTGCCCTGCTGAGTCGCCGTCGCTCGAATGAGCGCATGGCCGTTGTTCCCGGGCGCAGCCGAGCTGTCTGGGGCGCGGGGAGTCTCGATCGGTTCCCGCTTGGCTTCGATCAGTGGGCGATGACCTGGAGGATCCTTGGGAGGCCTCCGGCCTGGACGATCTCCACGGCCTCTGTGGCGCCGATCTCGGAGTCCGTGATGACCTGGATCTGAAGCGCGCCGAGGGGGACGGTACTTTGCATGCTCCACCGAGAAGGCGTCGGAAGCGTCGACCGTGGCAAGAGCGGGCCGTCGTGGATCACTCGGCTTGCTCCGCTGCGTATGACGACCTTGACCTCGGTCCATGCGTCCTGGTCGGGGGGCAGTTGAACGCGCACGTCGACGCGGCGTCCGGACAACAAGACGACGCCCGCGCGCTGGTGAGCTCCGGGCTCGATCTGCACTGTGCGGTCCGACAGGAAGAATTGCTCTGCATCGAGGTGGATCTGCCACGTACCCGCTTCCAACGTGCCCTTGTGTCGCCAAGCACCTTCGCGCCATTCCAAGGGCACCTCCGTTCCTCCCGGGCCCACGAGGCTTGCCGTCGCTGCGCCGAGCATCGTGTCGAGGCTCCCCGGCTCGACGGGCTGGCTCGCGGGAAGCTCCGGGCGCAGCTCGACCGAGCCTCCGTCGGCCAAGTGGATCACGCCGACGTCGACCGTCTCGTCCGCGTGGACCACAAGCCCCGACATCGCCGTGACGAACACGCCAGCGCGGAGCACCCTGATTTGATAGGTGCCGGGACGTAGGGGCCCCTTGGAGAACGCGCCCGTCTTTGGGTCGAACGGCACGGTGCCTCCGCCCCGGGAACCTTCTTCCCCAAGGAAGAGCTCGAGGTCCCCCGGGAGTCGCGAGGTCTCGGCGACGAGTCGGCCCTGAAGCGTGGCCGAGGCCTCTTGGATGCGTTCGACGACGAAGGTCACCTCGCCGCTGTTGGGCGTGACGGCCAATCGCTCGACCACCACGCGGACGTTGGTTCCGGTCCAGGTCCGCACGACCACGTCCCACTCGTCCGATCCGCTCTCTTGCTCGGGAAGCGCGGTGAGAGCGAAGGACCCATCGGCGCGCGTAGCCACGTCATTCGACTTCGTTCCCTCGCCGAACGCGGTGACAACCAATCCCTCGATGGGGGCTCCCGCGGGATCGGTGATGCGCCCCAGGATCGTTCGCCCGGTTTCGAGCGCGAGGCGGAGTCCTGCGATGCTCTGCTGCTCAACCTCAACGGGGCCGGTGAAGCGGCTTAGCGCCTCGGTCCAGGCAGCCTGGGCGCAGAGCGAGTGTTTCCCGGGTGGAACGCCGCGGAGAGTGAACCGGCCCTGCTCGTCGGACTCAGTGGACGGGCCGTAGCCGCTGCCGTACGTACTCCACGTTGAGTCCGCCCGGTCGACCCAGACGTGGGCCTTCGGGGCTAGAGTGCCGTCTGGGTGGATGATCGTTCCGGAGATGTCCACTCCACGTTGGAGGACGAACTCGACCTCCGCCGGCGCGCGCTCGATGTAGACCGTGGTGTGGGTGGCGGCGAACCCAGGCGCGCGGACCGTGGTCCGATGCTCGCCCGCGGGAAGTCCGCTCGGCCACTCGAACTGGCCTGTGGAACCCGTGAGAGCCCGGATGGGCCTCGGGAGCATGCCGCCCGCGTCCGCGTGCATCGGCCAGCTATCGGGCTCGACGAGGACCGACGCGTTCTCGATTGGGACGCCGTTCGTATCGATAACACGGCCCTTGAGAGAGGCCCCGTCGGCAACGAAGGAGAGCGTCACGTTACGCACACCGGGCTCGACCTCAGGGAGCCGCTGAATGAGTTGAGCCTCGGTGGGGAGCCGACCTGGGGCGGTCGCCTGCAGCGCCGCGGCGGATGAGCACCGCAGCGTAAACCTGCCGCCGGCGACCGCTCGGGTCGCCCATAGCATCGGCTCTGAGGGACGGTCGCTCACCACGATCCAGACATCCGCTCCTGCCTTGGGGCGACCCTTTTCGTCGAGCACCTTGCCCTCTACGACGACGTCCGACTCAACGGCCCAGCGAAGGTGCTTCGTCTCCCCGGGCTCGAGGCTGAAGCCTTCGTACTTCCTTCCGAAGCCGTCCTTCGCGAAGTAGTGGGCTGCCTTCAGCCCGTGAAAGGCCACTCGCCCGGCTGGGCTCGTACGGCGTACGAGGGAGGGGGCTCCGGTCCTCAGCCAGGGGCGATCCTGCAGCACCACGGCACGACCCGGGATCGGGGCACCGCTCGCGTCCACCACGTCCACCAGGAGGACGGCAGGGTCTGAACTCGCGTCAGAAGCAGCTTCTTCCACGCCGGCGTCCCGGGCCATGCCCAGAGGGTCGGCCGGAGCCGCTAGTAAATCGAGCTGAGGCTCACCATCTTCGGTCGTCGGCTCCACCAGCGCGACACTTTCTGGCGCTGGCGAGGCCGGGCCAGGCATGGGATCGGTGGGGCCCCGGCTCTGGACGAACCAGGCGATAGAAGCGAGGAGGACTGCGGCGACGACGATCAGCTTCTTCATGCCAAGTAGGAGTGGGGCGGTGGAACCGCCCAATTTCAAAGTGTTCAGCCCGGCGCCGCCGATCGGCACAAGGGCCCTCCGCCAGTCCAGGTCCGATGTGCCGTCAGGAGGAAAGCGGGAGTCGAGGGTCGTTCGTAGCTTCGCTAGCGCTCGGCTAAGGCGCGTCTTGACGGTCTTGACAGGCACGCCGGTGCGAGCCGCGATGGACCTGGGTGGCAGCCCCTCGTGGAACCGAAGGTAGATGGTGGATCGACAGGGTTCGCCGAGCGCGCGTACGGCATCGTGCAAGACATGCTCGTACTCGAGCTGCTGGGCTGCTTCGTCCGTTGCACGATGCGCGGAGTCTACACCGACGGATTCGAGGCCGGAGCTCTTGCGGACGCCGCGCCGATAGGAGGCGACTCGACGTTGGAGGATGGTGGAGAGCCACGCGCGCACGTTCTGGACTCCGATCGGCGGACGGCGAACGACGGCCACCCAGGTCTCGTGGGCCATGTCCTCGGCCGTGTGCTCGTCGGCCACGAGTCCCCTGGCCAGCGCCTGGACGAAGGCGCCGTGCTTCTCGAATAGCGCCTTTGGGTCCAATCGGGGGTCGTCAGATGAGGTCCTTCGCATTTGTCTTGGGAGTCGCAGCGCTCGACGGATCGACTTCATCCTTTGCTGAATTGTCGCCCCTGGACGGATCCGGCTACTTGGTCTGGGTGCTGGAGCTGGCCCACGGCCGAAATGAACGTCCGCGCTCACACCCCGTACGGCCCGTGGTCCAGAATTGCAGCATGGGAACCCAGAACACTCCGCCCCTCATCGGCGTTGTCCACCTCCTTCCGACCCCCGGTGCCCCAGGCTTCGGCGAGGATGGCATGACCCGGCTCTTAGTGCAGGCGCTCGCCGATGCCCAAGCCTACGTGGCAGGTGGCATTGAGCGGCTCATCGTCGAGAACTATCACGACGCGCCCTTCTTCAAAGAGGGAGTCAGTTCGGGCACCATCGCGGCCATCACCCGCGCGGTGGACTGCATCTCGGCTATCAACGGAGTCGAGGAGGTCGGCGTCAACGTTCTGCGCAATGACGCCGAAGCCGCCATCGGGATCGCCGCAGCGACTGGCGCCGACTTCATTCGGGTCAACGTCCACACCGGCGCCATGTACACGGACCAAGGGCTCGTGGAGGGCAAGGCGGCGGAGACCGTCCGCATCCGCACGAGGGTCGCACCAGAGTGCCGGATCTACGCGGACGTGCACGTGAAGCACGCGACGCCCATGGCGGGGGAGCGACTCGAGGACGCGGCGCGGGACGCTGTGCACCGGGGCAAGGCCGACGGGCTCATCGTCAGCGGCGTAGCGACGGGCTCGGCTCCCGCCAAGGAAAGGGTTGAGCGCGTGCGGAACGCGGTGGGGGCCGACGTTCCGATCATGATCGGTTCAGGCTTCTCCTTGGATACAGCGCGCAGCCTACTCGCCTACGCGGACGTCGCGATCGTAGGCACGGCGGCGAAGCGCGATGGCCGCGTGGAAAACGAAGTCGAGGCGGCGCGGGTGAAGGAGCTGGTGGCGGCTAGCTTGCGTTAAGCAGACTGGCGGTACGGTACCGTAGTAGATGTCGCCACTCCCCGAGTTAGACAGCGGCCCCTTCGGGCCGCTGTCTAACTCGGG
>CALHGQ010000290.1 GCA_938030175.1 uncultured bacterium | reverse complement strand
GGAAAGCATCATGCACTCAGTGTGCGCGAAGGGCCCAACCAGCGGTACGGAGCGGCGGAGCATTCCCCCGCCTCCTTACCTCTCGCAGTTCGACGGCAGCTACGCGTAGGGCCGGGACCCAGAAGTGGAGAGCCAGCAAGGAAGGTTCGGCAAGGAAGGCCCAGCAAGAAAGGCCCAGCCAGCAGATCTGCCAAGCAGATCCGCCGAGCAGATCCACTGGGCAAATCCAGCACCAGCCCCTAGCCGAAGCGGCCTTCGAGGTAGTCCGCAGTCTCTTGGTGCTTCGGCGTCACAAACATCTCGACAGTCTTCGAGTGCTCGACGACCTTGCCCATGAGCATGAAGATGCACTCGTCGCTCGCTCGGCGAGCCTGCGCCATGTTGTGGGTCACGATCAGGATCGAGTAGTCACCGCGCAGGCGCCAGATCAGCTCCTCGACGGCGCGCGTGGCCTCCGGATCGAGCGCGGAACACGGCTCGTCCATAAGCAGCACGCTGGGCTTCACCGGCAGGAGGCGCGCGATGCACAGCTTCTGCTGCTCTTCAAGAGATAGGCGCGTCGCTCGCAGGCCTAGGCGGTCCTTGACCTGATCCCAGAGAAGAACCTCAGACAGCGCTTTCTCAAGTACCTGATCTTCATCGGCCCGCGAGCCCTTGCCGCCATTCTTGAGACGATAGGCAAACAGAACGTTGTCCCGGATCGAAAGGGGCAGCGGGTTGGGGCGCTGGAACACCATGCCAGCCGCGCGGCGCAACTGGGTCAGCTCCACCTCTGGGTCGAGGACGTTATGTCCCATGACCTCGATCTTCCCCTCGGTGCGCACGTAGCCAAGGCGCTCCGTGATGCGGTTCACCGAGCGTAGGAACGTCGACTTGCCGCAGCCACTGGGACCGATCAAGGACGTGATCTTGCCCTGCTTGACTTCGATATCGACGTCGAAGAGAGCCTGGAAGTCCCCATACCAAAGGTTGAGGTCCTTGGTCTGGATCGCGTATTCAGTCGTGCTATCCAAAACGTCCCTCGATGTAGTCAGTGGTCCGCTGGTCCTGTGCTTCGCCGCTGAAGAGCTTCTTCGTCTTGCCCACCTCGACGACCTCACCGGCCAAGAAGAGGGCGGTTCGATCTGCGAGGCGGCGCGCCTGCTGGACCAGGTTGGTCACGAGCACGATCGTCATCTCTTTCCGAAGAGTCTTGAGCACCTCTTCAATCCGCATGGTGGTCACCGGGTCCACTGCGATCGAGAACTCATCTAGGAGGAGTAGCTCGGGCTCCTGGGAGAGGGCGCGGGCGATGGTGAGGCGCTGCTGCTGGCCGCCCGACAGAAGACTGCCGAGGGAATCGAGCCGGTCCTTCACTTCATCCCAAAGCGCAGCTCGGGTGAGGCAGCGCTCCACGACTTCGTCAAGATCGTCGCGGCCTTTGACGCCCCGCAGCTTGGCCGCGAATGCGACGTTTTCGTAGATCGACATCGGGAGACCCACGGGCAGGGGGAAGACGACGCCAATACGTGAGCGCAGCGCATAGAGGTTGCGCCACTCGGAGACGTCCTTGCCGTTGAACTCGAGCTTGCCTTCGACCTTCATGCCGGGCGTCATCTCGTCCATGCGATTGATCGCACGCAGGAACGACGTCTTGCCCGCGCCCGCCGGTCCGATGATGCCGAAGATCTCGTTCTCACGAACTTCGAGGCTCGCGCCTTTGAGGGCAACATGATCGCCGTAGCTGATCTTGAGGCCTTCGATATTCAGCTTGATGCTGCTCTTGCCGCTCACCATTTCTTGATTCTCCGCAGGTGGATGCGAAATGCGATCGACACTGAGTTGAGCAGGATCACCATGCCGATGAGGGAAAGGGCCACACCGTACGGCAGAGACTCGGGAACGCCCGTGACCTGCGTTGCCACGTTGTAGAGGTGCAACGACATCGCCATGGTTTGATCCATGACGCCCTGGGGCAGAAACGGAAGGAAGAACACGGCGCCGGTGAACATGATCGGGGCGGTCTCGCCCACCGTTCGAGACACCTCGAGAATGATCCCCGTCAAAATGCCGCTCAACGAGTTGGGCAAAACCACCTTACGAATGGTCTGCCAGCGCGTCGCACCCAGGCTCCAACACGCCACCCGGAACGACTGCGGGACGGCCTGGAGCGTCTCACGCGTCGAGACGATCACCACAGGGAGCGTCATGATCGCGAGGGTAAGGCTGGCCGCCAAAATGCTGGTGCCGAACTCGAAGAAGAGAACAAAGGCACCAAGCCCGAAGAGCGCATGCACGATCGATGGCACGCCGGCGAGATTGATAATCGCCAGATTGATGAGCCGCGTGAGCAGGTTGTCCGGCGCGTACTCAGAGAGATAGATCGCAGCGGCAACTCCAAGAGGCAGCGAAACAGCCAAGGCCACAGCGACAAGCCAGAGCGTGCCGACGAGCGCAGGAAAGATTCCGCCCGCGGTCATGTTGGCGGCTGGATACGCCGTGAAGAACTCCCAGGAGAGAGCGGGTCCACCACGTACCACGAGCAAGCTGATGATGATCACGACCGGCACGATCAAGACCACGGTCATCAGCCCGAACATCAGTTGGAACAAGCGCTGATTGCGTTGGTTCCGATGGTCCAGGGACTCCGCTCGGAAGCCTCTTACATCTACTTCGCTCATGCTTGCTTCTTGTCCCCCCTACGGACGAGAACGTCCGCAAGCAGATTGATCACGAACGTCACAAGGAAGAGCAGGATGCCCAGGGTGAAGAGCACACGGTAGTGGTCTGAGCCTTGGGCAGTCTCTCCGAGCTCAGAGGCGATCGTCGCCGTCAACGCACGAACAGAATCGAAGGGGCTAGTGGGTAGGTTCACCGAGTGGCCTGAAGCCATGAGGACCGCCATCGTCTCTCCGAATCCGCGACCGACGCCCAGGAGCACAGCGGCCACAAGGCCGTTCTTGGCGGAAGGCAGCACCACCTGGCGAATGACCTGCCAACGGGTGGCTCCCATGGCCTCAGCGGCCTCGCGGTACGTGTCAGGGACAGCCTTGAGCGCGTCCTCCGCGATCGTTGCCATGATGGGCGCAGCCATCAACCCGAGGATCACGCCTGCATTCAGGACGGTCAGACCAACAGGCACATCGAAGACCTCGATGATGAGCGGGTTCAGGATTGTGAGGCCGATGAAGCCCCAAACCACCGACGGGGTGGCCGCAAGCAGCTCGACGAGAACCTTGAGGGTCTCGCGGGTCTTGCCGGTCGCGAATTCGCCGATGTAGATCGCGGAACCAAGGGCGAACGGCACCGCCACCAGCATGGCGAGCCCCGTGACACTCGCGGTGCCCGCAATGAGCGCTAAGGCGCCGAACTGGGGCTCGGGCTCAGCGGTCGGCCTCCAGTTGGGGGAGCTAAAGAAGTAGCCAACATCCAAGTCAAACAGCGCGAAACCGAGCCCTTCGCGTGCGATGAACAGGAAGATGGCGAGCACGAAGACGATCGCGGAGATACCGCCGAGGAAGATCGCGTACTTCGCGACACGATCCCAGACCCACGCGGCGTCTAGCTTGTCTTCGAGACGGTTACGGGACGGTTGATCGGCCATTGGATCAGGCCTCATCCTCGCCCCGAAGGATCTCCATGAGATCCCCTAGGCGGTGAACTAGTTCTTCGTGGACGGCCTTGGGCTTCTTCGAGTCCTCCAACGGCCAGCTCAAAATCGTTGTGTGGAAAGGAACCTTCCGGATGTGCTTGCGAACACCGCCATCGAGGTCGATCACAAAGTCGAAGTCCTCGACGTTGTTCCGGATGTCGTCGAACGACACGGGGACGGCCACCTTGAGGTCAATGCCCTTCGACTCGGCGAAGCTCGTAAACGCATCGCTGGGCTCATCCGGCGCAGACCAGCCAGCACAGCGGAACGTACCCGCGTCAGGGTACGCCTTGCGGCAGTAGTAGGCGGCCAGAAGAGCTGCGCCTGCCCCGGTCTCGTCGACGAACAGGAAGTCGAAGGTCTTGTCCTTCTTCCGTTCGCCGGTCACCGAGAACACGGTCTGCTGGGCGATGTTCTTGCCCTGGTGAATGATGCGCTCGAGTCGATGAACGATCGCCTGCAGGGCGAAGAGATCTTCAACCGGCACGGCGCCGTCGCGGCCGGCGGCAAGAAGATCCTCGAAGACCTTATCGATCGTTGCGGCGTACTTGGCCACCCCCTTGCGGCTGGCCCGCGCGTCCGCCACGTTCTGGGTGTCGTAGGCCTCAAGGGACTGCTCGAGGACGGTCACGGCGTGGGCCCCAAGCATCTCGATGTCATGGGTCATCGACTCAGACGGCTTCTGCGTAAGGTGCAAGGCCGCCCGAGCGATGGTTTCCGCGTAGTCGCCAACCCGCTCAAGCGTCTTGGACATCCGCATCGCAGAGGAGATGAAGCGCAGGTGTCCAGCGCTCGGAAGGTGCCGAGCGATGAACACATGGCAGCGCTCGTCCAAATCCCGCGCCTGCCGATTGATCGGCAGGTCCCCGATGATCGTCTCCGTGGCCAACTCCGTGTCATTCACAAGAACCGACTTGGTGGCGTCGCGCACGGCGCCACCCACGGACTTACCCATTTTCCGAATGCGCTTCCGTATCGACCCGAGGTCCTTCTCAAGTCGCGCTTCGTAAACTCCTTTCGACATTCAGGATTCCTGATGGCGGCCACCACGGGCCAGGCTTTGGGTAAAGGGGAGCGAGGTTCGGTCTACTTGGAGACGGCGCCCGTCGGGCTCACCGGGGCGTAGCCCATCCCCTCAAGAATCGTCTGGCCCTCGGTGGAGAGGATCCAGTCCATGTACTGCTTGACGGCGCCTTCCGGCTGGCCGGCAGTATACATAAAGAGCGGACGAGCGATCGGGTAGGTGCGATCCATCGCCGTCGTCATGGAAGGAGGCACCGGTGCTCCGCCGTCGGTAGAAACCGGCACGAGCTTCAGGTGGTCCGTGGCGTAGGCGAGGCCTGAGTAGCCGATGGCGCCCGGCGTCTTCTCAACGGTGTCGACGACGTCCTTGGAGCCGTGAAGGTCCAGCGAGCCGAGCTTGTAGTTGCCCGTCTTGCCGAGGACCGTCTCGCGGAAGTAGGCGTAGGTGCCCGAGTTGTTCTGGCGGCTGACGCGGACGATTTCGTCGGCGGTGTCCGTCGCCATGGTCACGCCGATTTCGCTCCACTTCGTGACCTTGCCGTTCTCGCCGTAGATGTCAGCCAGCTGCTCGATCGTGATCGACTCGATGGGGTTGTCCTTGTGGACGTACACGGCAAGAGCGTCGTAGCCGACAATGAACTCGATGGGGTCGATCCCGTTGGCCTTCGCCATCTCGAGCTCCTTCTTCTTCATCGCGCGGCTGGCGTTGGCGATGTCGACGGTGCCGTTGATCATGGCGGAGATGCCCACGCCCGATCCGCCGCCCGAAACGGCCACAGAGATCTCGGGGGCCAACTTGCCGTATTCCTCAGACCATGCCTGAGCCACGTTGACGAGGGTATCTGACCCCTTGTTCTGGATTCGAGAAGCACCGTTGGCGGCACCACCGCAAGCGGTGAAACCGAACGTGGAGAGGGAGGCGATAGCCGTGGCCAGGAGAATGCGTTTCATTGGAGGAAGGTCGTGGTGGGACCGAGGAGGGGTCCATGAGGCGGGGAAAGCTGGGGTTGAATTCACCGGGCTAAAGCGCGGCTCCCCGGAGTTGATGGCAGGGATTGCAAGGGCGCTCGGGCAAGGCGGCGTCAGGGGAACATCAAGGAATTGCAAAGACGCGAAGGCCGCTCAAATGGAGGCTCCAGGGCGCATCGGGTAGCCCGTTTCGCCGCGCACATGGGGAGCAAGGGTGTGGGCTCCGACCGGGAGCGACCAAAGTCCGACCCAACCGCACCTGGCGGGTCCAACTTGTGGAAATAAGAGTCCGTACCCCTGGGTCACCACGAAGCTGGCCCCCTTCGCTGGACCCCTTCGCTGGGCCCACGCGGGCGTAAGTCATTCGGGACGGCCTCACTGTGCGAAGAGGGGCGGCCGAAAGGGGTGCGTCTGGCGCCCCCGTGCCCAAGCCCCACGGATCAGAGCACTTGGCAACGCCAGGGAGGCTCTGAAGCCC
>CALHGQ010000289.1 GCA_938030175.1 uncultured bacterium | reverse complement strand
GGGCAGCCTCCCCGCTCGCGCACCGTTCGTGCACCGTTCGGAACCAGGTTGATTTGGTGCAGCTGCACCAAAATCAACCTGGTTCCGAGCGGTGCAGGAACGCGTGCTTGGTCACGTTTATAGCGGCGCTGCGCTCGCGCTTTGGCGCTTGTTTGTATGGACGGGGTCAGGCTCTCCGCGTCGAGGTTTCGGGCTATTGCTGGAAGCCGGGTTGGCTGCACAAGAGCGATGGCTCATGGAGCTGCCTGCACCATCGGTCGGCTAGGTTCGTACCGGGACAGGGCGAGGGCCGCTGCCTATTCATCGACCTCTCATCTGGCGGATCCCTCGGGCCTTGACTGATGCAGCCGCCCGGTGGGAGCACTACCATTCGGGGGTCTTTCGTTGACTGCCAGTCTTTGCTTGGCAGTGCATAGCTCCGTTTCAACGTCCAGCCCGAAGAGTGGTGATGAGTTTCTTGAGTAGCGCCTCGCTGGCGCTCGCGGTCTTCAGCCTGCCTCTTTCGAATTCCGGCGAGACTCCCACGAAGGGGAGCGTGCAGGTCTTCACGACCGCCATGGACACGGACCTGCGGTTGGCGCTGAGCGATCAGCTCCAGCTGGGTGCAGCCCAGCAGTCCCCCGAGACAGACGTCACGATCTTCGTAAACCCTGATCGGAAGTATCAGACGGTGCTCGGATTTGGCGGGGCGATCACGGACGCCAGCGCCGAGGTGTACGCGAGTCTCGACGAGAAGACGAAGGCCGAGTTCATGCGCGCCTACTTCGACCCTGAGGTGGGCATGGGGTACAGCCTCCTGCGCACGCCCATCCATAGCTGCGACTTCGCCAGCGCAAGCCACACCTACATTGAGGAGGGCGACGAGAGTCTCAGCACGTTCGACATCGCGCCCGACCGAAAGTACCGGCTGCCGATGATCAAGGAGGCCCTCGCTACGGCGGGCGGTGCGATTACCACCTGCGCGAGTCCGTGGAGCGCTCCGGCCTTCATGAAGACCACCGGCAATATGCTCCAGGGTGGCAAGCTCCAGCCCCGCTACCGCGAGGCGTGGGCGAGGTACTTCACCAAGTTCATCGAAGCCTACGAGGCGGAGGGAGTGCCGATCTGGGGCGTGACCGTGCAGAACGAACCCCTCGCGACCCAAACCTGGGAGTCCATGATCTACACGGCCGAGGAAGAGCGCGACTTCGTGAAGCACTTCCTCGGTCCGATCATGGAAGAAGCAGGGATGGGATCCAAGAAGATCGTCGTTTGGGATCACAACCGAGACCTCGTCACGCACCGCGCTAACACGATCCTCTCCGACCCCGAAGCCGCGAAGTACGTGTGGGGCGTCGGTTTCCACTGGTACGAGACCTGGGCGGGCGGCGACCCGATGTTCGACAACGTGGCCGAGGTCAAGGATGCTTACCCCGGGATCAACGTGCTCCTGACCGAGGCGACCGTCGAGGGCTTCGACCCGGCACGCTACCAGCACTGGCCCAACGCCGAGCGCTACGGCCACGCGATCGTTGGCGACCTCAACGCAGGTGCGTCGGGCTGGATCGACTGGAACGTGCTGCTCGACGACAAGGGCGGGCCGAACCACGTGGGCAACTTCTGCTTTGCACCCATCCACGCCGACGGCCGTACCGGCGACCTCATCTACACGCCCACGTTCTACTACCTCGGGCACTTCTCTAAGTTCATTCGCCCCGGGTCGAGGCGCGTCAGCGCCGTCAGCAGCCAGAGCGTGCTCCAGACCACGTCCTTCCTGGACGAGAGCGGCAAGCTCGCCACGGTGGTGCTCAACCTGGGCGACAAGGAAGTCACCTACCGCTTCTGCGTCGGCACCGAAAAAGCCACCGCCACCATCCCGGCCCGGGCGATCCAGACGCTGCTCCACGACCGCAACGCACCAGGCGGATGGGAGACGGACTTCTTCGACGACTTCGATACGTTCGATGGGGCCAACTGGCAGGACCAGATGATCTGGGTGAACAACGAGCAGCAGTGCTACGTTCCAGACGGCGCCCATGGCACGCGCGAGGTGAGCAACGGATCGCTCAAGCTGAAGGTCGTGAACGTCGGGGACGCGCTTCCGTGCTACAACCAGGACAAGCACGGCAAGACGCACCCGAACACCCAGTACATGGCGGGCCGCATCTGCTCCAAGAACCGGAAGGAGTTCGTCAAGGGCAAGTGGACCGCACGCCTCCGGACATGGGGCCACGGCCAGCCGAGCATGTTCCCGGCCTGGTGGATCCTGGGCGCCCAGAACAACGAGCCGCCCGTGGACGAAGCGGACGAAACGGTCTTCTGGCCGCTCACGGGCTCAGGGGAAATCGACATCTTCGAGCACCACGGGGATGGCGGCCCCGGGCACTTCACGACGGGCGCGATCCTAAGCCTCGGCGAGAAAGACAAAGGCGACTGGCAAAGCCTTCGCACCAATATCGACGCCGACCTCGACGTCTACCACGAGTACTCCGTGGAGTGGGCTGGCAGCGATCTGGTCTACCGGCTCGATGGCAGGGAAGTCCATCGGAACCCAGGTGAAGGGGACAAGTACCCCGAAGCGATGTTCGCGATCCTGAACTTCGCCAAGATCACGGAGTCCCCCATGGAGGGCGAATGGGTGATGGAAGTGGACTGGGTCAAGCACGAGTCGTGGAACGACCGCTTTGACTTCCCGGATGCCAAGACCCCCAGCAACCTCAAGCTGGAGGAGTCGGGGAACAACGTGGTGCTGACCTGGGATCCGGCAGACGACAAGAACGCGCGCTTTAGCGTCTACCGCGCCTCGCGCGCAGGTGGGAAGGCGAACCGTATCGCGACCCAGTTGGTGGCGAACCGCTTCGAAGAACCAGCTCCATCCAAGGGCGAAATGTACTTCTACACGGTCCGCTCGAGCATCGGCAGCACCATGAGCGGCATGAGCGAGGTCGTCCAGACGGTGCCCGCAGCCGTCACCGTCCCCGCGCGGATCGAGGCCGAAAACTACGCCGCCATGAGCGGCATCCAAACCGAGAGCTGCGGCGATGCCGGCGGCACGCTCAACCTCGGGTTCTTCGACCCGGGCGACTTCGTGGACTTCCACATCAACGTCGAGACCGCGGGCGACTTCACGATCACATATCGCCTCGCCTCGGAGACTGGCAGTGAAGGATTCCAAGTCTTGGATGGCGAGCGAGTGCTCGCCTCCCAAGGGCTCGAGCCCACGGGCAGTTGGCAGACTTACGTGACGAAGAAGAGCGCACCTTTCGCGCTTGCGGCGGGCCCCCACAAGCTCCGCTTCCTCTCGATCGGCGCCCAGTGGAACATCAACTGGTTCGAGCTGTCCACGAACTGACTCGTGGCGGCGCATCTGATCCCGGGGTCATCTCCGGATCAATGCCCGGGACTGACGTGCTTCGTGAGGGCCCTCCTCAGCGAGTCCAAACGCGCCGGCTTGCTGAGGACGTCGCACAAGCCCCGCTATGGGGGCCTCTGGATGGGTAGCCAGGACGACGCCAGCAGGCTTCTCTGGCGGAAGTGGCTAGACGACCTGGCGCCGCTCCCCCTGAAGAAACCCCTTCGCGGTCGCGCCGATCCGTCCCGCGCTAACGCGCGCCGAGCAACGTCCACAGGACCGCCGGAACTTCATCCTGTGTGACCTTGCCGTTGCCGTTCACGTCCCACCGGCCAAGGAATGTGTCCGCCAGCACTTCGACCCCGCGGCTGAGCACGATGGACTCCGCGCGATCGATCTCGTCCGCCTCGATGATCGTCGATCGGTCGCGATCGAGGGCTTGGTAGAGGTCAGGGCGCTTCGCCAACTCTCGCTTGGTGAAGGCACCGTCGCCGCTCTTGTCGAGCACCTCCATGAGGCGCTCGCGGTTCACGCCCGGGGGCAGCGGCGCATAGCCGTAGCGGCGCCGCGTCGGCCACTCGGTGTCGACCATGTCCGTGAAAGACCCCGTGCGCTCCTCCGTCAAACGGGGGTCCATCTGAATGAAGCCGTCTCCGTTCACGTCGAGAGCCGCCCAGTCCGCGTCAGCCACAGTGAATTCCCGGCGCGAGATCGTGCCGCCCCCGGAGTCATCAAGCCTCGCCATGGAACGTGCGCCGATGTCGTCGCCGAAACGCAGGTTCCGCGGCGCCCCAGGCTGGCGGGAGACCTCGTGGATCGTGAGCTTGCCGTCCGGCACAAGGTCCAACGCCGCGAAGTACGCCTGCTTGAACTCCTTGCGGTCAAGCTTGCCGTCCTTCTTGCGCTCGTAGTCAAAGGGGTTGACGCGATCCAGAAGCAGCGTGAGGTCGCCGTCGAGTCCCACCCGCGGATCGTCCCGGCGCTGCATCTCCTCCGGCGGAGCGTCAGGATCCATGGCCATGGACGGCGACTCCGCCACGGACTCGCCGGGCGCCTCGCCGAGCATCGCAAGCTCGTAGAGGGTGACACGGCCATCGCCGTCGTCATCGGCACGCGCGCCCCCCACCAGCCGGAGTTCCTTGCCGGTCAAGAGCCCGCTCCGGTCCGCGTCCGCCCGCGCGAACATCGCCCGCGCTGACGAGGCGACGGCGATCGATTCCTGGGCGTAAGGGTCGATGCTCCCGAGCGCTTTGCCGTCCACGGATAGCGTCCGATCGATCTCGCTCCGCAGGAGCCAGCGCGACTTGGGATGGCTCACGTCCTTCAGCGGCCCGCGGTCCTCATCCACCATCGCGTCGAGGGGGAATTCCTCCGCCACGAAGGCGGTCGCGATGGAGATACCGCCGATGGACCCCAGCTCGTCCACCTCCTCCGAGTTAGCGATATCCGCCATGCGAATTCCGGAGTCGCCGACGGTGAAGGCCAAGGGCTGCAGGAACGGCGCGTTGTACCAGGACCCGATCACCAACTCGCGGCACTCGTTGCCCAACCGGCTTTCAGCCAGCTGTTCCAGGCGCGTCGGATCGCTGACGTCGATCACACGGAGCACCGTCCGCCCGTTGCCGTTGTCGAGTTTCCTGCCTTCGATGAAGTAGAGGATGTCGCGCTCCACCGTCTTGGATCCCCCTTGGGGTGCCGCGACATCCACATGGCTACGTAGCGCCAGCGACTTGTAGCGTCGCCCCTTGCTGCGGCGCTCCGCAGCCCCCGACCGACTCTTGGCCGAGGAAATCACGCTCAGGTACTTCGGCTCCGTCGCGTCGATGAGGATTGGGCCGGTCTCCTCGTCGCAGATGGCCACGAGCCGCCGCGCTGGGGTTCGCTCCGCGGACGGCTGTCCATTCTTGCCCACCATGGGCCGGCTGTACTGAAACAGCACGTCGAGGTCGACGAAGCCCCGGCCGTTCGCGCCGCTGGACGAGAAAGCACTGACACCGAGACCGCCCACCACTTTCGGCGCCACGGGATAGCGCACATCGACGACGAGCAGGCCGCCGGGACCATCCGCGACGTAGGCGTAGGGCCAACGGACCTCAACGGCGAAGGCATCGATGGTCGGCACGGAGCCCACGAGCTCAAGGTTCGCTGGGTCTGCCACGCGGAAGATCTTGAGGCCGCCGACACCGTCCGCGAGGTACAGATGCTCACCCGAGAGGTCCATGTCCCGGGGGTTGACGGCCATGTGGAAACCGATCTGCTGGATCTCCCGCGGATCGGAGACATCGAGCACGTGCACTCCGCTCTCCTTCTCCGCCGCGTACAGAACGCGCCCATGGCCCTGGAGCGGATCGCAGTCCAGCTCCAGCGATTCGACGTTGGGCAGGATGAACTTCGACACGGGCACGGAGCTCTGGGGGTTCTCGCGATCAAAGGCGAGCACCTCGATGCCGCGCCGCTCCGCCGCGTATGCAATCTGCCGTCCAAGCCGGAAGTTCGCGGAGCCTAGGCCCCACGTCTCCGAAGCCCGATGGCACTCCACGCAGGAACGCGCGGTGGGACGCGTCGAGTGGAGCTGGTGATGGATCATAGTCAGCCCCGACCGGCCATTCGCGGTCACCGGCAGCACTTGGTCGAGCACCCGCTGACCGTCTTCGTCATCCACCGTACCCATCGTCGAGAACCCGGTGAGGTAAGGGGCGACGCGCCCCTTCTCGTCGAGGCCGGCGTAGAAGCTCTTCCACGTGGTGAAGACCTTCTCCTGGGTGGTCACGCGCCCCGGCGTCCGCTCGCCCGTGAGCAGGTCCATCTGCGTGAGCGCGAGGTTGCGGTAGAAGTGGAAGCCCAGGAAGTTCACGTTCCAGCCCGCGTGGCACGTGTAGCACGCGACGTTGCTGTGGCTCCCGGTCATCGCGCGGGCGGCCTCGGCCTTGTAGTCGGGGTGCCCCGGCGTCACGACGTCGACAGCCTGCTTGATCCGGTGCTCCGCACCCGTCACCTTGCTGCGCATCCACACCTCGTCCTCTTTCTTGAAGAGGTGCTTGAGAGGCGTCCCGCGCTCGGTCTTGAGCTCGGAGCGCTGCTCGAAGGTGCCATGACAGGCCTCGCACGAGATCTCCGTCGCTTCCTCCATCTTGGACAGCAGACGCCCATCGCCCATGACGCCGTTCAGCGTATGGCAATCCACGCAGTGCAGGCCCGACGCGTGGTGCACGTCGGGCGGAGTCATCTCGGGATCGTTGATGAAGAATGAGCGGTGTAGAAGGCTGTCGGTGGTTCCGTCGATCTCGGGACCGCCCGCGCCCCCCGGTGGCAGCTGCGACAGGCCGCGGAAGTGCAGACCGATCGAAGCATCTCCGTAGTGGCACGCCGTACAGGCCTCGGTGGGCGGCGCCGTGACCATCTCGTGGCGCAGCGGATGCCCCGGCTCGACGAGCGTGGCGGTGGGATCTGCGCTGTCCGACAGTCCGTCCGTTGCGTAAGGAACGTGACAGGCCGCGCAGCCCGCACCGCGGTACTCGCCGTCGAACCCGACGCGCCCCCGCACGGCGCGGCCCTGGCTATAGAGGTGGCACTGCATGCACTCCTTACGGACGAGGTCCGGGAAGTGCGCCTCTAGCGTCGACGGATCCGCACGGCTATCGATCTTCGGCGGCTGAATCAGCGAAGAGACCGTGCTCCCGAGCACGTCCCGCTGGGCTTTGACCGGAAACACGCTAAAGCGGCTATCGCGCCCCTCTTGGAGGCCCGTCTCGAAGAAGCCGTCGGAGAGGTGGGCCGCGGTCGTCCCGTGGAGGGAGACCATCAGGTGCCCAACGAGTTCCCCGTGACATTCGCCGCAGGCGGACTCTGCGACCCGCAGGTCCATCGGATTCACAAAGCGCACGTACGGCAGGTCCTGGTCCCTGGGCGCGACCCGCTCGTCCGCCTTGCGGACCGAAGACGGTGCCACGTGGGCCTTGGACTTGGCCGTGGCGGTGGGGTCGCCGCCGTGACAGTCGGTGCACGACAGGGGAAACCCAGGATGCATCTCCTCGATCCCCACGTGGCAGGTGAGGCAGCCTTCCTCCTGGGGAACGCTCGGTGCTCCCGGGAGCGCGGCACCCGACTCAATGCCGCGGCGGGTGCCGCTACGGAGACTTGCGGCGCTGAGGGCAGCCGTGCGCGGGGTGCCAGCACTGGGGTTTGCAGCACTGGGGTTTGCAGCGCTGGGATTTGCAGCGCTGGGGGTCGCAGCAGCGCCCCCGAGCACCGACAAGAACAAGAGCACCAGGGCCCAAACGGCCGGGCTCAGACTTGGGCCTCTAGGCGTAGATCTCACGGAGTACTTTGCCCTTCGCGAGCCGGGCCTTGGATCCGAAAAGATCCGCAATCGTCGGCGTGAAGTCGATCGTTCGGCGATCGTCCTTGATGACGACATTGCGCCGGAAGTCCGGCCCCCACGCCACTCCGCTCACGAAGCGCAGATCGTCCGATCCGTCCCCGTGGTCGAGACCACGGCGCGTGTTCAGGTCGCTGTCACGGCCGAACTCGGGCACCACGAACACCGACGTAGAGTCGCGCAGCTCGTCGTCACCGCGGATGGCCTCCACGAGCTCTCCGATGGCGGCGTCGTTGCGCCGGATGACCTCCGAGTAGCTATTGAAGGATCCATGGGCGACGTCGGCGTCCTGGAGCACCACGCCGATAAGCCGCGGTCGGAACACCGACAGCAGGTTACGAGCCATCCGAAGGGCCTTCGCGTCCGAAGAGCCTGCTCCGCGCAGCTCCGAGGTGCCGCCGCCCAGTTCATCGAGGATGTAGCGCTCGACCCGGGCCTTCGCCTCGGCCTCTCGTGCAGCCACTTTGCCGCCCCCCTGGGCCTTGCGCAGCGCCGCCCGCATCGCGTCGACCTTCTTGGAGCTCTTGTCGTCGAAAGGCCGCGGCGCCCCGAACTGCCGAACGAGCGCTTTGAACTCTTCGTTGAAGACGCCGTCGCTGTCCAAGGTGGTCGCGCCGTAGCGCGGACCGTAGTCGGCGTGCAGTCCGTAGGCGTAGTTCACCTGCTGCGCCCCGCCCGCCGTGGCGATCCAGACGTCCTGCGGCGACAGATCAAGATCCTTGCGAACGTACTCGAAGAGCGTCGGGTCAGGGCCACGGGCGTTGTCGCGGATACCGCGCGCCTCCGAGATCCCGGTCACGATGGACATCGAGGCGCCGAAGTGTCCGAGGTTCGCCGTGCGGAGCCGCGTGTAAAGCACGCCTTCCTTGGCGAGCCGAACGAGGTTGGGGACCTGCTGGGGAGAGCCGAACGTCTCGCGGCTGCGGACGCCACCCGACATCATCACGAGCACCACGTGCTTCGTCTTCCGATCAGCGCGCAGCGGAAGACGGGGTCCAAGGCGTGGGGAAGCAAAAAGGTCCGAGGCGCCGAGCCCCGCCATGCAACCTGCGACGGAACCGGCCACGCTCGCGCGCAGCAGTCCCCGTCGTGAGAGGGACCGGAGCGACGGGTTCACAGGATCGGAGGGATCAAAATTCATGCTGACTGGTACTCCGTGGACGTGAGGAGCGCATAGAGAACGAGTTCGGGGCCGTCCGAACCGTCACGGCAAACGCTCAGAAACTCGGTGAGTTCCCCTTCCGTCGGCTTGCGGCCGAGCAAGTGAACGAACGTGGCCTCGATCCAGGACCCCGGTTCGCCGATCGCGGGCCCCCGTGGCGCCTTGGTGCCGTCCGCGTCGAGCAGCATCCGGACGATCAGCGAGCGCAGCGGGGCAGGGTCGCCGAGGCTATCGAGGGCGCCGCGGAGCGCCTCCACTTTGTCGGCCGGGGCAGCGATGTCGCCAAGGTCCACGTAGACCGACCGGACCCAGGCCCGATTCGAGAGCGGCGCGCCACGCTCGACGCGCTCGGCGTAGGCGGGCGACGACAGCCACTCGGCATAGAGGTCGAACATCGAAGCGGGCTTCTTCCAGGCAGCGTCCGCCCAGGCTCGGCCTTCCTTCTTCGGGAACCGCGAGCGGCAGAGCCGTTCGAACTCCCGGACCACCAGGTGCCTCGCCCCGCGTTTGTGTCTCACGGCGATTTGAACGACGTCCGACTGGCTCGCGGCCTTTGAGCCCAGGAACTTCGCAGCGCTGCCGTCGTAGGCGGCCTTGCCGAGCTTGAGCTCCTGGGTTGCACGCTGGACCTCCATGCCACAGAACTGCTCCATAACGACCGTCACGAACGTGTCGGCCCCAGGGTTGCGAAGCTCGAAGCTCGTGGAGAGGGCGATCCGGTGCAGCGCGTCCCTCGGGGTGATGCGTCGCGCGCTGAGCCGCTCGGGGAGCTTGTCGAGACTGGTGCCCACCGGTTCGAACCGATCGATGAGCATGAAGTAGTAGAGCTGCTCGTCGAGCCAGTGGCGCCAGACGGCCTCATCGCTCAGCGCCACGCCCAGGAATTCCTGGAGAGTTTTTCCAAGCCAGGCCTCGCGTTCTCTTTTGAGAGGGACCCGGCCGTAGAGATCGTGGAAGAGAGCGCGCAACCAACGCGCACTCAGCGTCACGGAGGGCGCGGCTGTTAGCGAACTCGGCGTGGCGCTGGCTGAGCCCTGAAAATCTGAATACGGCTGCATGGGCGGGGACGCGGTGGATGGGAAGAACCGCTCCGTTGAGTCTAACCCAGACCGAGACACCACTGAACCCCGACGCTTTCAGCGGCAAGCAGAAAGGTCCTGGGTGCGGGGGACGTGTCCCCAAACAGGGGTAGTTTTTATGGAGCGGCTGACGTTCGCGCATGGGCATACCACCCCCGCGGCGTCCTCGAGCGCAGTCTGCCACCAAGCCCACTCACTTTCGGCCCACCACGCACCCATGAAACACGATCCACAAGGCTTGCGAGTTCTTCGTTCCACCGCCCAGACGTCCCAATCAGGGAACTCGCTGCTTGGCGCTCTGATCCTTCTGACGGCCGCCACCACGGGCGCAGCCGCCTTCCTTGGAACCGCCGTCAATGCCTCCGACGGAGCCGGTCGACGCGTCGATCGCTTCGAAACGACCCGTGCTGGCCGCAGCGTGAACAAAATTGCCGCCCAGAGTATCTGGAGCGCCTACGTGCGCAACCTCGGTGGAGCTGAGACCTCGGTGGCGAGCCTCCGCGCCTACCTGTCGGCCCAGGGCTTTCCGAACACAACCACGCCCACCCCGGTCCGCGTGGAAGTCCTGGGGCGCCTCGGCCTCGGCAAGAACGCCGACGGTTTTGACGTCTTCGGCGACGTAGAGATCGACTCAGTCCTCGTGCACCGGATCGACCAGGATCGCACGACGCGCCTCGTCATCACCACCCAGGATCGCACCCGCCGCGGCATCCGCGGCAGCCACTCCGACGTGGCTACGGCGGAGACCGATGTCTTCTCGATCGAGCCCGCTCGCTGGGACGGTCTCGACTACGCGCTCCTCGCGAACAACATCAACTGCATCATGTGCCACACCAACGTGGACGATGCTCGACGGATCTACGCTAGCACGGCTGGCCTCGACGGCGGCGACTTCCAGCGCGCACGCGTCGGCTCCATCGAGAGCTTCCAGTTCAGGGAAGACCCGGCCTCCACGATCGCCGGCACGCTCTATCTCGGCGGCCCCGCCATCGACGCCGACGGACACGAGATCACCGACTGGGCTGGCCTCAACCTGAAGGGCGCCGAGCTCGACTCCCAGGGACGCCTCGTCGAAGACGGATTCGGCGACGTCATCGGTACGGACCTTACGCCGGCCGATTCGTCCGACCCGGCACCCTACGAGAACCTCTACACCGACTACCTCAGCCTCGACTCCCCAGTGGACGGCACGCTGCCCGACACATTCCCGTCGCCGTTCCGCGACGACGGCGGCGTGGACCTGACAACGGGCACTCCGATGACCACGGGCGCGGACAACCGCATCGTCGACGACGCTGAGTTCGACACCACGGTCGCCAGCTACTCTGGCCACATCTCTGGCGGCGCGATCAGCATCGTTCCCACGGGAGACCAGATCACGACGATGGCTGAGACCCGCGGGCTGATCAACGGCACCGACACCACCCTCGACCCCGTGACCGCAGGCAACGTGGTGATGACGGGTAGCGACGGCAACCCGATCCGGATCGAAGGCATGGTCGCCATCGACGGCGACCTGATCATCTCGGGGCCGATCGAAGGCACCGGTTCGCTCTGGGTCCGCGGCAACATCTACGTTCGCGGCGACCTTGAGTACGCCGACGGAATGATCGGCACCGAGCGCCAGTTCGGCGTGTCGTCCAACGGCGTCACGAACGCCTTGGCCATGGCCGCTGGCGGCAACATCGTCATCGGCGACCCCTTCCGTCCCCAGTGGGGCGAGGGCGACGCCGTGGACGGCACCGACTCAGGTACCTGGAACTTCTCCACCGAGCAGACGGCCGTCTTCAACCGCCGCGAGTGGATCAAGACCCAGCCGACGCTGCCCGGCCTTCCGGTCCAAGTCCAAGTGGGAACGAACGACTACCAGCGCGAACTCTTCCAAGAGGTCACACGCATGGAGAGCCGCCCCATTACGGAGCGCCGTGACACCGGCCGCACCCAGGAAGTCCCGGTCTACGAGAACGTACAGGTCGGAACCCGTGAGGAGCCCGTCTACACGACGGTGGTCACGCCCTCCACGCGTCCCGCTCCCTACGACAACTCGACGTCCGAGCGGGTCCAAACCGGCACGCGTACCGTCCCGGTCTACGAGCGCCAGCAAACGGGCACTCGACTGGAGCCCATCTACGAAGACGTCGTCATCGGCTACCAAGACGTGGCTGTCATTGACCGCGTGCCGTTCTCACCCCCTCGCTACGAGGACGTCTCTGAGCCCATCTTCGAGATGCAGCGACCGGACTTCCCGAACCCCGAGTACCGCGGAGCGGCCTTCATCCCCCGCTACTACGCATTCGGCGAGGGCGACCCGGTTCCGATCCAGAACCTCGAGGGCTACTTCGATCCGGCGACCCAGCTCTGGGTGACCGACGAGCGCGTAGACGGCTGGGATGCGAGCAAGCTGACCCTGGCTGACCCCAGCGACCCCTCGGACCCGACGCTGTACCCTGCCGGTGCGCCGAACGCCGTCATCTCGACGCTTGAGCCCACCGCTAGCTGGATCGACTCGGACCTTCTGCGCTCGATGATCACCAGCTCGCTGACAAGCCGTGACGCTGACAAGCCGCTCACCGTGAATGCGACCCTCTACAGCTCGAACAGCATCTTTGGCCTCGTGCCGAACAGCGCCAGCGAAGGCACGACGGGTAGCCTGAAGTTCGAGGGCTCGGTCCTCGGCGCCGACGTGGGCCTCTTGGGCCCGGGCGGCACGGAGATTCTCTACGACCCCCGCAGCCAGTCGGTCCTCGACATCCGCGACGAGACGCAGCTCTCCATCGGCCTTGAGGGCTCGGTCCCGACGGCTCGCCCGTAAGGGCAACGAGCCCCGTGAGTCCTACGCAACGGGCCCCGAATAGCTCGGGGCCCGTTGCTTTGTGTTCCCACCCGCTAATTGAACGTGATGGTCAGCGCGTCCGTGAAGTTCGACGTCGCGTCGCGATTCGCGTCCCGGTACCAGACCTGGAAGTTCCAGGTCTCCCCTACCTGCACGGCGACAGAGCCCTGCCCAATGGGAAAGCTTGAGAGGTTCGGAGCCACCTCGAAGTCGCCGAGGTCCCCGGTGAGCTGGGTCTGACTGCGGAAGCCTGCGACCGCGCCGCCGAGGCACCAAACACCGTCGGAGCCCAGGCCCATGGGCACGTTGTCCTGGGTCTGCGACGCCAACAGGTACCCGTAGCTGCGGAGCGGCAGGGAAGTGGCGGTCAACGTCAGCCCGTTGTCGGCGACGGCCCGGCTGCCGCTGGCCCAAAGAATTCCCGGCGCCCCCGTGGAGTTGAGCACGGCGGGCGTGCAGTAGGTGGCGCCAAAGTCCGGCCCGGCAAAGTCGATCACAAGGCGCGGCGCGAAGGCCGGCGTCAACGTCTCCCGCGACGCGTACCTGCGCGCGGACTGCACGAGTTCCTCGTCGTCCTTGACCATGAGGCCGTGGTTGACGATGGGGTGCTCAAGCCAGTCCTGCACGACGGCAATGAGTGGCTGGCCCTCGAAGGTCACCGGCCCCTCCTGGTCGATCACCGTCGACGCGAGCGCGGCGCGGTCAAAGTCTCCGCCACGCTCGAGCCACTCCACGTCGGGGAAGAACCGATGCCGCCACGTCGCGTCCCCGGGCGTGGAGCCGCTCCCTATGCCGCCGGGTCCGCTGGCGAACGAGGTGCCCTCCCCCCAGCTTGCCAACACGCGATGCAAGGATTGGGAGGTAGGGGTCACGACCATGGGGACCCGCGTGCACTCGAGCTCCAACCTGACCGCGAGGATGGTGGAGCCGGCCGGCACGCCGCCGGTCACGTCGAACTTCAGCACCGCGCGCCGCCGAAGGCCGGTGCTGTTCCTGCCCGCGAAGATGGAGCTGCCCTCGGCGTTGCTGCGCAGTCCGTTGAAGCTTTGGTAGAGAGTGTTGTCGAGTACGGCCGGCAAGGTGACCTGACTCTGGGCGGCTGCCTGAGGGGCGAACGACCAAGGAAACACCAGCAGGACGGCAGCAGGAATTCGTACGAGGGAAGCCATAGGAAAGACGGGGTCCGAGATAGATGCGAGTGGGGTCAAGGCTAAGCCGCCGCGCGCCGCTGCGACTGACGATCGTCGTTTTCTGCGCCTGTGCCCCCAAACCGGTACCCGGGCACGGGCCCTTCCATCCAGCAATCCGCCCTCCTCTCGAGCGATAGTGGTACCGTGCCTCGATGGCCGGCCCCACCACGAACTACTCCGTTCTCGAAGCCCTCCACGACGGCACGATCGTGGCGGCAGATCGAGGCGACGAGGGCTCGTTGCTCCTCAAGATTGACATCGAGTACCTGGCGGAGGTCTTGGAGGCTGGCTCCACGCTGATTCACGTGCGCGTCCTGGGGTGCCGGTCCGCGACCTTCTCGCCCTATGGGGATGAGGGCCCAGGGGCCCAGGATCTCTTGCAGATGGAGGAGCCAGACATCACCATCCTCTCGCTGTCGGACGACACGGCGAGTGAGGGCGAATTGGTGCTGCACTGCGTCGATGGAACGCTGCGGCTTTCCTGCGACGCACTGAGCTTCGCGACCGAGTCGGGGGTCCAGGTCTCGGCCGGAACGCTACGCCGGGCCAGCCGTCTTTACTGGGAGCGCTGGGAGGCGCGCGGGTTGGCTAGAAAGCTCGGGCTGCGGACACGCGCCGGAACCCTGGACGATCTTCCGACGGTCCGACGGCTCTACACGGAGCTGCTTGCGGTCCTGGCGAAGCACAATCCCCATGTGGACCCGACCCACGAGCTCCAAAGCGACTGGGTGGAGAAACCGGGTCAGCTCTTCACATGGGTCGTCGAACGTTTGGATGACCAAGGAGGCGCGGTGCCCGTGGGGATGGCGCTTGTTTGCGGGAAGGCCTACTGCGAGGCCCTCGGGAGCAGCACGGACTTCTGGCTATACGAGTTCGTGATCACCGAGGCGGAACGGCGCCGAGGAATCGGTCGGGCGAGTGTGGCGCTCGTGCTTGACGCCCATGACGGGGAGTGGTGCCTCGACGTTCTCCCTGGGAACGCGCCGGCCATGGGGTTCTGGACCGCGTCGCTGGCTCACTTGGAACCGCGCACCCAGCGAAGAACGGACGACGAAGGCGTGGAGTTCGAGCGCTTCGTGTTTCACACGCGCGTGCCGCTAGATGGAACTGACGCCTAACGAACTCGAAGGGCGCGTCCTCCTGGAGGCCGATGGGGTCCTCGCCGTCAACAAGTGCCCAGACCTGCCCACGTCCGGGAGAACGCTCGATGACAAAGACTGTCTGCAGTTCGCGCTCATACGGCGGCAGGGCGCGATGGTGTGGGCCGTTCACCAGCTCGACGCGGACACGAGCGGCGTGAATCTCTTCACGACGCGCAAGGAACTCGTCGAGCCGTTGAAACAAGCGATGGCGGGCCGAGATGCCGCCAAGTGCTACGTCGCCATCGTGCACGGTGTCCCACGGTGGTCGACGACGACGTGCGACTCCCCCATTGGGCCCATCGGTGAGGGAACGCTCGGCGTCACGGAGGAGGGGCGATCCGCCTCGTCGTCGTTCAGCGTGACGGCGCGTGGCCGTCACCACTCCATGCTGGAGGCTCGCATCGCCACGGGCCGCACCCACCAGATCCGGATTCACCTCGCGTCCCTCGGGCACTCGCTGGTTGGAGAGGAGTGGTATCGCGACGAACCGTGCCTAGTGCATCCGCGCCAGGCCCTCCATGCGGCGAGGCTGAAGCTCGGGGCCCCCCACGCGCTCGAAGTCACGGCTCCCCTGCCAGACGATCTCCTTGCCCTCGCAAAGGGATTGGGGCTTTCCTAGGACTCGACGGTCGCTCCGCGGTCCGGGCCCTCCTCGCTGGGCTTCCTCGCTGAACCGTCCCACTTGGGGAAGAACTGTCACACCCTGATGCACGAAGGTGAGCGCCGGGGGGACCGATTCTCACTTGTGCTTCTCCATTCGAGTCGGGCTTGATTTGGCCGACCGGTCGCGACGACAACCCGCATGGTCCCTATCCGTCCGCTCACGAAGAGCCTGTCCGCTATGCGAAACTCACTGCGCCTCCCCGCCCCCCACGGCCCCGCCACGGCCCACACTGTCCCAGGGAGAGACTCCGTCCGCGGTGGCTCGCTGCTCACCGCGATCGTGATGCTGGCGGTGCTCTCGACGCTGATGGCTGCGTTCCTCGGCTCGGCAGCCGACCACTCACGGGTCTCGTCGACCCGCACGGGCCGCTTTGAGGTCAAGCGCTCGGCCAGCAGCATCAACCGCCTGGCTGCCCAGTACGCATGGGGCGGCTACACGGCCACCCTGGCCGGAGGCGAGACGAACCTCCTCGGTCTCCGCGCGCACCTGGACAACATCGCCCTGACGGACCAGTCGGGCCTTGTCCCGACCCAGGTCGACGTGACGAACGACCTTGGCCTTCCGGTGAACGCAAACGGCGACCTCGCACTCGGTGATACGACCGTCCAGTCGGTGAACATGTTCCGGGAGGACGATGGGCGCGTTGTGAACCTCTTTGTCACTTCTGTGACGACGACGGTCGAGGGCGGGCGCCCCCTCACTCACACGATGACGGACGTGTTCTCGATCGAAGCACCGAGCTGGGACGGGCTCGACTTCGCTCTACTCGCCAACAACATCAACTGCATCATGTGCCACGCCGAGATCGACGATGTCGAGCGCGTGTACGCCATGGGCGGAGCAGCAGGGCCGGCAGGCACGGGGCGGACCCGTGTTGGCTCGATCGAAAGCATCCAGTTCCGCGAGGACCCGAGCTCGACGATCGCTGGCACGCTCTACCTCGGCGGCAACGCCATCGACGAGGACGGAGATCCGATCGGCGACTGGGCAGGGCTCGACCTCAAGGCTGCCGAGCTGGACTCTGAGGGACGCGTGATCGCGGACGCCTTCGGCGCTCTCAACCACCAGGACCTGTCTCCGGCAGACCCATTGGCACCGGCACCGTTTGAGAACCTGTACCTGAACTACCTGGACCAGCCAGTCCAAGTGGACGGCGAGATGCCAGGCTCCTTCCCACTGCCGTTCCGCGACGACGGTGGACTGGACCCGCTCTCGGGCGACCTCGATCCAACCGGCGCGGGCAACCGCCAGGTGGACGACAACGAGTTCTTCTCAGCGACGGATTCTTTCACAGGATCGATCCTCGGTGGCAAGATCGGAGTCAGCGCTCCGGGTGCGACCGTCGACACGGCCGCAGCCGCTAGCGCCCTCGTGGCGGGTACCGAGACGACCCTCGGAGCCATCACCTCGGGCAACGTGATCCTAACGGGCACCGACGCCGACCCGATCCGACTCGACGGGCTCGTCGCCATCGACGGCGACCTCATCATCTCGGGCCCCGTGGAGGGCTCAGGCTCCCTCTGGGTGCGCGGCAACATCTACGTGCGCGGCGACCTTGAGTACAACGATGCGTACGTCGGCACGGACCGCCAGTTTGGCATCAACTCCTCGGGACAGAGCAACACGCTCGGCATGACCGCCGGCGGCAACGTCGTCATCGGCGACATCTACCGTCCGCAGTGGGGCGAGGGCTCTGACGTCGACGGCACGGACTCAGGGACGTGGAACTTCACGCTCGAGCAGGCCGCTGCGTTCAACGGCCGCGAGTGGGTCAAGACCCAAGAGACTCTGCCTGGCAAGAAAGTCGAGGTGTTCGAAACGAACCTCGTGCCGCAGGAGCAGTTCATCGAGACGGTCACCATGGTCTCGACGCCCCGCTACAAGTGGGTGCCCAACGGGACCTTCTGGGAGAAGGACATCTACGACAATGTCCAGGTGGGCACCCAAGAGGTTCCGGTCTACACGACCATTCACCACCCGAACACCCTGACGCCCCCCTACGACAACTCGTGGAGCGAAACGGTGCAGACTGGCACGACGACCGAACCCGTCTACGAGTCCCAGGTCGTCGGCACGGAGATGGTCGAGCACAAGGACAAGGTCATCGACTACTACGAGGACGTCCCGACGACGACCTACGAGTCCTATGACCCGCCCCAGTTCGTGGACGTGGCGGTCACGACCTCGACTTGGGAAGTTCCGATGCTGCCGAACCCTGACTACAAGGGCCCCAACTACGCGGCTCGCTACTATCAGTTCGGCGAGGGCGATCCGATCCCGATCCAGAACAAGAAGGGCTACTTCGACGACGTGAAGCAGCTGTGGGTCATGAGCGAGGGCGTCACGAGCTGGGACACCTCCGAGCTGACCCTGGCCGACCCTAACGACCCGGCTGACCCAAGCCTCTTCCCGTCCGGGCGCCCCGCGGCGGCCCTCACGACGCTGGAGCCCACGGCCTCTTGGATGGACCCCGACATTCTTCGCGGGCTCATCACGGACAGCCTGGGTAGCCGGGACGTGAACGAGCCGTTCAAGGTCGATGCCACGGTCTACAGCGCCAACAGCATCTTTGGCGTCGTTCCCAAGAGCACGAGCGAGGGCACCGATGGGTCCATGCGCGTCCAAGGAGCGCTCCTGGCGGCTGACATCGGCCTCCTGGCGCCGACCGGACTCGAGCTCTACTACGACTCCCGGGGCCAGGAGGTCCTGGACATCCGCGACGAGGCCGATCTCGGCCTGCGCTTCGTCGGCACGCTGCCCGCGCCCGCGCCCGTTCCGGTGCCTTAGGGGCCCAGCGCAGCGCCCTAGGGGCCCAGCGCAGCCCCCGAAGGGCGAAGCCTGCCGATCGAAAAGAGAGCCCCCGCTGTCGTCCGTAGACGGCAGCGGGGGCTCTCGTAGTTCTCGCGGGCCGGAACGGTCCGGGGCCCGTCCGTTACAGGAACGGGTCGATCGCCTTGCGAAGCCCGGGGGTCTTCATCTTGCCAATCGCGCGGACCTGGATCTGGCGAACTCGCTCGAGGCTCACACCCAGCTCCTTCGCCACCTCGCTGAGGGTGTACTCGCGCTCGCGGTTGATGCCAAAGCGCATCTCGATGACGAAGCGCTCGCGGTCCGAGAGGCGATCCATCGCGTCGTGGATGCCGGACTCCAGCGTGGTGTCCTCCATCGCGACCGAATAGACGCCCGATTCGTCGGCCTGGCCCAGCACTTCTGCGAGGTTGCCCGTGGCATCACCTGCGCCAAAGGGCGAGTCGATCGACATGGTCGAGCGGCTGGCAGCCAGTGCGCTCGTGACGAGGTGCTCGCCGAGATCAGCTTCTTCCGCGATCGCCTTGACGGACGCGTCGGGGCCGAGCTTGTTCTGGGCGCGACGCACGTGCTTCATCGCCTTCTGCAGGTACACGGGCACGCGAACGGTCTGGCCGTTGTTGTACAGGTAGCTGCGGTAGGCCTGGTTCAACCAGTGCACCGCGTAGGTCCGGAACAGGAGACCGCGACGCCAGTCGAAGCCGTCCACGGCGCGGAAGAGCGATGCCGACCCCTCTTGGATCAGGTCCAGGCGCGAGATGCCCAGGTGGGCGTAGCGCTCGACGTTGATCACGGCGAGGTAGAGGTTGCGCTCCACGAGCTCTGTCCGAAGGTGATGCAATTCGACCCAGCGACGGCATACGTCACCAGGGAGCTCGCAGCTTTCTTCACAGACGCTGCGATACGTCGTCGGGCTGTAGCTCGCCATACCGGAGATGTCTTCTTCGGTCAGCTTGTTGCGCTTCAGTGCGTGCTCAAGGCGGAAACGAGCGAACTCAATGCGGCGAGCGTGCTGTGCTTCCTCCTCACGACCCATGATCGTGATCATGTCGATCTCGGCCCGGAGCTGCTCCTCGATGGACGCTACGCGCCCGTCGCGATCAATGCGGCTCGTCGGCTCCGCATGCTTCCAAGTGGAAGCGTCGCGGAGCTCAAGGTCGTAGTCCTTGCGGTTCCAATCCTGGGCGCGACGCTTTGCCTTGGCAGCGAACCCCTCCGGGTCCTCTGCCAAGCGGTCGAGGACGAGGTCCAGCTCGGCCAGGGTCTTCAGTGTGCGGGTTGCAGTCATATCAGTTCTCCAAGGGCGAGTCGTCGTTTCCAAGCCGCGGGTGAAGGCCGCGTGAACGCATGGGAGCTAGGAGTCACCTGGGGGTAGGGCGGGCTCACAGGGTGGGGACCGGAGGGAGCGCGCCGTGGTGTCTAAGCCAGTGCGAGCGCCGTGCCGAACGATCCGAGGTGAATCAGATCGAGTCCGTGACCTGCGATTCCTTGTTCGCTCTAACTACGCCTTGTGACGCTATTCGTTGGATGAACTTTGCGTAACCACACTGATAACAAGCACTTACCAGCCTCAGACTGGCGAATTCCTGAAGCAGACGTCACCTGTGTTCATCCTCCGCAAAGAACCGGCAACACCTCGTTCGGTGCGACTGGGCCCCCTCGCTTTGGCGCGCCACCCGTAGACAGATCCCGCGCCCTCAGATCTTGTCACTGACAAAAAGGCAGCCGCTGTCTCCCGTCGACCAAGTTGGCAGACATCGGGAAACAGCGGCCGCTTCAGAGTGTCCTCTGGAGAGCACGCTCAAGGGGACGCCCGTGGGGACCTCCCACGGCGTTAGATGAGCAGGGCTTCAGCTCCTCAGGACTTAACGCTCGCCGCCGAGTACGGGTTTTGTTCTTCGGTCGGAATGAACGCCTTCAGGTGCTCGAGGTCGTTGGCCTCGCGGATGAGGTGGCGCGCAATCACGAGCCTCTGGATCTGGTTCGTGCCCTCGTAGATCTGAAGGATCTTGGCGTCGCGGAAGAACTTGGCGATGGGGTAGTCCTCCATGAAGCCATAGCCGCCGAAGATCTGGACGGCGTCCGTCGCGACCTCCATGGCCACATCCGTCGCGAAGCACTTGGCCATCGCGGCCATCTTGCTGTT
>CALHGQ010000288.1 GCA_938030175.1 uncultured bacterium | reverse complement strand
CCGTCTTTGATCCCGAGGGAGCGGGCAAGTCGTTCCTCGCCACCTTCGTGGAGCCCCTCTCCGCCGAAATCAAGGACCAGCTCTCAAACGGGGCAAGCCTCCGCTCGGTGATGGGTGAACTGCAGGCCCACACGTTCATCGGTTCGTTCGTGGCGACAGACCCGGACTCGGGTGCGTTCGAACTCGGCGACATCGCTGCCGGAACGCGCGGTCAAGTGATCGTGTCCCACGACGACAACGGAGGCCGGGTCGGCTGGTCTGACGTGATCGAACTGGAGGCAGGCTTCCCGGTCGACCTGGACCCCATCGCCGTGCTGAGCCCCGCGGCTGCGCCGACCACCGCTCCCATGGGCGTCGCCGTTCACTTGGCGCTTCCGGCAGGGGCGAGCCCCGACGAGTTTCACGTATCGGCCAACTTCCGCACCGGCCCGAACAGCGTCGCGATGCTCAACGTCGAGCAGAAAGGCGCGACCGCCTACTTCGTACCGTGCGCCGTGGACCAGGTGCTCTCCGTTTCCGTCACGCACACAGGCGGAATGTACGCGCCCGTCGCACGCGGAGACGTGAACATCGGCGGAGGCCCGGTGACCCTCGTGGTCAACGCTATTCTGCCACGGACGATCGAGGTCATCGACACGGACGGGCAGCCGGCCGAATCCTTCGAGATCCAGCTTCTCGGCAACCGGGGCCAGACCGGGGCGGCGTCAACGCCTCTCACGACGATCGCAGGCACGGGCGGCTCCGCGTCCTTTACGCCGCCCGCCTCCGGATGGAATCTGCGCGTGCTTTCCAAGGACGGCGTCGCCAAGCTGGGCCCCTTCGACCGAAGCACGTTCGACGGACCGAGGGTGATCCAGCTCGAAGCATCGATCGCGTACCGCGGGACGATCGAACGGGACGGTCAGCCCCTGGCTGGCGCTCAGCTCAGCCTTCAAGAGCGAGCGCCAGAGGGCCTCCGATTCCAACAAGGCGAGATTCTGACGCGCGCCATGCCAAGACAGGACGTGGCGACGGCGACGACCCGTGCCGACGGAACCTTCGAATTTCCCGCGGTCAAGGCGGGCGAGTACGTGCTGGCTGCGAACCCCAAGGGCAAAGCGCCCGCGACTTTCGAGTTGGACTCGGAGCCGAACGTCACACTCGTCGCGCCAGCCATGGGAAGCGTTCGCGGCTTCGTTCAGGCGAGACACGGCAACCCCGACGGCGGCATCGTGACGATCAGCCACGAGCTCGGCCTCCGCCGATCGGTGGCCTTTGGATCCGACGGCGCGTTCCAATTCCACGATCTTCCCGAGGGGCTTTGGCGCCTCGGCGAGACGTACTGGTGGTACGAAGGCGAGTGGCAAGGCGCGGCCTACGCCGGGGGCCGATCGGACGACCGCCCGGGGCCGACCTACGTGACGACAGTCAAGCCGGAGGCCGTGGTGCAGCGAGCGGGTCTCGATGTTCAGGTCGTCGCCGGGGAGACTGCCAACGTTCGGCTCGCGGTCAGGACCGAGGAGCCGATCGAAATCACCGGCACGATCCTCGTGAACGGGCAAAGGCCCAAGAACAAGACCGCGCACTTTCTGCGTGAGCCGTTTGAGCCGACGAGGAACCTGACGGAACAACGCTGGCTGAACGTGGGCCGCGACGGTCAGTTCGAAACCTCGCTGCCGGGCTCCGGCAAATGGCGTGTGTACTTAGGGCTAGAGGGCGTCGACTCTCACGTTTGGGCCGAGTTCGACGCCGTCGCTGGCGCGCCCGCGGCTCCGATCAACGTCAACTTCGAAACGGGCACGCTCGTGCTGACCGGTGTCTCCGACGACCAGCCGGTCGGAGTGGTCGTAAAGAGAGGACAGTCCGCTGGGCGCATGGCGCGCGCGTGGATGCCGCTCACCCCCGGCGAAGGCGAGCGCCGCGTTCTGGCTGGCATGCTCGCTGGGGAAGTCCTGATCGTCGCCGACGGCGCAGACTTCGAAGAGGGCCAGGCTCCGCTCTTTAGGGGGAACTTGGAACCGGGCGCGACCCTAGAGATTGACGTGAGCCGCTAGCAGCCTAGTCGGGGCCCTTCAAGCAACGCGGTCAGGGCTTCGAGGGGCGCTGCTCGGTAGTGCGGGCTTTTCAACGGGCTGCTAGTACCGGATGCTGTACCGGGGGCTCTCTCTGAGCCCCAAGTACACCCTCCCGACTCCTATGCTTCATAGTTCGAACTTGATCGGCGCCGTCGTTCTCACCCTGACGTCCGCGAGCCTCGCTCCGGCTCCCGCCTGGCTGCAGGCGCCGGCCCAAGGGGCACAAGAGGCCAAGGAGATCCGGTGCGATCTCGACCTGACGAGGCCGGGCGCGATGAGCGACATCATCTCCAATGCGCTCGACCTTGGGTTCGGGATGGACCTGGACACGACCCTCGCGTACCTGAACGCTGAGAGCAAGCGCCATGCAACGGGCGGAGAGCTGCTGGCGGCCTCCGCGTCCCACTTCGGCCTGTCGAAGGAGGCGCTCACCGCCGAGGTCGAGAAGTACCGACACTGCAACTGCGACCATCCCCCCATCGTGGAGGGGCAGATCACTGCGCGAAGCCTCGCTGCAACGGACGAAGAGCCAGCGTCCATCGACGCCGCCTCCCCCGAGGTGACCCAGTTCGCCAGGGACGTCACAGTCCACGTCGTGCTCCACGAAATGGCCCACGCCCTGGTCCGCGAGTTCGACCTCCCCGTCTTGGCCAACGAGGAAACGCTGGCCGACGCCTTCGCGACCTACTACCTCACGACCCACATGCCCGACCGGGCCTTCGACGTGATCCAGGCCCGCACCCGGTCCCTGATGATCGAAGCGAACGAGGTCCCGCGCAACGAGTGGAGCGTCGACGGCGAGCACAACAGCGACGCCCGTCGCGCGTTTCAAATCGCGGCGGTGGCCATCGCCGCCGACCCCGAGAAGTACCGGCCTATCGCCGTGGAAGTGGGCATGTCTGCCAGCAAGATCAGCGGCGCCGCCGACTACGGCACGGAGATTCACCGGTCCTGGCGCCGCCTGCTCCGTGACCTCTGGCTGCCCGAGGGCCACCCCGTCAAAGAGGCCCGCTTCAAGGCCGACGAGGACATCCCGTTCATCAAGAACCTGTGCGCCGAGGGCCTGCGCGACGAGCTGACCGCCGCCCTGACCCGCTTCGACTGGCACTCCCAGGTCACGATTCACCTCACGTCGTCCGAGGGCGGCGCCGCCTGGAGCCGCTCACGCCGCACGATCACGGTGAACCGTGAGTACGTGCAGCGCTTCGTGGCCCAGGGCAAAACGCTGAAGGACTAGCGGGCCGTTGATCAAGGCCTACTAGACCGCGGCTTCGGGCTGGTAGGTCGGATAGTCGGTGTAGCCCTCGCTTGCGTGCTCGCCTGAATACCAGGAGCTCTGATCAGACTCCGCGAGCGGCCATCCGTTGCGCAGCCGATCGATCAGATCCGGGTTGCCGATGAAAGGCCGCCCGATGGCGATCATGTCCGCAGCGCCGCTGGCGATCGCGGCCTCCGCGGTCTCGGCGTCGTAGCCGCAGTTGCCCATGAGGGGCCCGTCGAATACTTCGCGGAACTCCGGCAGGGTCATGGGCTCCCCAAGCTCGTGGAAGCCGAATCCCAGCCCATCCATCACGTGCAGGTAGCCGAGCCCGTAGGCATTGAGCTCCTTGGCCGCGTACAGGAACGTCTCGCGGAAGTCCGGCGAACCCATGTCATTGAATACGCCGTTTGGCGAGAGCCGCACCGCGACCTGTTCCGCGGGCAGCACCTTCGTCACCGCCTCGACGATCTCCCGCAGGAGCCGGAATCGATTCTCAAGGCTACCGCCGTACTGGTCCGTCCGCTGGTTGGTCTTGGACTGCAGGAACTCGTCCAAGAGGTACCCGTTCGCGCTGTGGATCTCGACGCCGTCGAAGCCAGCTCGCTTGGCCCGCTCGGCCGCCTGGACGTAGTCCGCCACGATCCCGGGGAGCTCATCGGTCTCCAGGGCTCGCGGAGTCTCGTGGGGCTGCTTGCCGTCGTAGGTATGGACCCCTTCCCCCGCCATCTTGATCGCCGACGGAGCCACGATGGCCTCCCCGCCATTGAAGCTGGAGTGCGCGGCGCGGCCGCAGTGCCACAGCTGAAGGAACACGCGCCCCCCGGCGTCGTGGATGGTCTTGACCACGTCCTTCCACGCGGCCTCCTGGGCGTCCGTGTAGATGCCGGGCGTGTTCACCCAGCCGTTGCCCTGGGCCGAAACCGTCGTCGCCTCGGTCACGATCAGCCCGGCCCCCGCCCGCTGGGCGTAGTGCTCCCCCATGATCGCGGTCGGAACCCGGTCCTTTCCGGTCCGCGCCCGGGTCATGGGCGCCATCGCGATACGGTTGGCCACGGGCAGGTTTCGAAGCGAGGTCCCCTCAAGGAGGCGCGTAGGAATGAATGTCGACATGGATCAGAGGCTCTGGAGAGCCGATTCAGGTGATGGGCAGCACCGCTCAATATCAGAACGGCCGTTCTAGATCGACTGTTCTAGATCATTCATTCTAAAACGCAACCCCAGCCCACCAATTCTTGACCCATAATCCCGGGGCACCATGGCACGCCCCAAGACCTTCAACGAGGCCGAAGTCCTCGACCGCGCGGTCGAACTCTTCCTTTCCAAGGGGTTCGAGCGCGCCAGCATGCCCGAGCTCACCACCCACCTCGGCATCTGCCGCCAGAGCCTCTACAACTCCTTCGGCGACAAGCGCGGCCTCTACCTAGCCGCCCTCGACCTCTACGGCACCCGCGAGATCGACGCCAAGCTCGCCGCCATCAAGGCCGCCCCCTCCCCCCTCCAGGGAGTCCAGTCCTTCATCGCGTCGTGGCAATCCACCGCCACCACCTGCCCCTCAGATGGCTGCCTCCTCGTCACGGCCCTAGTCAGCGCCCCAGCCGACGACGAACCAGCCCGCACCCTGATCGAAGGCCACGTCGACCGCCTAGAGCGCGGCCTCAAGTCCGCCCTCAAGTCAGCCCAGTCCCAGGGCGAACTCACCAAGGAAGCCTCTCCCCCCCGCCTAGCCCGCTCCCTCATCACCACCTTCTACGGCATCGCCCTCCTAGCCCAGCTCCCCAGCAGCCCAGCCAGAATCAAGGCAGCCGCAGCCGAAGCCCAGGCCCAGCTCGCCGCCCACGCTCCCTAACCGGCTCCCTCCACAGCGCAGCCTTCCCGCTGCGCTATCCCCTGGGCCCTTTCCTGGGCCCTTCCCGCCGGCCTTCCAGGGGTCTTCCTTCTGGCGCACAGCCGCCCCCGCCGTTACCTTCCCTGCCAACGCGCCCGTAGCTCAGTTGGATAGAGCACCGCTTTCCTAAAGCGGGGGTCGTGGGTTCGAATCCCGCCGGGCGTACCACTTGCTTTTCGCGTCGAGGCTCGCTTGCTTGTCGACTTCCGACGGGCACCCGATTCCGCCCTGGGAGCCTGTTTGGGGGCCAGCCAGCTAGTGAACCTGTCCGCGCTGTGTGACAAGGGGGCTGGGAAGGTCGCCGCTTCGATCACTTTGAGAATGCAGTGACTCGGGGGTCCATGGATTTGCTTCCCGAGCCGATCCAGCTCTTATCGGGGGCCGCTAGGGCTGTTCCCAACGCGATCGCTACCGTTCGCCCCTGCCCCGTAGGATCGGCGGAACCTTTGCTGGCCGCCGGTGTTGAATGGGCAGAACGGCAGCGCTGCGCTGCGGCCGCGCCTCCGAGCCGGAATCTAAGACTGAAACGCACGACACTACGAACAGGAGCCAATCCATGATCCTCACCTTTGCACCCATCGCACTCGCCCTCTCCATGGCTGGCCAGCCTGCCCTCGACTTCACGGGTGAGGCCGCCGTTCAGGCGCCCAGCCCTGCGGTCACCTCTTCGCAAGAAGGGGAGACGGCCAAGGAAGACAAGAAGAAGGAAGCCAAGCAAAAGCGCGGAGACGCGAAGAAGCGCGGCGAGGGCAAGCGTGCCGATGAGATGAAAGCTCTCCGGAAGCGCTTCGACACGGACGGCGACGGCAAGCTCAACGAGGCGGAGGGCAAGGCCCTTCGTGAGCACATCCAGGCGGAGCGCAAGAAGGCAGGCGAGAAGGCTCGCGACAAGAAGGGCGCTAAGAAAGGCAAGGACGGCGAGACCCCCGTTGCGCGTGACAAGAAGGGAGCCCAGCGTGGTGACCGCCGAACTGGCGGCAACGGAATCGGCGCCAAGGAGCGCGAAGCGCTGAAGAAGCGCTTCGATGCGGACGGCGACGGCAAGCTGAACGATACCGAGCGAGCCGCCCTCAAGAAGCACATGGATGCTCAGCGCAAGGAAGCCGGCGACGAGGCTGGTAAGAAGAACGGCGAGGCCGGGAAGCGCAAGCGCATCATCAAGAAGAAAAAGGCCGCCAAGAACAAGGACGCAAAGAAGAAGAACGACGACGACGGCGTCTGATCGACTTCCACGAACGGTCCCCTACTTGCCGCAGTAGCAAGACGCAGGGGGCATGACATCGGCGCGGCTCCAAGCAACGGCTTGGGCCGCGTTCATTTTTTGGGCCTCTTCCACGCGGCCCTGGCGCGTCAAGCTCTGCCCTAGGCCGAGGAGCGACCAGCCGTTCCGCGGCCACTCCTCGAGGTCTTCGCGGTAGACCGCTTCGGCTTCTTGGAGCTTGCCTGCCGTCATCAAGAGAGCGCCGCGCGTGTGGCGCACCGGGGTCATCCAACCCGGCGGCTCGTCGTAGACGAGT
>CALHGQ010000287.1 GCA_938030175.1 uncultured bacterium | reverse complement strand
GTACGGTACCGTAGTCATTGTCGCCACTCCCCAGGCGGACAGCGGACCTATAGGTCCGCTGTCCGCCTGGGGAGTGGCGACAATGACTACGGTACCGTACTGCTCACTATTCTTTCACGAACGTACCGCTCACGACGTCTTTGCGGACGCCCGGGAAGCTCAGGAGCTTGTTGTGCATCGCGACGTAGACGCCGCGTTTGGCGAGCTGAACGGCGAAGAGAGCTTCCACGAGATTCTGCATCGAGTCGCTGGTGCGCAGTTCGTATGGGCGCATCGCGCCTGTGAGGATGATCGGGGCTTTCGGCTTGGGCTCGAGGTCGTAGATCGTCTCGCCTGTAACGGCGAGGCGGTCGGTGCCGTGGACGATGATCACCCCGTCGAACTCTCGCGACTTGTGGAGAGCCGTGTCCGCGATCAGCTGATGGTCCTCTTCGGACATGTCGAGGCTGTCCTTGTTCATCAGCGTGACCCGCTCGATCTCCATGTCGCCGAGCTCTAGGCCAGCCAGCATGACGTCCAGCACGCTGACGTCGTTGGTGAGCACGCCGTGGAGCTCGTTGTAGGTTTTCTCGATCGTGCCACCCGTAGAGATGAGCGCGACGCGAAACGTTGATCGGTCGGACTTGGCCATAGTCCCGAAGCTTACCCCATGGGGGGTGGAGGCGAGATGGCCTCTACGAGGCCCGATGCCCAGGCGTCGGCGCACTCGTCCCAGGTTCTCATCCCGGGGGCGGTGGGTAGAACGACAGCACCGTCTAGGACCCTCCGGAGCACCGTTGCGCACGCGTCGGGATCATCGATGCCGAACGTTGGGGCGTCGTCTCCGAGTGTCTCGCAATGGGCCGGGATGCTCGACGCGGCCACTGGACAGCCTGCCCTCAGAGCCTCGAGCGGGCCGATTCCGTGGCCCTCCAGGCGTGAGGGGAAGACGGCGCACGAGGCAGTGGAGTACAGCTCGGCGACGGCGTTGTCATCGGGGGCCGTCCGGAACTCGAGGCGATCCGCGACGCCGAGGTCCTTCGCGAGGACCATGAGCTCCGCGTCCGTGTCGCCCTTCGGTGAGCCAGCGAGTACGAGTCGCGGGAGCTCAGGGTCGCGGGCGAGCGCCTGAACGAGGAGGTCGAGGTTCTTCCGCGGCTCGATGTGCCCCACGTGGAGCAGGAACGGGTCGTTCTTGTCCGGCTGCCGTGGACGTAGGGGCAGGTGGTCGACGCCGTTCCCTACCACCTGGACCTTGTGCGCGGCGTGCGGGAACTCCGCCGCGACTCGGCCCCTCATCCACTCCGAAACAACGAAGAGTCGAGCCGCGTCGGCCGTCGCCTTCGCCAGCACCTTGCCTCCAATAAGCCGCCGTACGAACGGCGCACGATTGAGGTCGAGACTGCGCAGATCGTGGATCGTCAGCGTGAACGGAATCGCCAGCGACTTCGGCGTTGGCAGGTGCGCCGTGTGAACGAGGTCGAAGGGACGACCGGCGGCTTCCGCCTGGGCGATGGCCTCGGCGAGGGCCCGCGACTCCGACGCAGCGCGCAGCGCCGCCGGGGTCCAGTGCACGCGCGACGGAATCCGCTCGATGGAGTCCGGGAGGTCGAACAAGATCGGAACGCGGCCCTCGAGCACGGCCAAGCGGCCACCGGCGGCCTCTAGCCTCTGCGCCAGCCGCGGCAGAAGCTGCGCGTTATGCCGCCGCACGCCGCCAGCGGGCTGCCCAAGGCAGACGCCGCTGATCAGAACGCTGGGAGCTTCGTGGACTTGGATGACGGCGAATACCGTGGCGCGGGGGGAGGATTCCAGGTGGCGCGAGGAGATCGATCGGGTCGATGCCGGGGATCACTCCGGCGTCTCTAGCACGCGCATGGCGCGACCCTATCACAACCCACATTTCCCCGTCGCGCGAACCCCCGCACGGCTCGGGAGAATCAGTTGCCCACAGGCGTCCAGGTCCGGCCGTCCTGGGCAGCCGCGCCCACCGAGGCGAGGGCGGGGTCAGAGCCCATGTCCAGCGGTGCGCTGAACGCTGCGTCGAAAGCCGGCACCGTCGCGGCCGCCGTTCCGTTGTACGGCTGAAGGGCCGCGGTCCGCTGGTTCTGAGTCGCGACGACATCACCGGATTCGTTCACCATAAACGCGCGGTTGCCAGTCTTGGTGGCCTGGACGGGCCAGGCGTAGCAGCACCACATGATCTCGGCGTTCGAGGATCCCGGGAGAGTGGCGTCGTTGCCGCCGCCCCCCGCTTCATTCACGGCCGCGATGGGGTTGGTGGCGCTATTGTTCGGCAGCCACATCTTGTAGTAGTAGCCTTGACGCTCAACGATGCCCTGGAGCGACCCGTCAGGCACGACGTTGCCGAACGCGATCGGGAGGTACGTGGGGTCGAGGACAATCGTCCCCACCGCCGGCGCGCCCCCGTTGAAATCCCGAATGGGGGCTGAGCCGGCGAGCTCACCGAAGAACCCGTACTCGCCGCCGCCGTCCGCATCGGTGTCGATGGCCACGGAGGACTGGAGTTGCACCTGGGCTGCCGCGATGGAGCGGAGCGTCGCGATCGTGGCGTTCTCGTTGGCGGAGAGCCGCGCGCTCACGAGCTTTGGAGTGGCGACTGCCGCAAGGATGGCAATGATGGCGACGACGATCATCAGCTCAACGAGCGTGAAGCCGTCAGTCTTAGTGCTCGGTCTCATAGTGATTGGGGACCCAGGGACCGGTGCAAGTGGGACGCCCTGGAAGACGAGGGGATCGGGAGGATTCGTCGGGTGGCTTGAGACAATTGCCGTCTAGTCACGTATCGATCCGGTTCGAACGCCTCCGACGCAGATCGGGCGTTCCCAGCACCGGGACCCCATGCCGACCTACGGGCCGTAGATGGTCCTTATACAAGGAGTGAACACCACGCGGCCACGAGGCGTTCCGCGGTGCGGTCCCACGTCATGTTCTTCGCGTGGGCGAGTCCACCCGCGCGGCGCACGTCCTGCGCTGGGTCCTGGAGGGCGGACTCGATGCCGGCTGCAACGGAGGCGGGATCGTCTGGGTCGACCTCGATGCCGAACCCCGCTGCGGTCTCGGCTTGAACCGAGTCGCGGGCCACGATGACCGGCGTTCCTGTTGCGAGTGCTTCGAGCGCGGGGAGGCCGAATCCCTCCGACGTGGAGAGGATCGCACTGCACATGGCTGCCCGAAGAAGCGCAGGGATCATCGGCTCTTCCAAGACGCCCGCAAGGAAGAGGTGGGGGTGAGCCGCGGCGAGCGCTTCGGCCTCGGGGGTGCGCGGTCCTGTGCAGACCACGGGCAACGGGTGAGTCGACGCGGCGGTCCCCGCGAGCAGTCGGTCTAGACGTTTCTTGCGGCGCGTTCCGCCGAGGCACAGAACGAAGGGACCCTCGGGTAGATCCGGCACCGCGGTGCGCAGCGCCGAGTCGCGCTCGCTGGGCTCGGGCGTGAACGCAGATTCGACGCCCCACGGAATCACGCGCAGTTTGTCGTGCCCGCCGAGGTCAGCGGCCACGGCGGCGGACGGTGTGACCACGAGCGCGGCGCGGGAGCGCCCGAGGCGAGCCCATAGGCGGTGGGTCAACCCTGCGTTCTCTTGGGCGCCGTGACGCCACGGGGCCTCGTGCACCGTCTGCACCACCGGCATCCGAGCCCTCAGGGGAAACGCAGATGTCCAAGAGTGGAGCACGTCCGCGCGACCTTGCGCCTCCTTCACCAGCGCGGTCTGTCGCCACCAAGCGAGCGATCCCTTGGCCGGAGGGGTCACGGGAACGAGCTCCACGTCATCGCGGCGTTCGAGGGCCGCGAGGCTCGAGCCGACGGCGCGCTGGACTCCCAGAGGAAATGACCGGGAAATTGGGGATAGATCGAGGGCGATTCGCAACGGTAGATCTCCGACGTTCGAAGGACCCTACACTTCCCGTCGCCTCCCGCAGGGCCCTCCCTGCTGGATCTATGGCCCTCGCCGCTCCCGCGTGCCCTGGGCGCTTCCTACTCGATCTCTCCTATGCATCACCCCCTTCAGAATTCCCCTCTGAGCCGTTGGCACCGGACCACCGTCCGTGGCGCCGCCGCCGCGATTCTTGCACTCAGTGTCCAGAGCTGCGTCGTCAGCCGTTCCGTGACGAACCCGGCGATCCCCGCTGAGTCCGTCGCCCAAATCCTGCCCGGTCAGTCGACCGCCGATGACGTCGCACGTCTTCTCGGCGCGCCGAACGAGGTGGTGCAGCTCGGTCGCAAGACCGCATGGCGCTACGAACACACGGTTGAGAAGCAGAGTGGCCTCTTCCTGGTCCTCTTGGGTCTGCGCGGCGTAGACACCCAGGCCGACCGTGTCTGGGTCTTCTTCGACGAAGAGGACAACGTCTCCCACATCGGATCGCTGCTCCAAGCCGCCGAGGCCGAGTATGACCTGCCGGTCTTCTAAGGCCGGGGCTAGGCCGGGGCTGACTGCCCGTGTTGCGTTGCTCCTCGGCTCCGTTTCGCTCGTCAGCTGCGTGGACGGCGACTACAACAAGTTCCGGATCTATCAGGAGCCGTTGATGGAGGCCGTGGACAGCCTCAAGCCCGGGGTGACGGACCTGGAGTCGGCGCTCGAGCAACTCGGCGCGCCGCTCTTCGTGATCGAGGTCGGACTTGGCATGTCGCTCGCATGGGGCTGGCAGAACACCACCGACTGGAACATCGAGGTCTCGGTGCCGGTGGGGGATGCGGCTGGCAACTTCCAGTACGCGGACACCAGCGCGCAGATCCAGGGCATCGTCCTCTTCTTTGATGAGTCCTGGACGATGACCTCAATGCAGAAGGGCTTCCTCGCGGACCTTGTGCCCAAGCGGCAGCGCCCGCGGGACGTGGACGACGACCTCAGTGGGCCGACTGTTCCCTAGACAGATTCTTACGCGGCTGTGCTGGTCCCTCGCAGGCAGCATGGCCGCTGCTTCTTGGCAGGGGGCCAGCGGGACCCGTAGAATCAAGACGTGATTCAACCCTCCCGCACCGCCCCGGCGTTCACCGCTTGCCCGCTCGATTGTCCCGACACCTGCGGGGCCGAGGTGGAACGAAATTCAGTGGGGCAGCTCGTGCGGCTCCGGGGAAACAAGGAACACGCCTGGTCGCGCGGCTCGCTTTGCGGCAAGACCGCCGTGTACCACGAACTGGTGAACGCGCCGAACCGCCTACGCGTCCCGTTGATTCGCCGCGCGAGCGGATTCGAAGAAGCGACCTGGGACGAGGCGCTGTCCCACATCGTCACGCGCATGGACGGCATTGAGGGGGCCGACGTGCTTTCGCTTAACTACGCGGGCAACATGGGACTGGTCCAGCGCAAGTTCCCGATGCGGCTTATGCACGCGCTGGGGGCGACGTTCCACGATAACGGTGTCTGTGATGCGACGGCCGAGGCCGGTTTTCAAACCGTCATGGGGCGCTCGGTTGGCCCTGACCTTGACGTCGAGGCAGAGCCTGGGAAGTGCGACCTCTTCATCCTTTGGGGTAGCGACGCGAAGCGCACCACGCCGCACCTGATGCAGCGACTGAAGCGCCTCACGGCGGCCGGCGTCAGGGTGGTCGTGATCGATATCTATCGCACGGAGACCATTCAGAAAGTCGAAGAGTGGGGCGGCCAAGGGCTCATCCTGCACCCTGGCACGGACGCGGCCTTGGCCCTCGGCCTCGCCGCTCGTGCGTTCGACGAGCGCGCAGCGGATATAGAGTTCCTGAAGGTTGCGTGTGAGGGCGCCGCAGAGTTCCGGGCAGAGGTCGCGGGTGCTTGGCCCGAAGAACGCGTCGCGGAGATCACGGGCCTGTCCGACGAAGACTTCCGGACTCTCTCGGCGAAGCTCATCGCCTCGACCTCTCCCATCATCAAAGCAGGGATCGGATTCGCGAGGCGGCGGAACGGAGGCGAATCGATGCGCGCCATCGCGAGCCTCGCGGCGACCCTCGGACACGCGGACCGATTGTTCTTCCAAACCGGTGATCACTTTGGGCTGGACGACAGCCTTCTCACGCGGGCGGACGTTCGTTCTGCGCCTCCTCCGCCACCGGTGAGCCAGGTGGGGCTGGGGCGAGTCCTCGACGAGGGTGCATTCCGCGCAGCGTTCGTTTGGGGTCACAACCCGGCCGCTACGCTCCCGGATTCTGTGCGCGTCCGGCGGGGACTCGCGCGGGACAACCTCTTCGTCGTCGTGCACGAGCTGTTCATGACGGAGACGGCCCAGCTCGCGGACGTGGTCCTGCCCGCAACCGCGCTTACCGAGCACTCGGACGTATTCCGGAGCTATGGGCACCGGTCGTTTCAGGTGAGCTGGCGGTCGACCGAGGTCCAGGCGGAGGAGCGAAGCAACGTCTCCTGTTTTTCAAGCATCGGTCGGGCGCTGGGCTTCGAAGGTGCGGCCGGTTTTCCAGACGAGCGCCAAGGGCCGATGTTCGAAGTGGACGAGGACGTCTTGGTGGGGGACTTCCTCGCCATGAACCGCCAGCGATTCACGAGCGAGGAGTACTTCGCGGTGCTGCAAGGCACACCGGTGAAGCTGACGGCTCCGGTGTTCGAGGATCGTGGGACCCCGAGCGGCAAGATCGAGCTCGTTTCCGAGGCGGCAGAGCGCCTGGGGCGCCCAAGGGTCGCGACGTACGTGCCCGATGACGGTGCCCAGATGAAGGGCACCTTCCAACTCATCTCGGCCCCCTCCACGGCGACGCACAACTCGACCTACCTGCACGTGCCGAGGCACCGCGAGCGGCTCGGCATTCCCCTTGCTCACTTGCATCCCAAGGACGCAGGCGTCGCAGGCATCGAGGACGGTGGCGGTGTCACCGTTCGCTCCGAGTACGGTGCGATCACGGTGACGGCGAAGTTCGATGAAGATGCGCCTCGCAAGAGCGTTCGCATCGACGGATTCCTCAATGAGTCACTGGTGCCAGAGGGCGTTGGCATCAACGCACTTACGAGCCCAGATGTCTCGGACCTCGGAGGCGGGAACGTCCTGTACAGCAACCGAGTGGAGATCGCTGCGGCTCCGAAGCCAGCGTCTGGAGCGAAGGCTTGAACCTCGGGCTTGGGGGCAAGACGGTCCTCGTGACGGGCGCGTCGGGGGGCATTGGGCGAGCCACGGCGGTGGCCCTTGCCGCGGAGGGGGCGCAGGTGGTGCTCCACGCGAATCGGCAGTGGGACAGCGCCCGTTCTTGGCTGAAGGATCAGAGCTGGGGTGATCGCGCGTTGGTGGTACGCGCGGACGTCACGGACCCCGGCCAGGTGGAGCGCGCCTTCGCCGCGGCGGTGGATCGCTTCGGGCCGCTGCACGGCTGCGTCGTGAACGCCGGCATTTGGCCCCCGGAGGACAAGGCGCTCGTCGACATGGATGATGCGCGGGTTCGCCAGACGCTGGGGGTGAACCTCACGGGGGCGACTTGGACCTCCCGCGCGTTCCTCCGCTCCATCCGCTCGACAGGGCCCGCCGAGGCCGGTGTTGGCTCGTCGCTCGTCTACACCGGATCCACGGCGGCCAAGTTTGGCGAGAAGGGACACTGCGACTACGCGGCCTCGAAGGCGGGCCTCTACGGTCTGATGCGCTCGCTCAAGAACGAGATCGTCGACATCGATCCTTACGGCCGAGTCAACGTGGTCGATCCGGGCTGGACGGTCACGGAGATGACGGCGAAGGGGCTCGATGAGCCAGGAGTCGTCGAGCAGGTGGTGCGGACGATGCCCGTTCAGCAGCTGGCCCGGGCCCAGGACATCGCGATGGCCCTCGTGGCGCTTCTCTCGCCGACGCTCAGCCGCCACGTGAGCGGCGAGATCGTGACCGTTGCGGGGGGCATGGAGGGGCGCGTTTTGAGGGAGGCGAAGGACGTGGACGCGGCGGCCGTCAAGGCGCGCCTCTCCTGAGCACCGCTCCGGCGGGGGCGCTACACTGGGCGCTGCTATGGCCACCGCAGACCCTTCCCCCGCCGACGTCCTCATCATTGGGGGCGGAGCTTCCGGCATGGTGGCGGCGATCAGCGCTGCCCGGCTCGGCAGGCGCGCGATCCTGGTGGAGAAGTCGTCGTCGCTCGGGCGCAAGCTGCTGGCCTCAGGTGGTCAGCGCTGCAATCTGTCGAACACGCTGGGGACGGACCAGTTCATGGAGCGGGTCGGTCGCGATGGCCGCTTCATGGGTCCTGCCCTAGAGGAGCTTGGCGGCCCGAAGCTGCGGGAGTTCTTCCATGGCATCGGGGTTCAAACGGTGGTCCTTGACGGGTTCCGGGTCTGGCCCGAGACCCGTAAGTCGTCGACGGTGCTGGCGGGCCTTGTGGGTGAACTCGAACGGCTCGAGGTCCCAATCCACACCGACTGCGAGGTCCAGTCGACCACGTTCGAAGACGAGCTCTTCCACGTGACGCACCCGGGCGGCGTCTTTCGCTCCAAGGAGCTGATCGTGGCGACCGGGGGGCTTGCTCTTCCGAAGTCCGGCGCGTCCGGAGGTGGCTACGCGTTCGCGGAGAGCTTCGGCCACAAGGTCACGGCGCGTCATCCGGCCGGGGTGCCCGTCGTCACGAAGGAGGATTGGACGGCGCGCCTGACCGCCCACACGATTGGCAAGGCCCACTTGGCCGTTGCCATGAAGAAGCACGCCAAGGTCGCGCGCATTGGAGACTTGATCTTCACCAAGAAGGGCCTGCGCGGCCCCGTTGTGCTCGATATCTCCCGCGATCTCTCTCCCCTCCTAGAGCGCTACGGCGAGGTCCCCGTCCACCTGAACCTCTGCCGCGGTCAATCCCAGGAAGATTGGCAGGCCCACTTCAGGGAGTGGAAGACCGCGCCCCCGAAGCCGTTGACCGACTGGCTTGAGACCCAGCTTCCCCGGGAGGTCGCCGAGGTCCTTTGCGAGCTGAGCGGCGTCACCCCATCCACCCTGGTCCAGAAGGTCCCCGGTGAGGCCAAGGACACGCTCATCCGAACCCTCGTCAAGACCCCCCTAACCATCACGGGCCACACGGGCTACGACGGAGCCTTCGTGACCCGCGGCGGCGCCCGCCTCAAGGACGTCCGCCCCGAAACCCTGGAGAGCAAGCTCCAGCCCGGCCTCTACCTCTGCGGGGAAGTCCTCGACCTCGACGGCCCCTGCGGCGGCTTCAACCTCCAATGGGCCTTCGCCAGCGGCTACTTAGCCGGCACCGGCCAATCGACCCACCAACCAGCCCGCTAAATCCCCCCAAGGACCCACCCCCCCCACGCGCATTTTGAACCAGGTTGATTTCGCGCGGCAAGCTGCGGTTGGCGGAGGGAGTGGATGGCCTTTGCGCACAAAATCAACCTGGTCCAGCGTGCGCGCGAAGGGCTTGGCCGACCTGGGGAATCGGTCTTGGTGAGCGGTGAGGGGCTTGCTCGCGTGCTAACTGCGCATTTTGAACCAGGTTGATTTTGCGCGGCAGGTTGGGGTTGGCGGAGGGGGGATGGGCTTTGTGCGCGAAATCAACCTGGTTCGGACCGCGCGGGGGGGGAGGGTTTATGATTCTCGGATGACGGATGCGAATGTTCGTAGTGGGGCTCGGCCGGAGTTGACGGTCAGGGCTGTGGTGTTGGGACTGCTCTTGGCGGTCGTGATGGGGGCGGCCAACGTTTATGTGGGGCTGTATGCGGGCATGACCGTGTCGGCATCGATCCCGGCGGCCGTCATGGCGATGTTGGTGTTTCGGTATCTGTTCAACGACAGTTCGATCCTTGAGGCGAATCAGGTCCAGACCTGCGCCTCTGCCGGCGAGAGCTTGGCCGCGGGCATCATCTTCACGATGCCTGCCCTCGTGATGATGGGGACCTGGACGGACTTCCATTTTTGGACGGTGACGGGGGTGGCCTTCACCGGGGGACTGCTTGGGATCCTGCTGATGATCCCGATGCGGAAAGTGTTCATTACCGAGTCCTCGGAGCTGCCCTATCCCGAGGGGATCGCGTGCGCGGCCGTTCTGGAGTCCGGGAACAAGTCGGACGCTGAGGGGGCTGCGGATTCGGCTAAGGGGCTGCTGCTCGGCGGGCTCTTGGGCGGGGTGTTCAAGGTCCTGACGGGGTTCCTAGGCATCGTGCAGCCGACCCTCGAAGGCGTGCGAGCCATGGCTGATCGGGTCTACTACTTCGGCTCCGACATCTCGCCGATGCTCGTGGCCGTGGGCTACATCGTGCGGCTCAACGTTGCGCTGCTCCTGTTCTTTGGGGGAGCGATCGGCTGGCTCATCGCCATGCCGCTCTTCGGGGGCGTCGGTGCTTTCGAAGGCGAGCTTGCGGAGTACCCGTGGGCTCTCTGGAGCGGCAAGGTGCGCTATATCGGCGTCGGCGCGATGCTCGTCGGCGGTGTGTCATCCATCTGGGCGGTGCGCGGCGGACTCGTGGCTGCCTTCCAGCACCTCACCGGTGGTGCCAAGAACGCAGCGGATGCTGCGCTCTCCGAGCGAGATCTACCCAAGTCGGCGATCCTCTTCTTCGGCCTGCTGGCCGTCGTCATCGTGGGCGGGCTGTACTACAACTTCACCGGCGGCGACCTCATGATCTCGGCGCTGCTCACCGGGGTCATGCTCGTGGCGGCGTTCTTCTTCACGGCAGTCGCTAGCTACATTGTCGGCCTGGTCGGCAACTCGAACAGCCCGGTGTCGGGAATGACGATCACCGCGGTCCTCGCGGCTGGCGGCATCCTTTACCTAGTCGGATACCGCGGCCCAGAGGCGGCCGTAGCGACGATCGGTGTGGCCGCCGTGATCTGCTGTGTCGCTTGCACGTCTGGCGACGTCTGTAACGACCTCAAGACGGGCGCGATCGTGGGCGCCTCGCCCTTCCGCCAGCAAATGATGCAGATCGCAGGCGTCGGCGTCGCCTCGCTTGTGATGGCGCCTATCCTTTCGCTTCTGAACAACCACGTGGAGGGCGGCATCGGGGGTGAGAACCTCTCCGCGCCCCAGGCCGGACTGTTCAAGAGCCTCGCGGAGGGCTTCTCGGGTCAGACCCAGCTCCCTTGGAACCTGATCCTAGTCGGTGTTGCCATCGGCGTCGCGCTGCTGGTCATCGACACCGTCCTCAAGGTCAAGGGCGCGAAGTTCCGCGCACACGTCATGCCCATCGCCGTGGGGATCTACCTGCCATTCTCACTGGCGCCGCCCATTCTGCTCGGTGGCATTCTCAGCGCGATCGTCCTGCGTGGGTCGAAGTCCGAGGAAGAGAACGAGGCGCGCTCCCAACGCGGCATCCTCTTCTGCTCCGGCGTCATCGCAGGCGAAGCGCTCATGGGCGTGGGCCTCGCGGCACTCGCTGCGGTCGGCGTGTCGAGCGTCAGCCTTGGGCTCGACAGCAACGTGACCCTCGGCTTGACCTGGTTGGCGACGGCGATCGGCGTTGGGCTCTTCGTTGCGCGCACTCGCGCGGGCAAGACGAGCTAGGCCCCGAACCGAATCGGCTTGCGGACCACTAGGGCGGCGGCATCGCCGCCCAGTGTTCCGGGCCGGAAGCGCCAGCCGCGCACGGCGGTCACAGCGGCTTCGTCGAGGACCCCGTAGCCGCTAGAGGATTCGATCTTCACGTCGGTGACGGATCCGTCGGCGGCGACGTCGATCAATAGGACCACCGTGCCGGTCCAGCCACGGCGCTCGGCAAGCCGCGGATAGGCGGGTGGCGGACAATCGCTCGGGACCGGACGCGGGGAAACCACGGCGGGATCGTGGGCGTCCTCCTCCGTGACTTCCTCAGGCGAGGTTGCCTCCTGGGGAGGTTCGGCCACGGGCTCGGTGGCAGGGGGCCTTGTTGTAGGGGGCTCGATCTCCGCTGGGACGACGGGGGGCGTCACCTCTGGTCGCGGAAGCTCGGGGTCCTGGAGGATGCGCTCCGGGTCGAGGTCGGGCGGGATTTCCTCCCAGCTCAGGTCGTCGCGCTCTGGGGTCGGCATCGGACCCCACTCCGTGAGTGGCAGGTACTCTTCGGGGGGGAGGGGCTCCAGCTTGGGAATCGGCTGCGTTTCGATGGGCACGATGAACGCGGGGGGCTCCACTGGCTCATCGAAGAGCGTGGGGTCGAAGGTTTCGAGCTGGGCGCCCACTACCTGGGCTGACCCCTCATCGGGCTCCGCCCATGGCTGGCGAAAAGCCAACACGATCGAGAACGCCGCCACGCCGTGGACCGCCAAAGAGACGCCGAGGCTCATGCCACCAGCCGCCTGCAGTCCCGCCGGGGAGGGGGAGGCGATGGGGCTCTGGGTCGAGGTGGGGCGGGGCATGGACATGAATCCGAGGTGGGAACGGAGCTCGGGCTCCGCGGCTCACAGATTCTGCGTCATCTGTGAACCGGAGGCGACAGGGAGCGTTGGATTGCGCTCAGAGAGGCTCTGATAGTCCCCATCGTGGGCTTCAGGGGCCCTGTTTCGTCCCCATTTCAGCTGTCCGACCCTATTCTCTCGACCGTGAATCTGCAGATCTCGTCCCCCCCGAATTTTCGAGCTGGCCAGCGCCGCGACCTCCGCACGGCGCTGACTCGGTTGATGGCAGGCTCCCTGGCCCTCGGGCCCCTCGCCTCAGCGGGCTGGGCGCTTCCACTGCCCCAGGGGACACCACCCTCGCCCGAAGACACGGACCCAGCCAGTGCGCCGGACCCTGAGTCGGCGCCGGACACCCCCGTGGCCCTTGACCTCGACACCCTCGTTGTCACGCCCACGGCCCGCCGCGCCTCGATCCTGGATGTTCCGTTCACCGTCGACCGCGTCGCCGAGGAGCGCCTCAGCCAGCACAGGACGTTCCCCGAAGCGCTTCGCGATATCCCCGGCGTCATGACCCAGTCCACGGGCACCGCCCAGGGCTCACCGTTCATCCGCGGCTTCACCGGGTTCCGCACGCTCCTTCTTATCGACGGGATCCGCGTCAACAACTCGGTCTTCCGCGACGGGCCCAATCAGTACGCCGGCACCATCGACTCCCTCGGCCTCTCGGGCATCGAGGTGGTCAAGGGGCCGAGCTCTGTGCTCTACGGCTCGGACGCCGTCGGCGGCACGATGCAGGCGCTGACCAAGGACCCCACGATCTGGGATCGACCCATCGGCGGCCAGCTGTTCGTGCGCGCCGCGGACGCCGCCAACTACGTGGTCGGTCGCTTGGAGCTCGGCGGAGCCATTGGTGAAGACACGGCCTGGCAGCTGGGGGCCGCGATTAAGGACTTCGGCAACGTCGAGGCCGGGGATCCCAGCGGCGTACTCCCCAATACTGGCTACGACGAATGGGACGGGGATTTCAAGATCCAGCACCGCCTCGACGACACGAGCATGCTCACGTTCGCGACGAACCGCGTGGACATCGACGATGCGCCGCGGACGCACCGGACCGTCTTCGCCGTGCCCTTCGAGGGATCGACTGTCGGGAGTGACTTGAACCGCGACTTCGATCAGACTCGAACGCTCAGCTACGTTCGCCTCGACACCGATGCCGCAAGCCACGGTGACTGGGAAACTCAGTCGACGCTGAGCTATCACCGCCAAGAGGAACTCCAACGCCGCGAGCGCACCGGCGACCGGCTTGAGGAGACCGGCTTCGACGTCGGTACCGTTGGGCTTCAGTTCCGGGCGAGCCGCGGGACGTCCTACGGCTCCCTCGCCTTTGGGGCAGAGTGGTACCGCGACTCGGTGGACTCCTTCCGCGAGCGATTCGCCGACGGCACGCCCGCCGATCTGATTCAGGGACCGGTGGCAGACGACTCCACCTACGACATCGGGGGCCTTTACGGTGAAACCGCCTTCGACGTCGCGGATCACACGACGCTGACGGCGGGGGCGCGCGTTACGTACGCGGCCGCCGACGCCAACGAGGTGCGCGACCCCGTGACAGCCAACCAAATCTCGATTGACGAGAGCTGGACGGCCCTCACGGGCTCGCTGCGCTTCGAGTCGCGACTGATGGAGTCGGAGCGCGCGGTGACCGCTCTCTTCGGTGGAATCTCCCAGGGCTTCCGCGCCCCGAACCTCTCGGACCTGACGCGCTTCGATACGGCGCGCACCGATGAGTTCGAGATCCCAAGCCCCGGCCTCGACCCAGAGCAGTTCATCTCCTACGAGCTGGGGCTCAAGCACGAGAGCGATGATCTTTCGGTGCAGTTCGCCGCGTTCCTTACCCAGGGCGACGACGTGATCCAGCGCTTCCCGACGGGGAACATCAACGCGGACGGCGACGTCGAGGTCACCAAGGAGAACGTGGGGGAGTCGCTGATCGGCGGTCTCGAGCTCGGTACCGCGTACCGCTTTAGTCCCGAATGGACGGTCTTCGGCAACGCGGCTTGGCTCGACGGCCAAGAGGAGTCGCGCGAGGGACCGGCGGCGCCCGTCGTCGAGACGGTCGCGTCGCGACTTATGCCCTTCATGGCCCAGCTCGGGTGCAGCCTTGAGCCGGAGGGCTCGCCTTGGTCCTTCGAGGCCCGCTGGCTCCACGCGGGCTTCGCGGATCGCCTTTCACCGCGCGATGAATCGGACGACAGCCGCATCCCCCCCGGCGGAACGCCGGGCTACAACGTCTTCGACCTCTCCGCACGCTATCGATTCTCCAGCGCGTTCGAGATGACCTTCGCGGTCGAGAACCTCACGGACGAGGATTACCGCGTGCACGGGTCGGGTCAGAACCAGCCCGGCCGCAACGCGGTCGTGAGCGCGCGCTGGTCGTTCTAGCGCTACTTGCCGTCTTCCTCGTCGCGCTTGTCCGTGAGGATCCACGCGACCATCTCGGCTAGCTCTTCGACCGCAAGGCAGTCAACCGTCCCGCTCGGCATCCTCGACATGGGATGCGGGCGGACGAGCTTGATCTCCTCCGCCGCAATGTCGATGAGCTCGCCGTCGGTGCCGCCTGCTTCGGTGGGGGGCAACTGGATCGAGGTCCACTCATCGTCCTGTTCGGTCAGGCGCCCCACGTAGACCTGGGAGTCCTCGGTCCAGACTTCCGTGTCGAGGTACTGGTCGGAGATGTCCCGTGAGGGTTCGAGGATCGCGATCAGCAGGTCGCGTGCCGTGAACCTGCCTCCGGCGTCCGTGAGGTCCGGGCCGGTGCCGCCCCCAACCTCGCCCACTCGGTGGCAGGCGTAGCAGCCTGCCATCCGGAAGTAGCGCTCACCCGCGATGGAGTCCGTCGACTTCTCTGACTGCCGGACGATGGCGCCCAGGTCCCGCAGGGACCACTGCTCCCGGAAGATCGGGGTCTCGATCTCGTAGGCCGGCTCGGCCGCCGTGACGTCTGGCACGACGTAGCCGTCGGGCAAGGCCTTGCCCGCGCGCTCCAGCCCCTCGGCTCGGATCCGTTTCAGGTATCCGTCGATGCTGCGACCGCCCCGGAAGCCCCGCGCCTCCACGTGCAGGAAGTCGAGGTAGCTCTTGGCGAGCTCGGGTGTCCAACCGGCCTCGGCGCGACGCAGTTGGAGCGCAAAGTCGAGCGCCCGCTCCTGGGTCTCCGCGCTCAGCATGCGGGGGACGGCAAAGCTAGGCGCGCGCTCCGAGCCCAGTGCGATGAGCAGCTCCGTTCGCTTGATGTCGTGGGGGAAGGGGTCGCCGCCATCCGCCGCAGGAAGGTCAGCTTCCACACGGGAGAGCAGCGCAGAGGCAAGCTCTGCGTCGGGGAGACCTGTACGCGCGAGGCTCACCTCGATCGCCCGAAGCGCGGCCCGGTCAAGGGGCCCCTCGTCTTCGATGAAACCTTGCAGAAGGCCCGCCTGCCAAGTGGCGCCACCCACCCGGGCCAGTGCGAGTCTTCCGACAGGGTCTTTGGCTTCGAGCACCTTGGGAGCCCAAGCGGCGATCTCTGGGTCGAGCTCAAGCTGCGCGCGACGCACTTGGTCGGCAAGCCGTCCACCGGCCTGGCTGGCCTCGACCGCTTCGTCTGCGGAACCTTCCTCCTTTTGCACCGGTGACGCGGAAGCCGCCGCTTCCTTTGGCTCTACGGCGGCAATGCGGTACATCGCTGAACGGCGTCCGCGCCCACCCGTGACGACGGCCATCGAGCCGTCCGCCAGCCAAGTCATGTCGGTGACCGGGAACGGACGGCCACTCACGAACGGTCTGACCTCCCCTTCGAACGTGTCCCCGTTCGGCGCGATGTCCACGGCATAGATCCGCCCGCGGGTCCAGTCGCCAATGAAGAGAGCGTCGCCCCAGAGGCCCGGGAAGCGGCTCTCCCTTCCGTGCAAGACGCCCACCGGAGACGCCGGGCCAGTGGCGGCGACGGCGCCCAGCGTGTCGGGCTCGCCGTCCATGACCTTGCCGGATCCCCGTCGCCAACCGAATTCGGTCCCCGTCGCCAAGTGAAGAACGCGCGGAGCGCGGTACCACGGCGCTCCCATGTCCCACTCCATGTCCGAGTCGTAGGCAAAGCGCTCACCGTTCGCGTCGTACGCAAAGTCGTAGGCGTTGCGCATGCCAGCGCTGAGGATCTCCCACTCCGTCCCGTCGAGCTTGCACCGTCCCAGCCATCCACCGTGGGCGTGCATCGCGTTGCCGTGTCCAAACGTGTCCGGCATGCTCGGGATGAGCTGGTCCTCGGCCCAGTTGGGCGCCACGTGATAGCGCGTCACGTTCTTCGGCAGGGCCGTCGTATTGCCAGCGATGATCTCAAGGTGCTCGCCGTCGGGCGCGAGCTGGACCGCGTGGGGCCCGTGCTCGCCGGATCCGTCGAGCGCCGTCAGGAGCTGGAAGTCGTCGTACTGATCGTCGCCGTTCGTATCCCTCGCACGGTAAAGCCCGTTGTCCTGCCGCTGCATGTCGTTCTGCACGACGAACAGATCCGCCCCGTGCGCGAGGAGTCCTTGCGCCCCCGTGGTGGGCAGCCCAAGGGACTCCACCTTCGGTGAATCGCCCTCTTGGAGCGTCACGCGGAAGAGGCCGTGCTTAGCCTCCGCTGACGCAATGATGCGCCCTTGGCCGTCGACAGTGAGCGCGACCCACGAGCCGTAGGCGCGGGGCACCCTCAAGAGCTCCTCCACCTGGAACCCCGGCGCGACGTCGAGCTTGGTCGCAGGCAACGGCAGGTCGGGAAGACCGCTGCCCAACTCCGTGGGAGCTCCCCAGGGCTCGACTCCGAAGTGGCCCAGCTCCACCGCGTTGACGGCCTCACCGTCCACACGCGTCTTCCACCATCGGTTGGACTCGATGTACTCAAGCGACCCGTCTTCGTACTCCAGCTGAAGTCGCATGATCAGGCCCGCATCTCCTCCAGAGTTCCAGCACTCGGCGCGAAGCACCGTCTTCTCGCCGCTACCGATCGTGTTGCGGATCTTGGGGGGCAGCTCCAGCGCGAAGGGCGTTTGCCAGGTGGCGCTGCCTGCGAACACGATGTCGTTGATGGAAAACTCGACGCCGTTGTCGCAGGTGCCGAAGAGCGTCGCACGGGCGACGGGACCCTTTGCCTGCAGCGTGCGTTCGAAGCGAACGACCTGCGAGGCCTTCGGTCCCTCCGGCGACCAGATCCAAGCGGCGCTGCCGAAGTTGGAGGCCGCTCGCTCTGGAGCTTCGATGGCTGCGACCTGCACGTCCTGGATGCGCACCTCCATGGGCGCGCCTTGGTGCATCTGGAAAGCGAGGGTGCCGCCGTCGATGCGGGCCTCGCGGTCGTCGAAGTCGCAGGTCTCCACGCCATCGATGTAGAGTTGGATCCGCGTCCCGAGCGCGCGAACACGGTAGGAGTGCCACTCCCCAGGGCCCCCAAGCTTGGACAGCTCCTCGAGGTCGCCGAGGAGTTCGTAGGCAGAATTGGTGCCGCTTTGCAGCATGCGGACGCCGCGCCGGGCGATGACGCCTCTGCCCCCTTGTTCGTAGAGCCCGCCGGTCCAGTCCCCTGCGGCATCTAGGTCCGCCTGGTAGCCATCCACCTGGTAGTTCTCTTTCTGAACGCTTCGGAACTGGAGCCCCGAGTTAGCTCCTTTCCCCTCGATGCGAAACTTGAAAGTCAGGTCGAAGTCGCGGTACTCCGCCCCCGTGAAGGACAGGTAGGTCGTCTCTTCGCACGGGTTCTCCGGCGTCGAGCGCCCGACGATCGCTCCGTCCTCGACGCTCCAAAAGCGCTCATCCCCGGACCAGCCGGTGAGCGTCTCCCCGTCGAAGAGGGCGGCTGGCTCCTGGGCCAACGTGGGAGCGCTAAGTGTGGCCGCTGCGACACAGCCAACGGTGCAGGGCCGCAGCCAGGCGAGGAGAGTCTCGATCATGCACCCAGTGTAAGCCGCGCGCACGGCATCTACCGAGTTGCTTTCCGATCACTAACCGCGGACTTGCAGTCTTCACGTTGAGCTTTGTCGCGGCGCGGAAGCGTCGCGCTGCCGCGAGCCAAGAGCTAGCTGTTGGGTGGCCCGAGCTTCTGGGCTCGAAGGAGAGCTCCCAATGAAGCCACCACGATCCAAACCTCCGTCGCGAGCGTGGCGATCGCGGCGCCTTCCATCCCATAACGCGGCACGAGCCACGCGTTCCCGATCACGTTCAACATGAGGCCCGTTGCCGCAGCCACGAGCACCGACCGCCCTCGCCCCGCCGCGACCACCGCGGTCAAAAGCGGTGCTCCCACGTGCACGGCAAATCCCGCGCCGAGGAGCCATCCAAGTGCGGGCACTGCGTCTTGAAATTCGTCGCCGAATACGCCGAGGATCTCGGGGCGCAGGGGGAAAGCGCAGCCCGCAATCGCCGCGCCAAGGACGGCGCTGAGCCCTGCCAGGCGGAGCGCCGCCCCCAACAGTTTCCCGCGCAGATGCGCGCGCGAAAGCCAGGGCTGGGCGGCGGTCGCGGCAAAGACGCCTCCCATAATCGCCAGGCTCATGATGCGCACGGCGACCCCGTAGTGGCCCACCGCGGTATCCCCTTCGCTCGCGCGCACGAAGACGTTGTCCACGTGGAAGTAGAGCTGCTGGCACACTGCGGCCGCGCCCATGGGGATGGAGGCGGCCAGAAAGGGCCGCATGGGGGAGGGCGCCACGCCGGCGGTACTCGGAAGGCCGGGGCGTCCGAGGAAGTGGAGCGCGAAGTTTCCGAGGGTGCTGCCGAATGCGATCGCGACCAGGAAGGCGAGCGGACGTCGCTCACCGGCGAGGAGCACCATGAGTACGGCCGCAGGGCTGCACACGGCCGCGCCGGTCCGCACCAGCACCGGCGACTTCCACGCGATCCGGTCCTTCCACCCGAGGCTCGAGAGCTCGAGAACGTGGCTCAGCTGATACAGCGCAGCGACGGCGATGAACGGAGCGTCTTCCTTTTCGAACGCAAAGCCCGTTGCGATGAGCGCCACGACAACAAAGAGAGCCATGGCGAAGCGAGCTCGGCGCGCGGTACGAAGGACCGCGCCAGCCTCGTTGGGGGCGACCGACATCCGTTGGAGGGCGGTCGCTCCCGTGCCGAAGTCCACGACGCCGTCCAGCACCAAGAAGACGGAGATCCAGAACGTGAGCCGTCCGAACGCATCCCCTTCGAGGGTCTGGGCCAATGCGTAGAGCGTGATGAACGTGCAGACAGCGCCCACCAGTCGCCCGGCCACGAGCCACCCGGCCGCTGAGAACACTCGGCGGGGGATACGGGTGCTCGATGCCTCTTCCATGCGGAACATCATGGGGAGCCCGCGGCCAGGGCGCCACGTTCCATGGGCTAGACGCCCGGACAGGACTGGATCTTGCAGAACGAAGATCCAACTCCCACCGACCCGTGGTTTCATGGGGCATGCCCACGGAAGACCATGGAATCGGTGGAGTGGACGGCGCGGCCGAGTCGCCGCGGTCGCCCGGTCGTTCATGGGCGGAGCCGTTCGTTCTCGAAACGGAACGGACGCGACTGCGCCCGTCCAAGGCGAGCGATGCCGCACACTTGTTTCCGCACATTCATCGCCAGTCGGCGGTCACGGATTGGATCTGCTGGGACGGCCCCGAGACCCGGGCTGATCTGATCGACCGCTACATTTCTTGGAGGCTCCATACGCCCGAAGAGCCCGTGTACGTGTTTGTGATCGAGCGCACGAGCGACGATGCCGTCATCGGTGAGGGGACGCTGCGCTTCGACGGGCATCCCGGGGTGGGCGACCTCGGGTACTGGCTTGGAGAGTCATTCCATGGGCAAGGGCATGGGCGAGATGCGGTTGAGCTGCTGACGCGCGCGGGTTTCGAGCATTGCGGCGCCCATGCGCTGACCGCGCAAGTGAAGGTGGGGAACGACCGATCGCTCCATCTGCTGGATCGGATGGGGTTCCAGAAAGAGAAGCGGACGGTCCCCAGCACGGCGCTCCAAGGGCCGCCCTCTGAGCGCCCTATTGGGTGGATCGCGACCCAGTCCCGCCGTGACTGGGAAAATTGGACGGCGAAGAACTTGGCTTGATGGGGGGAAGATCGGGGCGGCCAGAGCGTCCGCCCGAAGGTTGGTGCGTGGTTTGCGTGCTGTCTGTCCTATGATCTTGGTTCCACGGGTTGGGCCCCAGAACGGGCCTTTGGATCTCGCCTCTGTATGACTTCTACGCGCAACATCGCCTTCCTCGTTCTGACAGCGGGCCTCGGAATCGGTGCCTTCTTGTTCGCGCGTGGTCCGCTCCTTCGGGGCGACGGCACGGAGTCCGAGGAAATCCCGACCGTGATTTCGACTCCGATCTCGATCGGGCCGGATCGCTCCGGTGAGCCGGTCGAGGTCCTGGCCACGGAGGCGGAGCTCACCGCCATCGATCTCAACCCCCGTGCCTCCGCCGGCGCGGTGGACCCTGGCGAAGCGGCCCTCTCGACGGTGATCTGGCCCCTCGTGGTGGAGGTGGCTCTGGCCATTGACGGCCGCGTGGAAGTGCCCGAGGGAGCGCAGTCCATTCGGTGGGGGGCGAATGCAGGCATCAAAGGAACGGTCCGCGGCAACTCAGGCCGACCCGTCCCAGCCAAGCTAGAGTTTCTCTTCGGGCCCAACGAGGGGCGATCCATCCAGTCCGATGCGTGGGGACGGTTCGGCGCGAACAATCTCCTCCCCGGAATCTCCGTGGTGCGCGTCACTTCCGGCAACTCCCTGACTGTGGTGCGAGAAGTGCGACTGATGGGCAGAACCGAGCGTGAGTTCCACGTGAACTTCGCCAACCCGTCGTTCGTGTCGGGCATCGTCAAAGACGAGCGCGGCGTGGTGGTCGAAGGCGCGGAAGTCCACCTCGACGGAAAGCTGAAGTTCACCAACGCAGACGGGGAGTTCACGTTCAGCAACGTCCCGGCAGGCTCGGTCAACGTCACGGTGGCCAAGGACGGATTTGCGCGCTGTTCGCAGAAGGTAGGAGTGGGCTACCGCCAGACGGTGCTGCCGAAGAACTTCATCATCTTCCTCGAGAAGGGGGGCGAGCTCCAGATCAGCGTGAACCGCACCGTGGGGTCCGTCGAGCCTTCGGTCGCTTATCTGATGCCCGCTGCGGGTCCCGGTCGCAGCGGGGATGGCCGCGGATTTCCGTGGCACGAAATCAATCCGATAGAGATCCCTCCGGGTGGTTCCGCCGTGGTGCAAGGACTCCCCTTGGGCTCGGTCAACGTGCGCTTGTTCCATCGTGGCGCAGTGGCGTCGCCGGCTTCCAAGAATGTGCGAGTCCACGGCGGACGTTCGAACGCAGTCGCGATCGACCTCTTGCCCGCGCCGACGGTGCGCGGAGTGGTGATGGACGGCGGGAAGCCCGCGTCGGGTGCGTTGGTCCAGATCGAGGCGGCGGACCGCGCACACGCCACCTCGAGATCCATGCAGCAGAAGGGTCCGCGCTTCGCCCTGGAAACGGTCGTGTCGTCGGTGCCGTCTGCCTACAACGAAACGAAGGCGGACGGAAAGGGCCAGTTCACGTTCACGAGTCCGGCTGACCTGATCGCTACCTACTACGCGACGGCCACGAGCTCGGACGGCAAGCGCCGCGGCATCGGCGTGGTGCCCCCCGGGGCCCGGGAAGTGCGCATCGAGCTCGAGCCCATCTCGAAGAAGGTGGGCGCCA
>CALHGQ010000286.1 GCA_938030175.1 uncultured bacterium | reverse complement strand
CCGCCCCTTCCTCGAGCGACGAAGCGCCCCCCAAACACCGCCCACACTTCGAGCCCGATCCTCGCGACGCCTTCGCATCCCGCCTTGAGCCGCACTGCCAGCGGCCCTTAGCCTTTCGGCTTGTCATGGATGCAAAACGGGGCTCCCCGCAGTTGATTGTGGCGATCAACGGGAAGCCCCTAGTCAAAAAGACAGGTCTTACTCTCCTGCGGGAGCTGCCGCCTGTCCAGCCGATTTGGGCGCGATGGGCGTTCTTCTTGAAGCTGTACGGTGCTTTTGCTGCGACTGCTGCGGCCGGCAGGTCCTGATTTGCTCGGACTGCGATCGCGGAAATCGCTACTGCGGCGCTGAGTGTCGCGACACCCGCCGCATCGATACTTGTCGTCGGGCCAACGAGCGCTATCGGCGATCGCCGCAGGGTCGGCGAAATCATCGCCGCCGACAGAAGCGGTATCGCAACCGGCTGGCTGCTGCCGCTACCGAGACCCCATCAAGCGCTCCGGAGGATCCAACACTCGCCGCGCGCAGCGCTGCCTCTTTGGAGCCCACGGAATCTCCGACAGAGCCTCCCACCCTTGGACTTCTCGACACTACCGTGACGCATCACGGTTCCCCGCCTGCAGACCCCGACGTACTACTCGCGTCGAGCTCGAGCCTCAGCGTCCCGCGTGACGCCGTGGGCTTCTGCTCTTCGTGCGGCCAGCTGGTATGCGGCCGCGTGCGTTTCACGTTTCTGTCAGGAGAGGATCCAGGATGACCAAGCTGACTCCCGAGCTCGAAGCCAAGATACTTCGCCTCCACCACGCCGAGCGCTGGCCGCCAGGTACCATCGCGCAGCAACTCGGCCTTCACCATTCGACGGTTAGCCGAATCCTCGAGCGTGACGGAGCTCCGAAGGCGCGCTTGCTGCGGCCTTCCAAGGCCGATCCCTACGTCCCCTTCATCATTGCAACCCTGAAGAAGTATCCGCGCCTCACGGCGGCACGCCTTTTCCAAATGGTGTGCGAGCGAGGATACGAAGGGCGGTCGGATCACTTCCGCTCCATTGTTGCGCGCTACCGACCTGCGCCGCCGACCGAGGCCTACTTGCGGCTCAAAACTCTTCCGGGCGACCAGGCGCAAGTGGACTGGGGAAATTTTGGGAAGCTACAGGTCGGCGAAGCAAAGCGTCCACTCGTGGGCTTCGTCATGGTCCTGTCCTACTCGCGTGCGATCTTCCTGCGCTTCTTTCCTAGCCAGCAGCTTGCACACTTTCTCGCAGGGCACGAGGAAGCCTTCGCTCGATGGGGAGGCACACCTCGCACCATTCTCTACGACAACCTGAAGAGTGTGGTCCTCGATCGTGTCGGCGACGCGATTCGATTCAACCCGCAGCTCCTGGCTTTTGCGGCTCACTACCGCTACGAACCGCGGCCAGTGGCGCCGTACCGCGGCAATGAAAAAGGTCGCGTGGAACGAGCCATCCGCTATGTGCGCGACAACTTCATCCCCGCTCGCTCCTTCGAGAGTTTCGCAGACATCAACCGCCAAGCCGACGCGTGGTGTACCACCGTCTCGCTCGAACGAGGCTGGCCTGAGGACCGTCGAGATACGGTCGCTGGGGCTCTCGAGCGGGAAAGCACTGCGCTCCGCGCGCTCCCAAACGACAACTTTCCGTGCCACGAACGGCTGGAAGTCCACGTGGGAAAAACACCCTACGTCCGCTTCGATCTGAACGACTATTCCATCCCCTCGGACACTCGGAAGAAGACGCTTACGATTCTTGCCAGCCTAAAGACCGTGCGCATCCTCAACGGCGAAGAGATCATCGCGACCCACCAGCGATCCTTCGATCGCGGACGCCAGATCGAAGAACCGGCCCACATCGAGGCGCTCAGAGAACGTAAGCGCCACGCACGAAAGGCGCGGAATACTGATGAGCTATCGCGGGCAGCACCCTCGAGCGTTCGACTTCTGACCAAGCTCGCCGAGAGACATGAGGCGCTTGGTCGCCATGTGGCGGATTTGCGGGAGCTTCTTCGCACCTATGGTGGCGCCAGACTCGAAGCGGCAATCATCGAGGCACTCGACAACCGAGCCCCGCATCCGCAGGCAGTACGCCAAGTGCTCGAGCGAGAGCACGAAGCGCGTGGCCAAACAGCCGCCCTCCCGATTCCACTTCGGCCGGACCCGCGCCTGGAGAACTTGGACTTCGCACAACATTCCCTTGGCGACTACGACGCTTGCGTCGACGAGGTCCGCGACGATCTCGGACTGGAAGGTGAGGAGGCTCAGCAATGACGCGCACCGAACAGACCGAAGGCTCTCTCGCGCGGCTCGAGGCCTTGGGGCTTCGCGGCGTCGTCGAGCACTGGCAAGAGTTTGAAGCGGAGGCCTGTATGCCCCGGCTGATCGAGGTCGAGGAATTGGATCGCGGGCGGCGCGGTTTGGAGCGACGCCTGCGTAACGCGAAGCTTGGCCGCTTCAAATCCTTCGCAGACTTCGACGGCAGCTGGCCAAAGAAACTCGACCAGGAGCAACTCGAAGAAGTCTTCACCCTCGGCTTCATTGAGGAGGCAGCCAATGTGATCCTCGTCGGACCCAACGGTGTCGGGAAAACGATGATCGCGAAGAACCTTGCCTACGAAGCTGTCCTGCGCGGTCACACCGCGCGCTTCGTTACGGCAAGCGAACTACTTGTCAGTGCCGGCCGAAAAGCGCGCATATTTGCCGGTCAGCCCGCGGTTTTGCCGGGAGGCATGACCCCGCCCTCTTCACCATGCACTCCTACCCCGCCCTGTCTCGACCGCGCTTGAGGCCTGCC
>CALHGQ010000285.1 GCA_938030175.1 uncultured bacterium | reverse complement strand
GAATACGGCTTGGCCAGAGCGGTCCGTGGAGCACGACGGCAGCGCGCCGCTAACGAACGCTGCGCCCGGGGCCAAGCGAGTTCGGGCGGCCTCCAGCTTGGCGTGCAGCGCGTCCGACGGCACGGGCGTCACCCTCGCCGCGGTGAGGGGCAGCCCTGTCCCGGCGTCGCCGACGGTCAGCGTGCAGCGGTGCGCTGGAAGCGCGACCACGAGCCCCGCTTCGTCGCGGCGCGCCCGCGTACTGAGGACGGTTACGAATCCGGGAGCAGACGCCACCAGCACGTCCGAACGAGCGGGAACATCCATCGAGAACGCACCCGCGGCGTCGGAGCGCGCGCGCTCCGCGTCCCTGGGGTCACTGCCCAGCCGTAGGGAATGGCCCGATAGCGGGAGACCGTCGAGACCGACGACACTCCCGGTGATCTGCCACTGGGCCATGCGCAGCGGACGAACTCGACTCGCCGCCGTCGCAGGTCCCTGGAAGCGAACGATGGGAGCCTGGGCCGCTTGATGCTCAGGGATCGCGAGGAGGCCCGCATCCACCGACTCGCTGGGAGCGGTCAGGGCCTCCGGCTGTACGACCACGCAGGGAGTCAGTCCCCCAACGCCATACAGAGCACCTGCGGACTTCGTCCACAGCATGCAAAGGCTAGCGGTGGCCAAGGCCCCTGCGAAGAGGAGCACCGATACGTGGTAAGAGCGCCGCATCAGATGTCGAAGGTCGAGATCTCAAGGAGTCCGTCCGCTTCGGAGACGCTGCCCGTGAAGAGCATCGGCGCCTGACCCGGAACGGTCACCGTGATGATGAAGTCACTATCCACTTGGCTGCAGCCCTGGAAGTTCTCGATCGCCACGGTGTAGGTTCCGACGGGCGGAACTTGGTCCCAGAAAATGTTCTCGACGCTGACGTTCCCGCAGTTGACGTTCGCGTCAAGGTCGAGCTGGCCACCGGAAGACGACACCGTGTTGTTCCAAAAGATCTCCGTGCCGTCGGGCTCGAACACGTGGATGTCGAGGTCTGCGTCCGTGTTCCAAGTGAGGTTCACCTGCAGCTCGCCGTTGCCAACTTCCAGGACCTCAAGCGGCACGACCACGGCCTCGCCAAAGCTCGTGTCACCGGTTCGGCGGCCCTGGAACATCGCGTTGATCATGCCCCCGGGCGCTTCTGCGGCGAGGGAGACGAAGAGGTCTACCGAGGTCTGCTCGGTGTCGAGGCCGATCTCGTAGAAGCCGCCGATGCCTTCGAGGCTCACGACCATCGCGTCGAAGGGGTCTGCGGCAGAGAGCTGACCCTGGGTCGTGCTGCCCTGGGCTACGGTGCCTCCGCCCGTGTAGGTGAGCGCGGCGCCCGCTGCGTCTCCAGCGGGGGCATCACCGGTGCGCACCTCCACCGTGGCGGGCAGGTCGTTGACCGTCACGCCGCTCAGGATGTCGTCCACGGTGGTCTGGGCGGGAGGAGTGAATGAGCCGCCGCCGGAGTTGTCGTCGTCCGAGTTGCAGGACGTCAATCCGACGGTGAGGGTGAGGGTGGCCAAGAGGAGCGGCGACTGGGTAGAGAGGAAAGATCGCATGGGGAGTGGGCGCGCCCCGGTGGGACGCTTTTGGGCAAGGGTTCGAAAAGCAGGGACCGGCGCCTAAGCACGGGGAACTGCCCGCGGCAGAGGCGCCGCATGCCGAGAACATGCCGACGGTCGAGGGCCTTGCGGAGGCCGATCCGGGGCTTCCAAACCCCTGTGACACGTGGGTGACAAGACCTCCATTCGCGGCGCCTTTTGAACCGCTCGAACGGTTCGGTTGGTAACGTCTCGCCATGACCACCAGCGACTCCCTCCTCGACAGCGTCGTCCTCGAACCGGGCCGCCCCGCCGATGCTTCCGTTGTTTGGCTGCACGGCCTGGGCGCCAGCGGGCACGACTTCCCCCCAGTGGTCGCCGAGCTCGGACTACCCAAAGATCACGGGATCCGATTCGTCTTCCCCCACGCCCCCGCCATCCCGGTGACGATCAACGGCGGCATGGTGATGCCCGCCTGGTACGACATCCTCGCCATGGACTTCGACCGCAAGGTCGATGAGGAAGGGGTGCGTCGGTCCGGGCGCCAAGCAGAAGCCCTGATCCAGCGCGAGCGCGATCGCGGCGTACCACCCGAGCGGATCGTCATCGCTGGTTTCAGCCAGGGCGGAGCCATCGCGTTCCACACGGGCCTGCGTTACCCCGAGCGCTTGGCCGGGATTCTGGCCCTTTCGACGTACATCGCGGCGGACTGCGACCTCGACAACGAGCGCACCCCAGCCAACCACGACATCCCGATCCTCCAGTGCCATGGCACCCAGGACCCCATGGTGCTGCCCGGGATGGGCGAGGCGGCCAGGGATCGACTCACCGGACTGGGGTACAGCGTGGATTGGAAGACCTACCCGATGCAGCACCAGGTCTGCCCCCAGGAGATCGACGCCATCGGGGCCTGGCTCCGGACCGTGCTGCTGTCTAGCTGAGGCGAGGCCCCTTCAACGGCCCTGGGTCGCCGGTCCTGGCTGAGGGTCCTGGCTGAGGGCCCGAACTAAGGGTCCTGGCTGAGGCCCTATCAGACGGTCTATCGGACGGCCCCGAAGGAAGGCCCCGTGAGAAGCCGGTCAGAGGGCCCGTACGAGGACGCGACTGAGGCTCCGTAAAGCGGCCTTAATGGTCCGGGGAAGGCAGTTTTTGCCTCATTTCCAGGCACCTTCACCGCCTCGCGGGCCCATACTGCGCGCCACACTCTTCAGAAAAATCTGAAATGCATGTGAGCGCCGCTCGGAGATACCTGAGCAAACGCCCCCCCCGCTGGTCTCCACCCGACTCTCACCCGTGCCACGCAGCTCCGCCACTACCACCGACGACGGCTCTCCTAGAGAGCTTGAGGAGCGCCCCTCCGTCGACGCGGAATCAGCCAAAACGGAGTCAGCCCGCGCGGAGTCATCTAGCACCGAGGTCGGGCTGACCTTTCCGGGCTTGGAAGAAGAGCTCCACGCCGAGCTCGCCACCTTCGAGGCCTTCTTCAAGACGTTCGGATTCAAGCGGATCCACGGTCGCGTCTGGGGCCTCCTCGTGCTGTCCGGTCAGCCACTGACCGCAAAAGAGATCGTCGCCGAGCTCTCGATCAGCCAGGGCGCGGCGAGCACCACGATCAACGAGCTCGTGGAATGGGGCGCGGTTTCGTCGACCTTCGACTCCTCCCGTCGCTGCCACGTGCACGAAGCCGTCGGGAACACCCTGTCCATCGTCGCTACGGTCCTGCGGCGCCGCGAGAAGCTCGCCTTCGAGCAGTTCAAGGTGGGCGCGACCCGCATGCTGGAGATCATCCGCGAGCGCAACGGAAACAAGGACCCCAGGGTGTTGACCCTCCGTTCGATCATTGCGACCTGCGACCTCGCAGACGCCGTGATGCAGCTCGTATTCAGCAGCGTGTCGAGCGCGCTGGGCGATCCCCAGAGCCTTCTCTCCAAGGCCATCGGCACGGCGCTCAAGGTGGGCGTCGGTGTTCCCGCCCGAGTGCTCCAAGTGACGGACCGCAGCGCAGCACGGGCCGCCCGTGTCGGCCGCGACGCCGACGACCAAGAGACCAACGACGCTTCCTCCGCGGAGCCATCGAAACATGACTAGTGTCCCCACCTCTCTCCCTCGGATCGTGATGACCGGTGTGGGGCTCACAAGCCCCAACGGCAACACCTTGGAGGCCTATCGGAAGAACCTCCTTGCGGGGGTTTCGGGCGTTTCGCCGTACGAGATCCGCTACTTCGGCAAGACGGTCGCGGGCCAGTGCGACTACGAGGCCACCAAGCACCAAAGCCGCAAGAGCCTGCGCCGCGGCACGCGCGCCGGCTCCATCGCGATCTACTGCGCGAACGAGGCCCTGGAGAGCGCTGGCGTTGACCTCGAGAAGGTCGACAAGAGCCGCATCGGCGTCTACGTGGGCACAACGGAACACGGCAACGTCGAGACCGAAGAGCAGATCTACGAGATCTCGAAGTACGACTACGACACGTCCTACTGGTCGCACCACCACAACCCGCGGACGGTGGCCAACAACCCCGCCGGCGAGGTCACGCTGAGCACGGGGATCACCGGCCCCCACTACGCGATCGGCGGTGCGTGCGCAGGCGGCAACCTGGGCATCATCCAGGGCGCCCAGATGCTCCAGCTCGGTGAGTGCGACATGGCGCTTTCAGGCGGCGTGTCCGAGAGCATCCACACGTTCGGCATCTTCGCCAGCTTCAAGGCAGAGGGCGCTCTCGGCGAGCACGACGATCCGACCCTCGTGAGCCGTCCGTTCGACAAGAACCGCAACGGCATCGTCGTCAGCGAAGGCGGCTGCCTCTACGTCCTTGAGCGCTACGACGACGCTGTCGCCCGCGGCGCCCACATCATCGCCGAGCTCGCGGGCTGGCACGTCAACTCGGACGCCGCCGACTTTGTGCTGCCGCTGCCCGAGCGCCAGAACCAGTGCATGCGCGGCGCCCTGGCGAAAGCGGGCATGGCTCCCGACGACATCCACATCGTGAGCACCCACGCCACGTCGACGCCCCAGGGCGACATCCAAGAAACCGGCGCGGTCCGGGCCGTCTTCGGCGACTCGGGCTCGACGTACATCAACAACACGAAGAGCTACATCGGGCACACCATGGGTGCCGCCGGATCCCTCGAGCTGGCGGGCAATCTGCCTTCCTTCCTGGACGGCGTCGTCCACCCGACCATCAACGTCACGGACCTCGACCCCGAGTGCGATGTCCGAGGCCTCGTGATCAACGAACCGAAACAGCTGAAGAGCGTCGACACGATCCTCAACCTGAGCTTCGGCATGCTCGGCATCAACAGCGCGCTCGTGGTCAAGAAGCCCGGCTAGCGCCCCCACCCCAACCTCCACAAGAACACTCTGTGCGGCGCTCACTCGCCCGCGCAGACGAGAATCGAATCCAGCTATGAACAAAGAAGAAGTCAAAGAAGCCGTCAAGGACATCATCGAAACGATCGCCCCTGACGAAGACCTTGCCAGCCTCAACGACACGGACCTCCTGCGCGACCAGATCGAGCTCGACTCGATGGACTTCCTTGACATCGTCATGGAGCTCCGCAAGCGCTACGGCGTCCAGGTCCCCGAGGATGACTACAAGGAGCTCGGGTCGCTCGACTCCTGCGCCAACTACCTCCATCCCATGATGGAAGACAAGGAGCTCAAGCTCCAAAACGCCTGAGAGACGCTGACTGCTGATGCCCGAACACGACTACGACACGATCGTCATCGGGGCGGGTATGAGCGGACTGGCGGCTGGCATTCGGCTGGCCCAGTTCGACGCGCGCGTGGTCGTGCTCGATCGGCACTACCTTTGGGGGGGACTCAATTCGTTCTACAAGCAGAAGGGCCGACGCTTTGACGTGGGCCTGCATGCGCTGACGAATTTTGTGCCGAAGGGCACGAAGGGCCGTCCGCTGACGCGCATCCTCCGCCAGCTTCGGATCCCCTACGACTCGCTTGAGCTCGGGCAGCAGCACGGGAGCCGCGTGGACTTCCCCGGGGTCTCCCTGCGCTGGACCAATGAGTTCGAGGTGCTGCGGAGCGAAGTCGCCGACAAGTTCCCGTCGGAGATCGACGGGTTCGATCGATTGGCGAAAGACCTGGAGGGCTATCCCGACCTTGTGGACGAGGACGGCCCGCCGCGCATGGCGCGGGAGGAGCTCAAGGCTTACCTCGGCGACCAGACCCTCGTGGAGATGCTGCTGCTTCCGCTCCTGTACTACGGAAGCCCCACGCCAGACGACGTCGAGTGGTCGTCGTTCGTCATCCTCTTCAAGAGCCTCTACGAGGAAGGGTTCGCGCGTCCCGAGGGCGGCGTTCGCCGTGTCCTTGACCTCCTGCGGAATCGCTTCAAGGAGCTCGGTGGAGAGCTGCGGATGCGCGCGGGCGTGGCGGAGATCCTCGTGAACGCCAAGGGCGAAACGGAGGGCGTCAGGCTCGACGACGGCACCGAGCTGCGGGCGTCCACCGTGATCTCCAGTGCGGGCTACGTCGAGACCATGAACATGACGCCAGGCGGCGGCGAGGTCACCCCGAAGGACGTGGGCCCGCTCACTTTCGTGGAGTACCTGACGGTTCTCGACAGGCGCCCCGCCGACCTGGGTCACGACGACACCATCGTCTTCTTCAACACCGAGGATCGCCTCGTGTATGGTCCTCCCGCCGAAGGCGAGCCGGTCGACATGCGCAGCGGTGTGATCTGCTGCCCGGACAACTATCAGTCCCAGGAGCCCCTCCCCGAGGGTCTCTTCCGCCTGACGCTGTTGGCGCGACACGACCTTTGGACCGGCTACGGCCAGGAAGAGTACGAGGCCAAGAAGGCGGCCATCTGGGAGAAAGCCCACGGGGTCGCGGCGCCGTTCTCGTTCGATGCACGCCCCCACTCTGTATTCGTCGACGGCTTCACCCCCCGCACGATCCAAAAGTTCACGGGACACCTTGGGGGCGCGGTCTACGGCTCCCCGAACAAGCAGCGGTCCGGACGCACGTCCATCGACGGGCTCTTTCTGTGTGGCACCGACCAGGGCTACCTCGGCATCGTCGGCGCGATGCTGTCGGGCATCGCCATGGCGAACCAGCACGGCCTCACCCGCGTAGGGGTTTGAATCCAATGACACCGAGTGGCAACGAATCAGGGGCGAGCGCCCAGCGAACCAAGAAGTTCTTCGCGGGCAGCCGCGACGGCAAGCGGCCGCTCACGAGCGACCCCCTCAAGAATGCCAAGGAGCGCTACGACGTCGTCGTGATCGGCTCGGGCCTCGGCGGCCTGACCGCCGCCAACATCCTGGCCCGCAACGGGCACAGCGTGTGCGTGCTAGAGCAGCACTACAACTTCGGCGGCCTCGCCACCTGGTTCAAGCGCAAGGGCGGGCACGTCTTCGACATCTCGCTGCACGGCTTCCCGTTCGGGATGAAGAAGACGACCCGGAAGTACTTCGGGCCCGAGCTAGCGAACCGCATCGTCCAGCTCGACGGGATCCGCTTCGACAACCCCCAGTTCAGCTTCGACACCAAGTTCACGCGGGAGTGCTTCACCGACAAGCTCGTGAGCGTGCTCGGTTGTGACCCCGTCGTGGTCGAGGGATTCTACGACGAACTGCGCCGGATGAACTACTACGACAACGACACGCGCACCACGCGCGAGCTGTTCGAGTCGTACTTCCCGGGCCGCAACGACGTGCACCGGCTCCTGATGGAGCCCATCACCTACGCGAACGGGTCGAGCCTCGATGATCCGGCGATCAGCTACGGCATCGTCTTCTCGAACTTTATGTCCAAGGGCGTGTTCACCTTCACCGAAGGCACGGACGGTCTCATCAGGGGCATGCGCGAGATCTTGAAGAGCAACGGCGTGGACATGTTCAACCGCGCCAGCGTGGACGAGGTCACCGTCGAGAACGGGCGCGTCCGCGGCGTCAGGCTCGGCGATCGCGAGATCCGCGCAGAGATCGTGCTCTCCAACGCCAGCATCAAGGCCACCGCTGAGAAGCTCGTGGGCGAGCAGCACTTCGACGCCGACTGGATCGACGGCCTTCGCAAGGTCCGCCTCAACACCTCGAGCTGCCAGGTCTACATGGGCCTCAAGGAAGGCACCACGCTGCCCTGGGTCTCCGACCTGTTCTTCACCTCGTCGCGACCGACCTTCGACAGCGCCGCGCTCTGCGACCTCCACGGAGAGAGCCGCACGTTCAGCTTCTACTACCCGAAAGGTCGCCCCTCCGACCAAGAAGCGGGCCGGCCCGACCGCTACGTCATCGTCTCCAGCACGAACGCGCTGTTCGAGGATTGGGCCGCCATGGACGAAGCATCCTACGAAGCCAACAAGCAGCGCATGATCGACGAGACCGTCGCCGACATCGAGCGACGCGTCCCGGGCACGGCTGCAAAGCTGGAGCACGTCGAGGCCGCCACCCCAAGGTCCTTCGAGTTCTACACGGAGGCCCCGACCGGCACCTCGTTCGGCACCAAATTCGAAGGCCTCCCCTATTCGATGGAGCTGTCGTCCCAGGTGGAAGGCCTCTACCACGCGGGTTCAGTCGGCATCATCATGAGCGGTTGGCTCGGCGCGGCGAACTACGGCGCGATCACGGCCAACAAGATCGATGCAAGGCTCGCCGCTCTCGCGACGCCTAGCTGACGGGAGTGCCGGCGCCCTGGGGTGTCGTCGCAAGAAGAAGCCCCCCGCGCATATTCGCAGAGGGTCGATAGGGTCTCTCGCCAAATCACTCTGGCGCGAGCCAAAGATCAGCGCAGCCGTCGCCTGTCACCATGCCAACTGATAAGACACCCTCTCAGTCCCCATTTGCTGCCAAGGTTCGCTTTGCACGGAAGCTCGAGGAGGGCCTGGGCTACACCTGGTTCAGGCGGCTGATCCGCGGCCCACTCCGAGCCTTCGCCAAGGCGAGAGCCATCCGTTGGAACGCGCAACTGGCACCGGCGGAGTCATTGGCTGCGGAGAGCCTGCCTGATCTCATCGAGTGGCTACGGGACGAGAGCGCCATGGCTCCGCTCGATGTTCCGGACTGGATCTCCATGGAAACCTTCGGGGGTCAGTGCCCGATCCAAGGCGAAGGCCACGTGGATGGATTCCCGTGGTACTACCGGTCGCGACACGAGAGCATGGGGCTTGTGGTCGGAGAGCCCGGTAGCGACGTCGTGGACGAAAAGGATCCCAGCGCGATCTTCTACCTCGAACTCCCGTTCTACAACCGAGGACGCGACGGGGCGGGCTGGATGGATTCCGAAGAAGTCGTCGGCTTCGTCGTCCGGGCGCTCAGCGCCTTCCGCGAGGAGCGGGCCTCAGGATGGGCTCCGCCGGCGAGTCCGCCGCGAGACCGAGGCCACTGACGCTTCGCCGCAACCCGGTAGCTAGCGTGGGCGCTGGGCGGCCGTCGCGGTGAGGTAGCGCGGAACCACCGGTGTCGGCTGCACGCGGTGCCAAAACCTCGCACCGCCGGAGCGCTACATCACGAACGCGACCTCGACGGCCACCGTGAAGTTCGAAGTCACCGAGGGAGAAGCGTCACGGAACCAGCTTTGGAAGACCCACGCCTCACCGGCGATGACTCCGCCTGAAGGTCCCGGGAAGCTCGTCAGGTCAACGGCCCTACGGAAGGTGCCAGCGGGCCCCACGGTGATGACCCTCTGGCTGCCGCCCAGAACCTCAAGCGTACCTGCAATACAAAGAGTGCCGCTCGAGCCCGCTGGCGTCGACTGCCCCTGGGTACGCCCAGCAAGAAGCACGCCGACGGTGCCGCTAGGAAGATCAGTTCCCGTTGCCATGAGCTCGTTGTCGCCAACGGAGCGCGAGCCAGTCAAGGTCAGCACCCCGGGTGCGCCCGTGGAGTTCACCGCCGCCGTGCACACGGCGACGCCTTGGCTCCCGAGATTGCGGTACAGGTTCACGTCCTCGTTCACGCCGAGGGCCGTGTATGTCAACAGGTCGAGATCAAGGTCTCCGTCCATGTCCGCAGGCGGTGCGAGCCAGATGCTGCCGGTGTTGACGTCAATGAGGGTGCCCGGTTCAAACGCTCCTGCAGAATCGTTTCGAAACCAACGGAGGACGCCGTTCGAATCTTGGGCGAAGACGAGATCGTTCCAGCCGTCCCCATCGATATCCGCGATCCCCGGCGAGGACAACGAGTACGAGGAATTCAGTACAGACTGAGCCGGGGCGAAGGTCCCTCCGCCAGTATTCTCGATCCAGGCAAGCCCTCCAGAAATGAACCCCGCCCGAGCGATGTCGTCGTCTCCGTCGCCGTCGAGGTCGCCAACGGAAACGAAGCTGGGGCCAAAAGCGAAGATCAGCGACTGCGTGAACCCAAGCTGGCCATCGTTCGTGTGCAGGTAGGTGGCGTCCACAGTCGAACGAATCAGGTCCATGTCGCCGTCGCCATCCACGTCGCTGGCGGCCAGCGTCCGGGTGCTCTCGCCAACGGAGCCCGTGAGGTCGATGGTGGTATAGCCGCCGACTCCATTGGACAGATGCACTCTTGAGGGTTGCCCCGAGTTGAATTGGGCGCCCTCCAGAATGTCTACGGTCCCGTCGAGATCCACGTCCGCCACGCCGAGTCCGATGGCATATGCGCTAGTGAGCGACTCACCCGCTCCGAATCCACCGCCCGGTTGCTGCAGGAATCGCACGACGCCTCCTTGGGTGGTCACGACCACGTCGAGTGCGCCGTCGGAGTTCAGTTCGGCCGCGCGCACCTGAAGAGGCCGATCACTCGTGGTCCCAACGACGAGGGGGCTCTCCAAAAGGCCGCCACCCAGCCCCCTCATGAAGAGGAGCTCTCCGGCCTGCGACGGCCGCTCCCTGATCGCGAGCAAATCGACGATACCGTCACCGTCCACGTCGACGGCGTCAGGGGCACCGATCTGACCCGGGTCGCTGATGGCCTCTGGGGGCGAAAACTGTGCGAGCGCGACGGGCGCTCCGGCGCAGAGAAGGAAAGCAGCGACGAAAGTGCGAGGGGCGGGAATCATGGAAGAACTGAGGGCTGAATAGCGAGCAAGTGGGGCCCGATAATGAACGGCGCCCTACGCATCCGCCACCCCTATGGCATGACTTGCCCTTCACCACTCAGCCTGAGCGCTGTGGCTGGCCAACTCCGCCCTTGGAGTCTCAAACCTGTGCACCATGCAAGCGGTAGAGGCTTACCCGGAGCGCGACCCACTGCTCGGTCATCGCGGCGACGGTCGACGCTCGTCCAACACCCCCAACGCTGCCGCGGCAAGAACGGCTTGGCTAGAAGTAGAAGTCGAAGTGAACGACGCTGCTTCGAGGATTCACCTCGATCGAAGGCTCCATTGCCTGCCGGTTGGGTATTCCCATGAGTGCCGTCAGCGCCGTTCCAACATACGCCCAAGGCGCGGCCCGGATCACTCTGGTCAGATCTTCGCGCTCCGATGCCGAGGTGCTGAAGTCAGCCCTCGCCAGGGTGGCCGCCGCTCTCTTCGACGCATCGATTCCCACCCAAAGCGCGGCTAGCTGTGCAGCCAAGACCAACAGAAAGACCAGGGCAGCGGCAAGGAACGCTCCATCAGCCAGAAACCCAGACACGGACGCGACGCCCTCGGAGAACCTATCGAGCCCCCCACCAGAAACGTAGTGGGAGTCCCCCATTGCTCGGAGCGACACGAGCTGGAGGATGATCCCTGCGAGGCAGATAAGTCCGAACTTCCTCGCCGCGAAGTGGTTGTACGGCACAGTCCCAGGGCGCAGTCGGAACCAGCGATAGCACTGGCGCTGCTGGAGTACGTGACCCGCTTCGTAGATGCCCTTCCCAATCGACGTGATCGAAGGCCCGTCATAGGTGAACGGGTCGAGGGAGAGCGTTCTCGAACTTGGATCGTAGTGGAGCGACAGGTAGCGCCCCCCGGACTGAACCATCACTCCGGCATGGGCCGCACGACAGATAGCATCAGCGGCCAGCGCTCCGGTCATGGGCTCCTTCAGGCCCCCGCTCACATGTTCTTGGAAGACGATCCGCGCGCGTTCCTTGGCCCAGACCCCAAACAGCATGGTCACGCTGAACAGGAGTAGAAAGGCGAGATAGGGCCACATGGGAAGAGGCGCGACACATCGCGCACCCGGAAGACTTCGACGCCGCGGCCGCCTCGCCTTGACCCAAACCCATCAACGCGCGCCGTACGATTCCGAGGCTCGCGTCATCGCTTCGCCCCCCCATCGAGCTGCGCTGCGAGGCCCTTGACGAAAGGGCCACTCCGCACGGCTCGCTCGGACGCCTCGCTACGGCGCGAATGGGGCTGGAGCCACTGGCGCGGCCCCCTGGCACGCCCCCCCTGGCACGAAGCCCCGAATCAGGCCCTTAGTCGAAGAGATCGTCGAGGCTCGAGACCTCTAGCGTCGGCGCCGAGGAGGCCGATGTCGCCATCGGCTCAAGCACTTCGCCGTGGCTCACCACCGAGGCCGCGCTGTTCTCCAGCTCCTTGAGGGCAGCAGCGATCTGCGCCGTCTTGGCCCTCATGCCCGCCAGCTGAATGTCGTCCGGCTCACCGGAGGCTGCCATCGCTCGCGTCGTTTCGGAGAGCGCGACTACGCCCTTCACCAGCGCCATCAGCGCCGCCTTGTTCTCACTCATGCTTGTTGATTCCCCTCTTGATGGTCCAGCCATGGACCGAACAAGTTCAGTTCCTGTCGGCGCCCCCATTGCCCTCGGGGACGCGCCACTAAGGAACTCCCATCGACAGGCGAGCGAGCAGGAGCTAAACGAATCCCGCGACCGAGGCGTCCGCTCTCAAAGCGAGCAGCGTCGCGGCATGCGCCGAAACGGCCCCCGAATGAGACGTCCCAAAGCGGAACGCTCTAGCCCCGCATCAGCGGCACAAGCAGCCCCGGCTTGCCGTGCCCGAGCCCCCCGGGCAGCCCGCCGGCCCAGCGCAGCAAAGCTGGTTCACCCTGGGCGTCCTTGCCCTCCACACCACACGAGAACGGCACGCCCACCGGTACATCGTCGAACCACTTAGGGAGACGCAACCGAAGCCCCTGCCCCCCACGTGCCACTTCGCTCCCAAGGCGCGCGACGAGGTGGCCCTCATGGAGCGAACCAGGGTTCTCCAAGCGCACGTGCAGCTCCCCGCCCATGCGCCGAATCGTAATCGTGGCGGCGCGGCTGCCCGGCCGCTCCCGGAGGGTCGTCAAGCGTCGCGCCATCCCGTCGGCGGTGGCCACGCGTCGGCGCGTGAGCGGCACGTCCAAGAGTAGCTGTCCACCAGACTGCAGCTCGCCGTGGGAAACGAAGCTCCCCTCCTTCCAGCCGAGGAGCACCCCAAGCAATGGATCGGGCCCCGGGCTGCGCGCGCCGCCGCTGATACGGAAGTCGACGGAGCATGTCTCGTGGGGCTCCAAGTCAAACGCACGCGGAAGCCCCTCGATATCGAACGCGCCCTGGGGCACAAAGATCGAGGCCCGCACGGTGACGGAAAACGGAAAGGGGTTCGTGACCTCCGCGCTCGTCTCCCAGGACCCGAACCACTCGCCGCGCTCCGGCGAAGCGAGCGTCTCTGGCTCGACGAAGAGCTCCGGTGCCGTAACGGGGTACACATGGTCCGCGTCCGGCTGCATCCTCGCGAGGGCGCGGGCGGCGAGGGCGCGATGGGGTTCGTTCGTGTTGAGCCCGAACAGCGGACGGCGGCAAAGCTCCAGGAGCTCAACCGGATCGTCGATGGCCCAGGCCCAACATTCGGTGAAGGACCAGTCGGCAGACCCCGCCTCGGTGCGCCAGCCCCCTGGGCCTACGCTGTATGCCGCGATGCGCTCGTCGCGCACGAAGCGGCGGTCGTCCTCGTTGGCCAGGATCCCCAGCAGCATCGACGGCAGCCCGAGATCCCTGGCCTCCAGCACGACGTCGCGACGAAAGCTCGCGACGCGGCACGCGACCTTAGGGCGACGCTCCTCAAGCAGCTGAGCGAGGGGCTCCACGAGTCCCGGCTCCTTCAGCTCGATCATGTGAAACGGAGGCTCGCCGCGGCGCTCCGACGAAAGCCCAAGCACCTCGTCCAGGATCGGAATCTGCTCTCCGTAGAAGCGCTTCGAAAACCAGCCACCGGCGTCGAGCCCATAGAGCTCTCGCAGGTCCACGTCGCCGATCATCCCCGGCGCACCGGTGGTCCGGCGCAGCGTCGCGTCGTGGAAGATGACAGGGTCGCCGCTGGCGCAGGCGCGTACGTCGTACTCCACGCCGTCGAGGCCGAGCTCCAAAGCCCGCCGCAAGCTCGCCAGCGTGTTCTCCGGAGCTTCGCGGGGCGCTCCGCGATGCCCAAGGATCAGCGGCGGCCCGCCGAACTGCGCCCCGGAAACGCCGAGATCTGCAAGCCCTGCATACACGTCTCGCCGCACCGGCGCACCGAACGAGGGCGAGCTCGGATCTGCGGCGTCGTCACTAGGACCGGGAGGCTCGTTTTGTTCCGTCACGAAGGGAAGAGCCTACGGCGCTTGGGCGTAGATCAAAAGCACGTCGCCGGAGTACCCACAAGAAACGAGGCACGTTCCGTAGCCCTCGATGGTGGCAGCGGCCAGGTGATGCAGCTTGGCGCTGTCACGGGCCACGTAGTGCAGGTCGCCGTCCCAGCCCCGCGTCACGGGTTGGCCGGGGAGATCGAGCTGCTTCTCTTCCACTCGGTTGAGGCCAATCACGCGAACCAGGCCATCGTAGCCAGCCGAGCAGGCTTCCTTTCCAGGGTTGTTCGGGTCGATGTCCACAAGGACGGTGCCGCGCAGTCGCTGCTTGGCACGCTCGAGGATCTTGGATGACGGACGATCACCCAGCGGGAAGACGCGCAGGAAGCCGTCGTTGTCGCACAGGAGGACGCCCACTTCGGGGTCGTAGGCGATCCGCGCGAGCGGACTGCCGTGGGCCACGGGGCTTCGATGGGAGTAGCCTTCAGACGTCAGAACAAACTCGACCGTGTGGCCATCGTCGCAGGCCAAGACGAAGCCGTCGCCGGTCATCGCGACCCCCTTGGCGTTGCCGACCTGGGGCAAGTCAAGGGCTCCCATGCCCAGAGAGACCTTCCCCCCAGCGTCGGCGCGCATGCTGCCTACCAGCGCCTGCTCAAAGAACCCGGCGCAGACCACGGAGGCTGGCGCGCCGCTCCCAATCGGACCGATCGCCACGGCGTGCACGAGGGAGGGCGCCGCGTAGTTCGTTTCGATCCAGTTCCGGTCAGGGCCGCGGTGGAAGATGCGCACGACGCCCGGGCCTTCGTCGTCCTCCGTTCCCGTGTAGGCCCCCACCGCAACGAACTCGTCGCCAGGCACCGAAGGAAGGAGATCGCCCACAGCCACCTGGACCAGCTCACCGCCGGTGGTGGCCACCATGTCGCTTCGGAACCCCTTCGCTTCACGGGTGATCACATGGATACGTCCGAGACGATCCACGGCGACGATCTCGTCGCCGGGCGCGTTCGGATCCAGGTCGCCGGTAGCGACGCCGTTCACCCGCACGTCGCTTTCGAACGCTGGCTCGATCGCGTAGCTCGCGTGGAGCACGATGGGCGACGAGA
>CALHGQ010000284.1 GCA_938030175.1 uncultured bacterium | reverse complement strand
GGTCTCCACGCCGCTGCAGGCCAGTATCGACGAGAGCAACCCGCTGTTCCCGCCGCTCGATTTGGATGCGCGCGGCTATCCGCAGATTCCCGGTAACGGCACCGCGGGGAGCCCCTCGATCGAAGTCGACCCTGTGACAGGAGCCTTCAGATCGTCGACCGTGCCAGCGCTTCCGAGCCTCAACTTCTCGTCGTTTGTCCGAACGAGCTCTGACGAGTACTACGCGTCGACGCTCTTCCCCGGGGACCTCTACCGGTACGACGAAGCGTCGAGCGCTTGGGAACGCGTCTTCGACAACGGTGTCGCTACGACCAACAACATCTATGACCTCATCCTGACCGGCCAGAACGATGGGGAAGGATTCGAGCGCGTCTGTGACGGCATGCCGAACTCAGGCGGTACAAAGGCGACGCTCGATCTCCTGGGGACTTCGCTCGTCAGTGACAACGACCTCCGCCTCGTCACGTCCGGTCTGCCAGGGACGACTGTGGGGCTCTATTTGATGGGGGACACGGCGGGATCGGTCCCCGTAGGAAGCGGCGAGCTCTGCATCGCGCCCACCGTGTACCGCTACGGGGACTCGATCTCGATCGTGCAGAACACTTTCTCGTTCTCCGCCGACCTGACCGCACTGCCGAACGGAATGGCGGCGGTGGCGAACACGACGCAGATCTTCCAGTACTGGTTCCGCGACAACGAGGGAGGGCTTCCAACGAGCAACCTCTCAGACGCGGTCGCCGTCACTTTCCGTTGATGTGGATGAGCGCGGCGCACCAACGCTTGGTGGCGGCGTGGTAGTGCTCGAGTCGGTAGAGACTCTCTCTTTCACTCGCTCCCTCGCGAGGGACGGCGGCGTCGGTTAGGAAGTTGCACAGCCGCCCTTGCCGCGAGCGACGAGGACGAAGCTGGCTCGGTGCGGACTCCGTTGCGAAGGAGAGCCGGCATGGCCGTTCGGGCGCGTTGACTCGTTCCTTGGAAGGCTGGAACCCGGACGGCTGCCGGTGTAACGAATCGAGACCGATGGGGGGTGCCGGGGGAATTCGGCAACTCTGCGAAGAGAACTCGAAGCTCCGAAGGTGCCAGGTCACTAGTCCCCTTTGCCGTCGCCAGGTTTGGTCGCGCGGCATCCCCCCCCGGTGCATCTCGCAGTGTTCGCGCTCCTCTACGGAGTTGCGACGTCGTACTTCCGCTCGCCTTCCCACACACGGAGTTTCACCCATGCTCGCACCACTACTTCTCGTGTCGCTTTCCGTCCTTGCACCGGTCCAACCCCAGGACTGCCAGGTCTCGCCCCTTTCCATCGACAACGCCGGGCTGCGCGCAGAGCTTGTGGCCATCGATGGACAGCTCACCTACGTGCTTCAGCGCGCCACGAACGGATTCCATTCCATCGATGTCCGAGGGCCGCTCGTCGCGAATAGCCAGCCCCCCTCCATCGACTCCGTCGTTGGAACGCCTCTGCTCTCTGATCCATCGGTGAGGTTCGAGGGTCTGACGGCCGGCGCCCGCGGCATCCAGGCCGTTGCGGCGGGCGCACCCGGCGCAGGTGCCATTCTGGTGGAGTGGCGCAAAGACCTCAGCGACAACTGGGCTGAGTCCCGACTGGCACTCACCGGTACGACGGTCGCGGAGGGCCAGAACTTGGTCTTCGACGGGCGGCGGTGGGCCGCGTTGAGCGTGACGGAGCCCGGAGACGTGTTCGTCGATCTGATCGTCCGCGATCCGAGCGGCAAGCTTGCGATCGATGAAACGCTTCCCATCGGCGTTTCCAACGCGATCGCGCCCGAGCGGCCGACGGGCATCGCCCTGGACGGCAGGCTCATCGTGGTTCGTGTGACCGCGGATTCGTTCATGGGAACCCTCGTCATCGAGGACGTTCCCGGGCAAGGCTGGACCCTGCAGGCAAGTCTCCCCGAAGTCTTCGCGGACGCCGAGCCGTCCACCGCCGCTGTTGCGATCAAGGGTGATCGAATCGCCGTCACGCGGGACTTGGGCAGCTCGTTCCAGCAGCACGTGGTCCTCATGTACTCCCGGAACCCGGTCGCCGGTACGGGTTGGGCCCCTGTCGCGCTCCTGGAGCTCCCGGGAGCGACCAGCCCGGGTCTCGATCGACGGAACATTGAGGACGTAGAGATCCAAGGCGACCGCGTTTGGATCTCCCAGGCGGGTAGCAGCGGCATGACCGCATACGCTCAGACGGGGCCTGGTGGTGACTACGGGCTCGTGGGCACGATCCGCGGGGCCGGCGGACCGATCGCCGTCAGCCAGGATTGGGTCGCTGGTCTGACCTCGACGGGAACGACCTTCGCCGGCATCGGAGCGTTCAAGAACTGCCTCTCCCTCTACGCCCGCTAGCCCCGGGATCGGGACTGGGCAGAGCCCTTTAGGCTGGAGTGCGTGGCGGCGCGATCGCTGTCACGCATACGTTTCTCCTGCGAGCTAGTCGAAGGAGCCAGGGAAGCAGCTCCGGCCCTGCAACGGTTTGGCCCGACCTCTTCGAGTGACCCTGGGCTACTGCCCGTCCTCGAAGAGACGCCAGAGGTAGGACGGTTCCGCCTCCTGGTAGAGGTAAGCCTTTGGCTTGCCGTCGAGGCCCACGAGGGTCACCTCGAAGTCGAGGGCCGACAGCTCGAAGCGATCTTGCAGATACGAACGGGGCAGCTCGAAGGGAAGCTCGCCGAAGAGGACCTCAACGGAGTCCTCTTTCGCCACGAGCACCAGCACCTTGCGCAGCGTAGCCCCTGCTAGGTCCAGCTCGATCCGCGCGATCTGATCCTTTAGACGTGACGCCTTACCGGTCAGGATCACAAGCCGATGTTGATCCACGGTGGCCAACTCGAAGGGGTCCCTCAGCCCGGACGCGCTCTCCTTCAGGACCCAGAGCTCTCTGCCCGTCGCGCCGGACAGGAGGCGCACACTTCCGTGGGCGCGCACACGCCCGTGCCAGAAGGCGTCGGACGTGCCCGCCAAGATGTCGCCGACTCCGTCGCCGTCCACATCATCGAAGGCCTCTAGTGCCACACGACTCGTGGCGCCTGCGTCCATCCACGACGCTTGCCAGAGCAGCGATCCGTCTGCGGAGGAAATGGCGGCCGCTCCCGCAATGAAGGGCGTGCCCTGCGATGCGATCACAAAGTCACGAGCTAAGTCGCCATCGAGGTCGTCCCCCGAGCACATCTCGTAGCCGAAGGGTAGTCGGCGACTCCCTTGGTTGCCGAAGGGCGAGGGGACCGGGATGGGGGGCGCGACGGCGCTGTCTGTGATTTGCACGAGCGAGACCTGGGGCTTGCCCGGCGGATGCCAGACCTGGAGCGCCAGCGTGTTGCCCGCGACCGCCGCCTGGGCCACCTGGCCCTCTACGTCCGCGAGCCAGCTCGCGCCGCCGACTGCGTAGCGAAGCGTCGGGCCCTCGATGCTCTGGACCGCCACGGTCGTCTCCTTCACCATGAGTCCACCGGCGAAACCGTCCCGTTCACCGCCTTTTTCTAACCCGTTCAGTGAAACGAAGGTGCCGTCCGCTGGAGCAGGAAGGCGGAGCAGCGGCTCGGACGATTCCCCAAGCTTGCTCGAATACACGCGCCATGGATCACCCGTCGGCACGAGGAAGTCACCGCTTCCATCCCCGTCCACGTCGCCCGTCGCGAAGACGAATGTCGACGTCACAGGGATGACCCCAAGGATCGCGCCCCCGTCTGCCGATCGAACCTCCGTCACGGGCAGCCCCTCGAATCCGACAAGGACATCCTCCATGCCATCCCCGTCCACGTCGGGAGCCGGGGCCAAGGTATGCCCGATGCCAGCACGAGGCCCCGGCATCCAGTGGCCCACCACTTCTCCGTGGGCTCCATCCAGAATGACCACCACGCCAGCTCCGAAGCGCCCCAGGAGCGTTTGCACGGGCGCACCCACGGCCACCTCCCGGATGCCATCGCCGTTGAGATCTGCGATAGCGAGCACAGCCTGGCCTAGGCGGGAACCCTGCAACGGATTGGCGTCCTGTCGGCGTTGCCACATTGACTCAATGGGAGGAGACCCGACAAGATTGGACTGCGCGAGGGCGGGCTCCCCGGCAAGGGAGTTGAGAGTCGGCGCCACGTAAGGACCGGCGAACCCGAAGGCTACGAGGTGAATGAGAGTCTGCACGGGCCCAGTACGCTTGACCGCGCAAATCGACGACGACAAATCCCAGGGGGGGGCAGGACTCCGTGGAGTGGGTCGGCCCTGGCCCTCGCGCTTTCCCAGAGCCAGGTGTTGGCTCC